>DASSZV010000025.1:0-55184 GCA_035702765.1 Solirubrobacteraceae bacterium
CCCGGACCCGATCACCAGGCCGCCGTACACGCCCACGAGATTGACGCCGCCGACCCGGCCCTGGAGCTCGGACGGCACCGCCCGCTGGCGCACGGTGATCGAGGTCGTGCCCCAGATGAAGGCGTGCGCCCCGAAGACGAAGAAGATCACCATCGCCACCCACGGCCGGGTGGTCAGGGCGAGGGCCAGGTGGGTGAAGGTCTCGATCACCAGCCCGATCCGCATGATGTCGCCGAGGCTCAGCCGCCGGGTGATCCAGCCGTACGACGCGGTGCCCGCCAGGCCGCCGACCGCCCCGACGGTGGTCACGAGCCCGAAGCCCACCGCCCCGAGACCGAGCCGCTCGGTGGCGTAGAGGACGAGCACCGACCACGCGGCGCCCCAGGTGATGTTGAAGACGAGGATGATGAGCGCCAGCGTGCGCATCGCCGGGTGGCCGAGCAGCCAGGAGAGCCCCTCCCGGATGTCGGCGCGCACGCGGCTGGGGCCGCGAACGGTGTCATCGACCCGGCGGGGGCCGATCTGCCAGACCATCCACAGCGCGACCAGGACGATGGCGCCCTGAACGAGGAACGGCCAGGCGCGTCCGAGGGAGAAGAGGGCCGCGCCCAGCGGCGGTCCGGCGAGCTGCTGGGAGATGACGAAGCTGCCCTGCAGACGCGAGTTGGCCAGTCCGAGGTCCTCGCCGCCGACGAGCATCGGCAGCAGCGTGCTGGAGGTGGTGTTGGAGAACACGTCGGCGCTGCCCAGGGCGAACATCGCCCCGAGCACGACGGCGACGCCGACATGACGCCCGCCCAGCAGCGTGAGCACGAGCACGAGCAGAACGACGACACGGAAGAGCTCGGAGCCGACGATCAGCGCCCGACGGTCGAGCCGGTCAGCGACGACGCCCGCGACCAGCCCGAAGAGCACCCAGGGCAGACGCTGGAGCAGCGCGGCAGCGGCGACCAGGAAGGCCGAGTGGGTCGCCGAGGCGATGAGCAGCGGTCCGGCGGCGAGGTTGATCCCGTCCCCGATGTTGGCCACCCACGCGCCGGCGGTGAGCCAGCGGACCTCGGCCCCGAGGCGGGCGGGGAGGAACCGTTCGAGCCAGGAGGCCATCCGGCTGGCTCACTGTAGCCCGCCGCAGAGGACGCGCCCGGCAGGATTCGAACCTGCGATCTCTGCCTCCGGAGGGCAGCGCCTTATCCACTGGGCCACGGGCGCGGGACAGCAGAGCTTAGCTGGCTCACGCGCCGAGCCAGTCGTACCCGGCGCCGATCGGGGTGCCGGTGCCGGACCGGCGTGGTCATCGGTGCCCGACTCGGCTCGGGCGCGGTCCGGCGGACCGGGCCTCAGGACGCCTGGATGCCCAGGCCGATGGGGCAGGAGACCCCGGTGCCGTGTGCCGGGCAATATCCGTTGGGCACCTTGTGCAGGTACTGCTGGTGGTAGTCCTCGGCATAGAAGAACGGCGCCGGGTCGAGGATCTCGGTGGTGATGGCCGCGAAGCCGGCCGCTGTGAGCTTTTCGCCGTAGGCGGCACGGGACGCCTCGGCCACGGTCCGCTGGTGGACGTCGGCGGCGAAGATCGCCGAGCGGTACTGGGTGCCCACGTCCGCGCCCTGGCGCATGCCCTGGGTGGGGTCATGATGCTCCCAGAAGGTGCGCAGCAGCTCGGCGTAGGTGAGCCGCGCCGGATCGAAGACGACGAGCACGGTCTCGGCGTGGCCGGTGCGTCCGCTGCAGACCTCCTCGTAGGTCGGGTTGGGGGTGTACCCGCCGCTGTAGCCGACCGCCGTGGTGTGGACGCCGTCGAGAGTCCAGAAGTCCTTCTCGGCGCCCCAGAAGCAGCCGAGGGCGAGCACCGCGGTCTCCATCCCCTCGGGCCAGGGGCCCTTCAGGGACGTGCCGAGCACCGCGTGAGAGGCGGGGACCGGCATCTCGGTCTCCCGGCCGGGGAGGGCATCCGCCGGACTGACCATCGACATCTTGGAAGCGAACAATCCGAGCATGAGCTGTAGCTTATCTCCCGACATGAGTCGGGGATCGAGGGTCCTGGAGCTCTGCGGGCGCTACGAGCATTGGCGTGGTCGGCGGATCCCGCTGGACGGCGAGGAACTCGAGGCCAAATACCGCGAGATGGCCGAGTCCCCGCAGGCCTTCGCCCGCGGAGACCTGCCCTGTTTCATGGACCATCTCGCCCGCGAGCTCCCGCAGCTGCTGGAGGCCCCGCGGGTCATCTGCGCGGGCGATCTCCAGCCCGAGGCCTTCGGGACCTGGCGGGACCGCGCCGGTCGGCTGGTCTGGGGGATCGACCTGCTCGACGAGGTCGACCTGCTGCCCTACCCGGCCGATCTCCTGCGCCTGGCCACCCAGCTCACCCTCCGAGCCTCCCGGGGCGAGCTCGGAGGCGACCCCGAGGCGATCTGTGAGGCCCTGTGGAGCGGCTGGCGCGAGCGCGTCGAGCTGCGTCGCCCCCGCCCCTTCGTGCTCGGCCCCGACCACGCCGACCTCCTCGATCTCCACGCACCGGAGCTGCGCGATCCGGTGAACTTCGGCGCCGAGATCGCCGCCCTGGCTGCCTACGAGCGGGCCCTGCCCAAAGCGGCGGCACGGATGCTCGCCGCGGCGAGCCCGGAGGGGGGCCTGCGGCCCGAGCTGCGCCGGGCGTCCCTGCGCGGGGCCGCCCGCGGTGCGCGGCGGATCATCGCCGTCGCCGAGGTCGACGGCGGTCCGCTGGTGCGCGAGATCCGCCAGATCCCCGGGCCGTTGAGCATGTGGAGCGCCCCCCGGCGCGTGCAGATCGCCGGACTGGCCGGGGCGATCGACGCCGCGCGCGGCGTGGCCGCGGAGCCCTGGCGGCGCCAGAGCCGCAAGTGGGTCGTGCGTGGCCTCGACGGCTCCGTCTCGGTCACGTATCTCGGGCCGCAGCTCACCGACCCGCTCGGCCTCGTGGCGAAGCTGGGCGCGGAGGCGGCCAACCTGCACCTCGTTCCCGTTCCCGAGGCCGCGGCGGTGAAGGCGCTGCGCCGCGACGCCGAGGCGCGCGGCGGCGACTGGCTCGCCCCGGCCGCCGCGGCGATGGCCGAGAACACGAACACCGACCACCGCGAGCTTGCCGACGCGCTCGCGGCGGGACCGCTGGGCTGGTCAGGAGGCGACGCCCAGGACGGAGAGGATCCGCCCCGCGGCTGACTGCTCGGCCCTGCGCGACTGGGATCCGTAGCGGCTCACCAGCGCGTCGATCTGGTTCACCAGCCCGCTCTCCGACGCCGTCTCGTACTCACCCAGCAGGGAAGAGAAAGCAGACAGCGCCCGACCCTGATTGCTCATCCGGACCCGGTAGCCCCGAAGGAATTCCGCGGTCGTCCGCGGCTCGCTCAGGGGGGCGCTGTCGAGCGTCCGGGCGTCGGCGCAGAGGTCGGCGTGAGGGAGACCGAGGATCGCTGCGTCAGCGTGGATGAGCCGATCCGGCGTCGCCGCCTGGGTCGGGGTCGGCCAACTGAGCGACCTGAGCGCCCCGGCGAAGGCGCGCAGGGCCTGGCGGGAGCGCGACAGGTAGGCGAGGCCGAGGTCGGCGTCGATCTCCTGGCCGAAGCTCGCCAGGGCGGAGCGCCGCAGCTGCGCGGCGGAGAGCCGGTTGAGGTCCGACAGCGCGCCCGGACAGTGGTTCGACACGCCTGCCACCACCGCGCTCACGCGGGCGGAGGCACCGCCGGCCGTGTGCACCAGCGCGTTGAGGTAGCCGTCGTAGGCCGACAGCGCGCCCGCATCGGCCTGACGCGCCGAGCGAGGGCCCGGGCGAGCCGCGGCGACGCCCGGGACGAGTAGGCCGGCTCCGAGCAGCAGGGTCGCCAGCAGCGTGAGCGGGATGCCGGCGCGCCGGGTATGAGACCCTCGTGGACATGGAACTCGGTCTCTACGGCATCTGGACGTCATTTCACGCGATCGGTGAGGAGAACGCTCCCGCCGCCGCCAAAGTTGCGCAGGACCTCGGCTACGGCACCTTCTGGGTCGGCGGTTCCCCGCGACTGGCGAGCCTGCGCCCGGCGCTGGAGGTCACCGACTCAATCACCGTGGGGACGAGCATCGTCAACGTGTGGCAGTACGAGCCCGCCGAGCTCTGCGCGGAGTTTCACGCCCTGGAGGCGGACTTCCCCGGGCGCGTCATCGTCGGGATCGGCATCGGCCATCCGGAGGCGACGAGTGAGTACGAGAAGCCGCTGACCAAGATGACCGGCTTCCTCGACGGGATCGCCGCGTCCCCGGCGCCGATCCCCGCCGAGCGGATGATCATCGCCGCCCTGGGTCCGCGCATGCTCGACCTCAGCGGCGCGCGGAGCCTCGGCACGATCCCGTACTTCACCCCGCCCGAGCACACCGGCGCCGCCCGCGAGCGGTTGGCCCTGCCCGCGCTCGTGGCCCCGGAGCTCGCGATGGTCCTCGACGAGGATCGCCCGCGGGCCGCCGCCACCGCACGGCGCTACGCCGAGCTCTACCTCGGCCTGGCCAACTACACGACGAACCTGAAGCGCTTCGGCTTCAGCGACACCGACATCGCTGCCGGTGGCTCGGACCGGCTGATGAACACGATCGTGCCCCAGGGCTCAGCGGCCGCGCTGGCCGAACACGTCGCGGCGCACCGTGCCGCGGGCGCCGATCACGTCTGCATCCAGACGCTCGGTGGCCCCGGGGTGCCGGAGGCCGATTGGGCCGCGATGGCCTCGGCGCTCGGTCTGCGTCGGGGCTGAGCGCCCCGGATCAACGGCAGACGGAGCTGATCGGCGGTGAGGGGAGGCTGGGGTCCGGCGAGACGACGACCTGACAGAAGACGACCTGCCGCGCCGCCGCGTGCACGACGACGTCGAAGGGGTAGATGAGCCGCGCCGAGTTGGGACCCGAGGTGATCCGGCAGCGCAGCGCCGCGGCGCTGCCGGCCAGGGCCCCGCAGCGGGTGGCCCCGTCGATCGGGCCGGTGATGAAGCCGAGGTTGACCTGACGGGTCATGTACCGGGTGATCGCCTGGGCGGCGGCGACCCGCGGGTCGGCGGCGGCGAGGCGTACGCGATGGGGGGCCTGCTGCTGGGCGACGAGGATCCGGTCCTGCTGGAGGGACTGGGCGGCCTGGGCGGGATTGGGGCCCGCCGGAGGCTCGGCCAACGGCCCGTTGTGCTGGTTGACGAAGACGACCAGCAGCGCAAAGAGCCCGCCCGCGACGGCGACGGTGACCAGATAGCGCACCCAGAGCGGCAATGCACGGATCGAAGTCATCACCACGAGCGTACATACTCACGGCGTGGATCTGTCTGTCTTCTTCGCCGGAACCGGGGGCTCCCAGCCGACCCTGCGCCGGGGTCTTCCCGCCACCGTGGTGCGTCGCGGTGGAGACCGGCTGCTCGTCGACTGCGGTGAGGGGACCCAGCGCCAGCTCGTCTCCTCCATCGGGCTCGCCGAGCTCGACGAGATCTTCATCACGCACCTGCACGCCGACCACTGGCTCGGGCTGCCGGGCCTGCTGAAGACCTTCGACCTGCGGGGGCGTGAGGCCCCGCTGCGTGTCCAGGGACCCCGCGGACTCGCCAGTCTGCTGGATGACGTCATGCGCCACGCGGGGCGCACGGGCTACCCGCTGTACCTCGAGGAGCTCGAGCCCGGCGAGGTGCTCGAACGTGACGGCTATGACATCACCGTCGTGCCCGTGCTCCACCGGGGCACGGCCTTCGCCTACGTGATCGAGGAGCTCGAGCGTCCCGGAGTCTTCGACCCGGCGGCCGCGCGGGCCGCCGGAGTTCCGGAGGGGCCCGCCTGGGGTCGCCTGCAGCGAGGGGAGAGCGTCGACGGGGTCGATCCCGCGACGGTGGTGGGCCCGCCCCGCCGCGGGCGCAAGCTCGTCTTCTCCGGCGACACCCGCCCCTGTGACGCGCTCGGGAGCGCTGCGACCGGGGCCGACCTGCTCGTCCACGAGGGCACCTTCGCGATCGCCGAGGCCGAGCGCGCGTGGGAGACCGGGCATTCGACGGCCGCCCAGGCGGCCGGCCTGGCCCGGAACGCCGGGGTCGCGCTGCTCGCGCTCAACCACATCTCGATCCGCTACCCGGTTCGGACGATCCGCGAGGAGGCCCGGGAGATCTTCCCGGCCAGCGTCGTCCCCCGGGACTTCGACCTCATCGAGCTCCCCCTGCCCGAGCGCGGCGCGCCTCAGCTGCGCCGCTGGGAGGACATCCAGGCCGAGGCCGAGGCCGAGGCCGCCCGCGCCCAGGAGACCGGGACAGGGCTCCGGGATACTCAGCCGGCTCCCGGCCCCGCCGCGGCCTCGTCAGCCTGAGCCCGGCGCCCGCCCGGTCCGGCTGCGCGGCCAGCGGGCAGCGCTCAGGCGCGCAGAACCGGTGTTTCGTCGGTCGGGGGCCGCTGCTAGGCTCGGCGCGATAAGGCCCTTTAACCCGGTCCCGTGAGGCCAGGAAGGAACAGAGTCAGTGCCCGACACGACGGTCGTCCTCGGCCGCGACGATCTGCGCCGAACGCTGGTGCGGATCGCCCATGAGATCATCGAGAAGAACCCGCCCGGCGACGACGGCAGCCCACCGTGCGCGATCGTCGGCATCCAGCGCCGGGGCGCCATGCTCGCTCGCCGCCTCCATGCCCACGTGAGTGAACTGGCCGGACGTGAGATCCCGCTCGGCTCGGTCGACATCTCCTTCTACCGGGACGACCTCAGCCTGCGGCGGGCCGCTCCGGTCGTCCACGCCACCGAGCTCGACTTCGCTGTCGAGCACCAGACCATCGTCATCGTCGACGACGTCCTCTACACCGGTCGGACGGTCCGGGCGGCCATCGACGTGCTCTTCGACTACGGTCGGCCCTCCCGGGTCCAGCTCGCCGTGCTCGTCGACCGCGGCCACCGCGAGCTGCCCATCCGCCCGGACTTCATCGGCAAGAACCTGCCGACGGCCCAGGATCAGCGCGTCAACGTGCGCGTCGAGGAGGTCGACGGCCGCGACGAGGTGACCATCGCCCCGGCCGCCCGCGCGACCGCCCAGGAGGTGGGGGCATGAGCGGACAGTCGCGTCATTTGCTCTCGGTCGAGGATCTCGAGCGCCCCGACATCGAGCGCATCCTCGCCCGGGCCGGCTCCTTCGCCGAGGTCTCGGGCCGCGAGATCAAAAAGGTCCCCGCGCTCCGTGGCCGTACCGTCGTCAACCTCTTCTACGAGTCGAGCACGCGCACCTCCTCGAGCTTCGAACTCGCGGCCAAGCGGCTCTCCGCGGACGTGGTGAACATCCGTTCGGCCGGCTCGAGCGTCGACAAGGGCGAGTCACTGCGCGACACCGTTCAGACCCTGTCGGCCTACGACCCCGCGGCGATCGTCATTCGCTCACCTCACGCCGGTGCGGCTCAGCTCGTGGCGGGCTGGACCGACGCCGCGGTGATCAACGCCGGCGACGGCAAGCACGAGCACCCGACCCAGGCCCTGCTCGACGTCTTCACGCTTCAGGAGCGCATCGGCGCACTTGACGGCCGGCGCATCTGGATCGTCGGGGACGTGCTGCACAGCCGGGTGGCCCGCTCGAACATCCTCGCCTTCACCCGGATGGGCGCCGAGGTCACGCTCGCCGGTCCGCCGACGCTGCTCCCGCGCGGGATCGAGACCCTCGGGGCCCGGGTGAGCGCCCGGCTCGACGGTCTCGAGGCGGCCGACGTCGTCTATGTCCTGCGCATGCAGAACGAGCGCATGGAGGCGGCCTACATCCCGACGCTGCGCGAGTACGCCCAGCGCTACCAGATCAACCCGGCGCGCCTGCGGCCCGGGCAGCTGCTCATGCACCCGGGCCCGGTGAACCGCGGCGTCGAGCTCTCCGCCGACGCGATCGACTCACCCGTCTCGCTCATCGGGGCGCAGGTGAAGGCCGGCGTCGCCGTGCGCATGGCGGTCCTCTTCGAGCTGCTGGCGAGCTCGCCGACGCTCGCGGTGGCGGCATGACGCGGCCCCGGGATCCACTCGTCTGCGCCCCGGCGCCGGCGGCCGACCTGCTCCTGCGCCAAGCCCATGTCCTGGACCCCCGCAGCGACATCGACGCCCCCCACGACGTGCTCGTGCGGGAGGGACAGATCGCCGAGATCGGCGCGCCCGGCAGCCTGAAGGCGCCCGCGGGCGTGCGCGTGATCGAGGCCGCGGGGCGGCACCTGTTCCCGGGCTTCGTCGACCCCCACGTCCATCTGCGCACCCCGGGCCAGGAGTACAAGGAGTCGATCGCCACCGGCACGGCGGCGGCAGCAGCCGGCGGCTTCGTCCAGATCATCGCGATGCCCAACACGGCCCCGACGATCGACTCCAGCGCCGTGCTCGAGGCGGTGCGCGCGCTCGCCACCCAGCAGGCGGTGGTCCCCGTCGGCGTGCTCGCCTCGATCACCATCGGTCTCGGCGGGCGCGAGCTCACCGAGATGGCCGCGCTGTCCGATCTCGGGGCGCTCGGCTTCACCGATGACGGCAAGCCCGTCACCTCGGCGGCGATGCTGCGCCGCGCGCTGCAGTACCAGCGCCTGTGCGGTGGAGTCATCGCCCTGCACGAGGAGGATCCCGACCTCTCGGGTGCCGGCGTGATGCACGAGGGGGCGGTGTCGGCCCGCCTCGGCCTCACCGGCATCCCCTCCATCAGCGAGTCCACCTACGTCGCCCGGGACGCCGCCGTGGCCATCTACGAGGGGGCGGCGATGCACTTCCAGCATCTCTCCGCCGCCGAGTCGGTGGTGGCCCTGGCCGCCGCCCAGGACGCCGCCCAGGCCAGCGGGGCGCGCCTCTCCGGGGAGGCGACGCCGCACCATCTCACGCTCACCGACGCGACGGTCCGCAGCCTGGACAGCCGCTTCAAGATGAACCCCCCGCTGCGCACCGAGGCAGACCGCCAGGCCGTCATCGAGGGTCTGCGCAGCGGCGTGATCGCCTGCATCGCCACCGACCACGCCCCGCACGCCCGGCATGAGAAGGAGCAGCCCTTTGAGGTTGCCCCCATGGGCACGACCGGGCTGGAGACGGCGTTCGCCAGCGTGCTCACCGATCTCGTCCGCCCCGGCGTCCTGCCGCTGGCACTCGTCGTCGAGCGAATCACCGCGGGCGGCACCCTGTACGGCCTCGAACCCCCGCGGATCCGCGTGGGCGCGCCCGCGAACCTCACCCTCGTCGACCTCGAGGCGACCTGGGATGTCGGCGCAGACGGTTACGTCTCGCGCTCGGCGAACTGCTGCTTCCACGGACGGCGGCTCCACGGAGTCGTCGCCCTCACCGTGGCGGCTGGAACGGTGGCCTTCGACACTGCGAAGGCGCCCCTGACACAGGAGGAACTGGCATGAGTGGTGCCTACGTGCTGCTGGCCGACGGGACGCGCTTTGACGGCGAAGCCTGCGCCGCGGACACCCACAGCGTGGGGGAGATCGTCTTCACCACATCGATGTCCGGCTACCAGGAGACGGTGACCGACCCCAGCTATGCGGGTCAGCTCATCACCTTCACCGCGCCGCAGGTCGGCAACTACGGGGTACGGGCGGCGAACATGGAGTCCCCCCGGGTGCACGCCCGCGCGGTGATCATGCGCGCGGCCGTCGACCACCGTGGTGTCGCCGGCGCCCTGCCCGACGTCGGCTGGCTCGGCTGGCTGAGCGCCCAGGGGATCCCCGCGATCACCGAGGTCGACACCCGCGCGCTGGTGCGGCACATCCGCGAGGAGGGGGCGATGCCCGGTGGCGTCTTCCCCGAGTCGACATCGACGCGGGAAGCGGCCGCGCTGATCGCCGCGGAGCCCTCCATGCAGGGCCGTGACCTGGCCCGCGAGGTGACGCCCGCCGAGATCACCACCGTCGCGGGTGTCGCGCCGGCCCGCGGCGAGCGCCGCCTGCGGCTGGCCATGATCGACACCGGCGTGAAGGCCTCGATCGTGGCCAACCTCACGCGTCGCGGCGTCGACGTCACGCGCTATCCGTGCACGGTGAGCGCCGCCGAACTGCTCGACTCCGACGCTGACGCGTTCTTCCTCGCCAACGGCCCGGGGGACCCGGCCGCGCTGGATGACATCGTCGCCACGGTGCGCGAGCTGATCGGGAGGAGGCCGGTCTACGGCATCTGCCTCGGCCACCAGTTGCTCTGCCGGGCCGTGGGCCTGGAGACCTACAAGCTCCCCTTCGGCCATCACGGCGCGAACCATCCGGTCAAGGACCTCACCACCGGCCGGACCGAGATCACCGCCCAGAACCACGGCTTCGCCGTGCTGGGGCCCGACGGTGCGCGCACGATCGACACCGATGAGCCCGTGCGTTGGGAGACCGACTTCGGCGCCGCCGAGCTCACCCACATCAACCTGTATGACCGCACGGTCGAGGGGCTGCGACTGCTCGACGTCCCCGGTGCGACGGTGCAGTACCACCCTGAGGCCGGACCGGGTCCCAACGACTCGCTCTACCTCTTTGACCGCTTCGTGACGGAGATCCGCACCGGCCCGTCCGCTCCCGCGACCCCCCAGACCCCGGAGTCCCAGATCTGATGCCCAGGCGCACCGACATCCACAAGATCCTGCTCATCGGATCGGGGCCCATCGTCATCGGCCAGGCGGCCGAGTTCGACTACTCAGGCACCCAGGCCGCGCGCGTGCTCATGGCCGAGGGCTACGAGGTCGTTCTCGTCAACTCGAACCCGGCGACGATCATGACCGACCCCGAGGTGGCGACCCGGACCTACGTCGAGCCGCTGCTGCCCGGTCCGGTCACCCAGATCATCGAGAAGGAACGGCCCGACGCGCTGCTGCCCACACTCGGGGGCCAGACCGCCCTGAACCTCGCCAAGACGCTGTACGAGGACGGCACGCTCGCGCGCCTCGGCGTCGAGCTCATCGGCGCGAACATGGACGCGATCAACCGCGGCGAGGACCGGGAGCTGTTCCGCGAGACGATGCTCGCCGCCGGACTGCGCGTCCCGCGGTCGGCGATCGCCCACACGCTCGAAGAGGCCCGGGCGGCGGTGGCGGAGATCGGGCTGCCGGTGATCGTGCGTCCCGCCTTCACCCTCGGCGGCGCGGGTGGCGGCGTGATCCACGCCGAAGCGGACTTCCAGCGCGTCATCGAGCGCGGACTCGACGCCTCCCCGATCTCGCAGGTGCTCATCGACGAGTCCGTGCTCGGCTGGGGCGAGTTCGAGCTCGAGGTGATGCGCGACGCATCAGACAACGTCGTCATCGTCGCCTCGATCGAGAACCTCGACCCGATGGGCGTGCACACCGGGGACTCGGTCTGCGTGGCGCCCCAGCAGACGCTCCCAGACCACCTCTACCAGCGCCTGCGCGACCAGGCGATCACCGTCATCCGCGCCATCGGTGTGGAGACCGGCGGTTCCAACGTGCAGTTCGCGGTGAACGCGGAGACCGAGGAGATCATCGTCATCGAGATGAACCCGCGTGTGTCGCGCTCCAGTGCGCTGGCCTCCAAGGCCACGGGATTCCCGATCGCCAAGATCGCCGCCCGGCTCGCCGTGGGCTACACGCTCGCCGAGATCACCAACGACATCACAAGGGCAACCCCGGTGTCCTTCGAACCGGCCCTCGACTACTGCGTCGTGAAGTGGCCCCGCTTCGCCTTCGAGAAGTTCCCCGGCACTGCCACGGACCTCACCACCCACATGAAGTCGGTGGGGGAGGCGATGGCCATCGGCCGGACCTTCAAGCAGGCCTTCGCCAAGGCGCTGCGCTCACGTGAGCTCGACGCCCAGCCGGTCTTCCCCGACGATGACACGGCCCTGCTCGAACTCACGGCGATCCCCGGCGCCGAGCGCTTCGACTTCCTGCTGGAGGCGCTGCGCCGCGGTGCGAGCCAGCAGGAGCTGCACCGTCGCACCCACATCAGCCCCTGGTTCCTGCGCGAGCTGGCCGAGCTCGCGGCGGACCCCGAGGCGCCCTTCCGCGGCGTGCGTACCTACAAGGCGGTCGACACCTGCGCGGCCGAGTTCGCCGCGTCCACGCCGTACTTCTACTCCGGCTGGGAGCGTCCCCGGCCGGTGGGCCCCGACGGCGTCCCTGCGCCTGCGCACGAGGTCGTCCGGGGCGAGCGTCCGAGCGTGGTCATCCTCGGCAGTGGCCCCAACCGCATCGGACAGGGGATCGAGTTCGACTACTGCTGTGTGCACGCCGCCCAGACGGTGCGGGCCTCGGGGCGGGACGCGGTGATGATCAACTGCAACCCCGAGACGGTGTCGACCGACTACGACACCTCGGACCGGCTCTACTTCGAGCCGCTGACGCTCGAGGACGTCATCGCTGTGTGCGAGCTCGAACACCCCGAGGGCGTCATCGTCCAGTTCGGCGGCCAGACCCCGCTCAAGCTCGCGGCCGGCCTCCGTGCGGCGGGGATCCCGATCCTCGGCACGAGCCCGGAGGCCATCGATCTCGCTGAGGACCGGTCGCGCTTCGGCCCCCTGCTCGACGAGCTCGGTCTGCGCGCTCCGGCGTACGCCACCGCGGGCTCGCCCGAGGAGGCTCTCCAGCGCGCTCCCGAGGTCGGCTTCCCGCTGCTCGTGCGCCCCTCCTACGTGCTCGGGGGACGGGCCATGGAGATCGTCTACGACCTCGACGGGCTCGCCGACTATCTGCGCCGCGTGGGTCCCCAGGGTCCGACGGCCGGCGCCACGATCTACCTCGACCGCTTCCTCGAGGACTCCATCGAGGTCGACGTCGACGCCCTGTGCGACGGCCACGAGGTGTGGATCGCCGGGATCATGCAGCACGTCGAGGAGGCCGGCATCCACTCCGGCGACTCGGCCTGCGTGCTGCCCCCGCACGCCCTGGGTGAGGAGATGCTCGGGCTCATCCGCGATCAGACGACCGCTCTGGCCCGGGCGCTGGGCGTGGTCGGGCTGCTCAACGTGCAGTTCGCCATCCACACCAGCACGGGCCTGCACGTGATCGAGGCGAACCCGCGGGCATCGCGCACCGTGCCATTCGTCTCCAAGGCCATCGGGCTGCCCGTGGCCAAGCTGGCCTGCCGGCTGATGCTCGGTGAGACGCTCGCCGACCTCGACCTTCCGGCCGAGCCGGTGAACGGACACGTGTGCGTCAAGGAGGCCGTGCTGCCCTTTGACCGCTTCGCGGGTGCCGACGTCCTGCTCGGGCCGGAGATGCGCTCCACGGGTGAGGTGATGGGCATCGCGCGGGACTTCCCCACCGCCTTTGCCAAGGCCCAGGCCGCCGCCGGGGCGCGCCTGCCGACTCAGGGGACGGTGTTCCTCACCGTCGCGGATCCGGACAAGGCGGCGGCCACCGGTCTGGCCACCCAGCTGCACGATCTCGGCTTCACGCTGATCGCCACCCGCGGCACGGCCCAGGCGCTGGCCCGCATGGGCATCCCGGCCCGGACCATCAACAAGCTGGGGGAGGGCTCACCCCACGTGGTCGACGCGATCGACCGCGGGGACGTGGCCCTGGTCATCAACACCCCCCGGGGGACGGGCGCCCGCTCCGACGGCTACGAGATTCGCTCGGCCGCGGTGGCCCGGCGCATCCCCTGTATCACGACGATGTCCGGGGCGGTGGCCGCCGTGCGAGCCATCGCGGCGGCCCGCCAGGGCGCCCCCGAGGTGCTCAGCCTGCAGGAAATCTACGCCGCCGCAGAGCAGCTCTAGACGGCGCTGACACGTCAGGGCACCGGTCTGTGGGACCGGTGCCCCGGCGTCCTGACCAGCCCGGCTCCAGATGGACCCACAGCGGCCCTCAGACCGGGCTCTCACCCCGCTTCAGGGCAGGCGACGACTGGCCATCGGGACAGGAAACTGCCTGCAAAGCTGCCTGATTGTCGAAACCTGGCTCGACATGCCTCAAGCTCAACTTGAGCTTGAGGCGAAATTGGCTCCCGGGGGCCTCATCGGCCACCTCCACGATGTATAGTCGCCGCCCATGCCGCCGGTCAGTGATCAGCCCTCCACGAAAGCCATCGCAGCACCGGAACGGTCACTGGTGCAGCGGATGGAAGCTCTTCAGCGTGCCAACGACATCCGCTCCCGGCGGGCCCAGCTCAAGCGCGATCTCAAGGCCGGACGCCAGCCCATCCACGAGCTGCTGCTCAACCCTCCCGACTACCTCGAGACGGCCAAGGTCTTCGATCTGCTCCTGGCCGTCCCCAAATACGGCCGCGTGAAGGTGAACAAGATCCTTTCGAACTGCCGCATCTCGCCGAGCAAGACCATCGGCGGGCTCTCCGAGCGCCAGCGCACCGAGCTCGTCGAGCTCATGCGCCGCCGCTGAGCCGCCGAGCCCGCCGGTCGCCGTGGGGAAGGTCTTCGTGATCGTCGGTCCCGCCGGCGTCGGCAAGGGCACGCTGGTGCGCATGCTCCGTGACCGGATGCCCGAGCTCTCCCTCGCCGTGTCCGCGACGACCCGCGCCGCTCGCCCGGGGGAGAGCGACGGCGAGCACTATCACTTCCTCACCCGGGAGGAGTTCGCCCGCCGGCTCGCCGCAGGTGACTTCGTCGAGCATGCCGAGTACGCGGGCAACGCCTACGGCACCCTGCGCAGCGAACTGGAGCGCCGAACCGCCGCGGGACACTCCGTCCTGCTGGAGATCGAGGTCCAGGGCGCGCGACAGGTGCGTGCGGCCCTGCCGGGGTCGGTCGCGATCTTCATCGCACCACCCACGCGGGAGGCGCTGCGAGCCCGGCTCGTCGGCCGCGGCACCGACAGCCCCGAGCAAATCGCCCGCCGCCTCGAGGCCGCAGAGTCCGAGCTCGCCGCCCAGTCCGAGTTCGGTCACGTCGTCGTCAACGACCGTCTCGAGGACGCGCTCGACGCGCTGGTGGAGATCGTCGGTGGCGAGCTCGCGCGGGACGCCGAGGCCCGCCGGGGCGCCGCACCCGCACCGCTAAGCTTGCTCCAGACCCGACCCGAGGACGTCCCGTGATCTCTCCCCGCATCGACAAGCTGCTCAAGAACGTCGACTCCGACTACGCGAGCGTGATCGTGGCCGCCAAGCGCGCGCGCCAGATCAACTCCTACTACCACAGCCTCGGTGAGGGGACTTTCGACGAGTTCCCGCCCCCGATGATCGAGACGCGCTCCAAGAACTACCTGACGATCGCCATGGAAGAGGTCGCTCAGGGCAAGTTGAAGTACCAGTACCGCTAGTCCGGCGGGCGCGGCGACCGTGCGGCTGCTGATCGGGGTCACCGGCGGCATCGCCGCCTACAAGGCGCTGGAGACCATCCGCCTGGCCACCGGTGCCGGCCACAGCGTCCGCGTCGTCCAGACCCCGACGAGCCAGCGCTTCGTCGGCGCTGCGTCCTTCGCGGCGATCACCGGTGCGCCGGTGCTCGACTCCGAGTTCGCTGAGGATCCGGCCCGCGGCGCCTTCCCGGGCGAACCGGTGCCCGCGTGGGCACCGATCTCCCACCTCGCCCTCGTTGAGCGGGCCGACGTGTACCTCATCGCCCCGGCGAGCGCGAACACGCTGGCGCGGCTCGCCACGGGGATGGCCGACAGCCTCGTGAGCACGGCCGCCCTTGCGGCCGCCTGTCCAGTCGTCGTCGCCCCGGCGATGAATCACCGAATGTGGTGCCACCCGGCCACCCGGGCCAACGTCGCCACGCTCCGGGGCCGGGGGATCACCGTGCTCGACCCGAGCACCGGCCCGTTGGCGTCCCATGGCGAGCATGGCCAGGGGCGCCTGCCCGACCCGGCCGCGCTGCTCGCCGCGGCGGAGGCGGCCCACGCCGGCGCCCTCGCGGCGGCCGCCGGCGACCTTGCCGGGGTGCGGGTGCTGGTGAGCGCGGGGGGGACCCAGGAGCCGATCGACGCCGTGCGCTTCATCGGCAACCACTCCTCCGGGCGCATGGGCTATGCGGTGGCCGAGCGCGCGCACGCGCGGGGAGCCGTGGTGACCGTGCTGTCGGCAAACGTCCGTCTCGATCCGCCGGCCGGCGTGGAGGTCATTCGCCTCCGTACGGCAGCCGAGCTCGAGGCCGCCGCCGCCGCCCACTTCCCGGCGGCCGACGTGCTCGTGATGGCCGCCGCTGTGGCCGACTTCCGCCCGGCCCGGCCCGTGACGCACAAGTTGAAGAAGACCGGCCCGGAGCTGCCGACGACACTCGAGCTCGAGCGAACCACGGACATCCTCGCCGCGCTCGCCGCGCAGCGCCGCGCCGACCAGCTGCTCGTCGGCTTCGCCGCCGAGCACGGCGCGGCGGCCGTCGCCCTGGGGCGGGAGAAGCTGCGGCGCAAGGACCTCGACGCCGTCGTCGTCAACGACATCTCCCGGACCGACATCGGCTTCGACTCGGCCGAGAACGAGGTGACGATCGTCACCGCGGACGCTGATCTCCCCGTGAGCAAGACGAGCAAGGAGGCGGTCGCGGACACGGTGCTCGACACCGTCGTCGAACTGCGCGGTCGCCATCCGGCGCGGGCGGGGGGGACCCCCGTTGGCATCGCTGGGGACTGACCCGCACGCCCGGGTCGCCCACCGGCTCGTGGCCAACGTCGCCGCCGCGGTCGAGATGGCGCCCGAGGTGGCCGAGCAGCTCACCGTCGGGCTGCTCGCTGAGGGCCATGTGCTCATCGAGGGCTTCCCCGGGGTCGGCAAGACGACGCTCGCCCGTGCGCTGGCCCGATCCCTGGACTGCCGTATGACCCGCATCCAGTGCAGTCCGGACCTCATGCCCGCGGACGTCGTCGGCACCAACGTCTACGACCAACGCGAGCAGCGCTTCACCTTCCGGCCCGGCCCGGTCTTCGCCAACGTCGTGCTTGTCGACGAGATCAACCGCGCGTCACCCAAGGCTCAGGCCGGCCTGCTGGAGTGCATGGAGGAGCGCCGCGTCACCGTCGACGGAGAGAGCCGTGAGCTCGCCGGTCCGTTCATCGTGCTCGCCACCCAGAACCCGGCCGAGTACGAGGGCACCTTCGCCCTCGCCGAGGCCCAGGTCGACCGCTTCATGCTCCGCATCTCGTTGAGCTACCCGCCCCGCGCCGCTGAGGCGGCGATGCTCGACGCCTACGCCGCCGCAGATCCGGGAGCGGCGCTCCAGCCGGTGGCCGACACGGCCGAGCTGATCGCCGCTCAGCGGGCGGCCGCGGCGGTGGCCGTCGCACCGGCGCTGCGGGAGTACGTCGTCGCCCTGCTCTGGCGCACCAGAGAGGACACGCGCGTGCGCCTGGGCGCCAGCCCCCGAGCCGGTCTCATGCTCCTGCGCGCGGCCAAGGCGAGGGCGCTGCTCATGGGGCGTGACCATGCGTTGCCCGACGACGTCCAGGCCCTGGCCGACGCTGTGCTCGCCCATCGCCTCGTACTCGTCCCCGGAGCGGCCGTCACCAGTGCGACCGCCGTCATCGCCGATGCGGTGGCCCAGACGCCGGCGCGCTGACGGCGGCGCGCCGCCGCGCGCCCAGATCGGCCCGGCCCTCGGGGTCACGGGAGTCGGCCTGGCGCTCACCCTGTTCGGTCTCGGACTGGCCGGTGAGACCGTGGCCGTGCCCGGAGTCGCGCTGCTGCTGCTCGGGCTGCTCGCGCTGCTCGGCCCCGGGCTGCTCATCCTCGGTACGCGCGTGGAGCAGCAACGCAGACCGGCCACCGTCGTCGAGGGGCAGCGGGTGACCATCACCGTCCACGTCCGCGCGCCGCGGCTGCTGTCCCGGGGCTGGGGCGGGCTCGTCGTTCCTGGGGTCACCGAGCCCCTGGTGCTGCGAGGGGGCCTCCAGCGCATCGAACTCGAAGTGGTCGCCGCACGGCGCGGCCCGCTGGTGCTCCCGGCCCCAGCGGTGCGCCTGTCAGACCCCTTCGACCTCGTGCGGCTCTGGCTCCGGCCGACCGAGCCACTGGAGGACGTCCTCGTGCTCCCGCGGACCGAGACGGTGCGCTGGCGCGAGGGAGCGGCGCTCACCGGCGCGGCAGGCCGCCTGCGGCGCGCCCAGCCCCGGGGCGACGGCGCCCATGACCCGGACGGCCTGCGCGACTACACCGCGGGCACCCCGGCCACGCGGATCTTCTGGCCGGCCCTGGCCCGGGGCGGTGATCTGCTCGAGCGGACCTACACCGGGGACGCGGCGGAGGTGCCGTTGCTCGTGCTCGACCCGCGGTGTGCGCTGGCGACCGAGACGCCCGCCCTGGACATGGTCGTGCGGGGTACCGCCTCACTCATCCTCGAGCTCGCCACCCGGGGGGAGATCGACGTGCTCCTGCCCGACGCCGGCGGCCCGGTGCGGATCGGCCCGTCCCTGAGCACGTGGCCCGCGCTGTGGCGGCGACTGGCGCTGTGTCCCGCCGCACCGTCGGACACGCCGGGCCCGGTGCCTGCCGGGAACCCGGGCGTCGTGATCCTCGCGGCCGTTCACCCCGAACCCGGCGCCGGCTCGGCCCGGTCGAGGCCCGCGGCGGTGCTCACGCTCACACCGGCGGGCAAGGGAACGAGGGCCCGGGGGTCCGGCGCTCTGGCCCAGGTCGGCGGCTGTGAGCTGGCCATGGCGGAGGGGCCCTGGTGAGCGGCGTGTCGGTGACCGCTGCCGGGTCGCGCAGCGGCGCCCGCAGCGCCGGCGGCGGGCTGGCCTTCGACATCTTCGCCGTCTACGCCACCCTGCGCTGGGGCACGATGCTCACCGGCCCCCAGGAGGGCGGACTGTTCACCGTGCTCGGCACCGCGCTGCTCGGCACCCGGGTCCTGCGGATCTGTCTGCGCCGCGGCCGGCGGGCGGCCGCCGCCACGATCGTCGCCATCGAGCTCCTGGTCATGCTCGCCGCCTCCGGCTACGGGTGGGGCTGGCTCCTGCATGCCCATCCGGCCGCTCTGGCCCGAGCCGTGACCCGTGATCTGGCGACCCTGTCCGGACTGCTGGTCCCGCTCAACCCGGCGCAGACCGGCAGCGCCCACGTGCTCACCCTGCTCGCCGCGGCACTGCTCGCGCTGGCCGGACTGCTCCACGCCCTCCGGCCCCGGCGCGCCGGCATCGGGCGACGCCTGCTCGAGGCGGTGCCCCTGGGTGTCCTGGCGGTGACGCCGTCGGTGATCGTCACGCCGCGCCTCGTCGGGCTCCACGGCATGGTCCTCTTCGCCCTCATCACCGCGCTCGCCGTCGTCCCCCGGGCCCCCCGGAAGCGGCGGGCCGGCGCCGTCACGCTGCTCGTGGTCGCCGCGCTGCTCGGCGCGGTGGCCGTCGGCGTTCTCGCCGGCCCGCATCCGTGGATCAGCGTGAGTCACGGACCCGGCGGTGTGGGCACCGCCGGGGCGGTCGTACCGCGCGCGACCCCGGTGAGCGAGGCCTTCGACTGGCAGCAGACCTACGGGGTCCACGGCTGGCCGTTCACGGGGGAGACGGTCATCACCGTCGACACCCCGCGGGCGACGTACTGGAAGGCCGAGGACCTCGACGGCTTCGACGGAGCCCACTGGGTCCAGGCCGACGGGGCCGACCACAGTGCCCTTCAGGGCGTGAGTGCGGCCACCCGGGCCGCCTACACCCAGACGGTCCAGGTACACGTGCTCAACCTCGCTTCCCACCAGATCATCAGCGCCGGCTACAGCGCGCGACCGAGCCTGCCCGACGCCCGGCCCGGGCCGGCTCCGGGCACCTGGACCGCGACGGCGGCGTTGCGCCGGGGCGCCAGCTACAGCGTGCGTGTCTACGCGCCCGATCCCCCGCGGGCCGAACTGGCCCGCGCGGGGACCCGTTATCCGGCGGCGATCCGGCCCTTCACCCGGATCAGCCTGCCCGCGGGTCCCTATGCGGGCGTGCGGGCGCTGGCCCGGCGGCTGGCGGCCGGCACCACGACGCCGCTGGGCACCGTTGCGGCGGTCGAGGCCTACCTGCAGGCCCAGGACATCTACACCCTCGACCCGCCGCCGGGCGGGCGCTACCCCCTGGTGAGCTTCCTGCTGGACAGCCACCGCGGCTACTGCCAGCAGTTCGCCGGGGCCATGGCGCTGCTGCTGCGACTCGACGGCGTCCCCGCCCGCGTCGCGGTCGGCTTCAACGCCGGGTCGGCCACCGCCACGTCCGGGCGTTACACCATCGCCGACGACGACGCCCACGCGTGGGTGGAGGTGTGGTTCCCCGGATACGGGTGGGTGACCTTTGATCCCACCCCCGGGCAGGCGGCCACCGCCGGGATCCAGTCCCAGTCCCTCGCCACCGCCGCCACCAGTCCGGGATCCCTCGCCGGGAGGGTGGCCGCCGAGCGCGCCGCGGGTGCCCGCGCGAGCTTGCTTGGGGCGGCCCGACGGGGGCGGGGGACGCGCGTCGTGGCGTCCGGCGGTCTCCGACGCCGCACCGGCGGCGGGGAGGGCTCGGCGCTGGGCACCGGGCTCCTGACCGTGGCCGCCCTGCTCTCGGTCCTCCTCGTCACGGGCCTCCTGCGCGGCTTCTGGCACGCCCGGAGGCTGTGGCGGGTCCCCGAGCTGACGGAGTTCATCCGGGAGCTCGATCGCGCCCTCACCCGCGTGGGTGAACCGCTCGTCCCGGGCACGACGCTGTCAGCGCTCATCCCGCGCCTGGCCGCCGAGCCGGCGGCCCAGGCCTATGTCCGCGCCCTGGAGGCCGCCCGCTGGCAGGGTGACCCATGGCTGCCCGAGCCGCGCCAGCGCCGAGCCGTGCGCCGCTGGTTGGCCCAGGGCCGGCGTCTGGGCGCGCTGCGTGCCCTGGCCGCGCTCCCGCCCCGGCGCCTCAGAGCGCGTCCCTAGACTGACGGACATGGAGCCTCGCGAAGGCGTCTATGACCTGTTCCGCCGCGGCAGCGACCTGCTCGAGCACGGTCACAATCACCAGGCCCTCATTCCCCTGAAGCAGGCCGCCGCGCTCTCGCCGGACTCGGCGTCGATCCGGGAGGCCTACGGACGCGCACTCTTTCACGTCCAGCACTACCAGGAGGCGGCCGACGAGTTCCGGGCCGTGACGGACCGCGAGCCGACCAATGACTACGCGCTGTTCTGCCTCGGACGCTGTCTCCAGCAACTGGGCCGCCACGCCGAGGCTCGCCCCCCGCTCACCCTCGCCGCGCGTCTGGCGCCCGGGCGCAGCGACTACCGCATGTACGCCGAGCGGGCCCGGCTGGCCACGGGACCGGATGCGCCGAACCCGTACGCGCCGGACGGCGAGCCGCCGCCCACGCGGTCCTGACGCGGGCGTCCGTCCGGGGGCGCCCAGGCGCCCCCGCTGCCGAGACCGTGGTGCTACGCTCCTCCGACAGCTTTCGTCGTCCAGGGTCGGCCTGGCAGCAGTACCGGAAGTGGGCGCTCGCCCGCTTTTTTTGTTGGTTTTTCCCCGTTGGAGCAGCCCGTGAATGACATCCAGACAGAGATCGAGCAGCGCCTCTCCGGCGCAGCCCCCGAGGTCGAGGTGTTGTTGGTCGAGCGGGTCGGCGTGGACACCCTGCGCATCTTCATCGACCATCCCAGCGGGGTCACCCTCGACCTGTGTGAGCAGGTGACGCACCAGCTGAGCGAGCTGAGCGATCGCTTCGCCCTGGAGGTCTCCTCACCGGGCTCGGAACGTCCTCTCACCAAGCCGGCCCATTTCAGCCGCTTTCTCGGCCGTCGCGCCAAGGTGCGCCTGCGTGAGGCGCGGGATGGCCACAAGAGCGTGACCGGGGAGCTGGTGGGCGCCTCGGAGGAGGAGATCACGATCGCCGCGCCCAGCGGGATCGTGGCGATCCCCTACTCCCAGATCGTCCGCTCCAACCTCGTACCCGGAGACTAGGAGGCCTCAAGGCATGTCCAAGGAAATCGTCGAGGCCGTCCGCGGCCTGGCCGCAGAGAAGAACATCTCCTACGAGAAGCTCATGGAGGCTCTCGAGGATGCGTTGCTGTCGGCCTACAAGAAGACCCCCGGCGCGGCCCCGTACGCGAAGGTGGAGATGGACCGTGACTCCGGCGACTTCCGCGTCTGGGAGCTGAAGATCCCGCCGGAGCTCGAGGAGCAGCTGCTCGTCGAGGCCTCCGAGGAGCAGCAGCTCGCGCACGACCCCGAGACCGGAGAGCTGCGGGAACCCGCCGCCCCCGAGCTCGATCTGGAGAAGCTCAAGGAGTACGAGGACCAGATCGAGACCGAGGACGTCACTCCTCAGGGGTTTGGGCGGATCGCCGCCCAGACGGCCAAGCAGGTCATCTTCCAGCGCATCCGCGAGGCCGAGCGCGACAACATGTTCGAGGAGTACCGCGACCGTGTCGGCGAGCTCATCACGGGCATCGTGCAGCAGTCTGACTCCCGTTACACGCTCGTGCAGCTGCGCGAGCGCGTGGAGGCGCTGCTGCCCAAGTCCGAGCAGGTCGACGGTGAGCGCTATGACCACTCCCAGCGCATCAAGGCCGTCATCAAGGACGTCTCCAACTCGACCAAGGGACCCTCGATCATCGTGAGCCGGCGCGACCCCGAACTCATCAAGGCGCTCTTCGAGCTCGAGGTGCCTGAGATCGCCGACGGGCTGGTGGAGATCACCGGCGTCGCCCGCGAGCCGGGGTACCGCTCCAAGATCGCCGTCGTCTCCCATGTCGACGGCGTCGACCCGGTCGGTGCCTGCGTCGGACCGCGTGGCTCACGGGTTCGCATGGTCGTCTCCGAGCTGCGCGGCGAGAAGATCGACATCATCCCCTACAACGACGAGCCCGCCCGCTTTGTCGCCAAGGCCCTGTCGCCCGCCCGGGTGCGCGAGGTGCTCGTCGACGACGAGGCCAAGCAGGCCACGGTGATCGTCCCCGACGACCAGCTCAGCCTGGCCATCGGCCGAGAGGGCCAGAACGCTCGCCTGGCCGCGCGCCTCACCGGCTGGCGCATCGACATTCGTTCCGAGACCGAGTTCGCCGCCGAGGAGGCCGAGCACGGGTATGAGGAGGAGGAGACGTCGGGGCGCTGCGCGGCGATTCTCTCCAACGGCCGCCGCTGCCCCAACGCGGCCCTGCCGGGTTCGAAGTACTGCGGTCTGGAGGCCCACCAGGCGCTCGCCCACAAGGCGACCGACCAGGTGGACGCCGCCTGATCACCCTGCGGCGCCGAGCCCCCCCGGGCCGGCGCCCCGTCCTAGACTGGATCTGTAGATGAGCAAAGGCCCTGAGACTCCCGGCTCGACGCCGGCCCCCGACTCCGCCTCCGACAACGGCCAGAAGTCCGCGCGCCCGACGCGCGACTCGCTCCAAGGAGAGCGGACCCCCGCGAACACCGGCGGCGGTCGCCGGCGCGTGGTCATCGACGCCCAGGCCTCGCGCCGGGCGCCGGGGGCCGGAGGCCCAGGCGGCGGCTCGGGACCCGGCCCGACCAACCAGCCTCCCCGGCGCCAGCGCCGTGGCCGGCGCCGCCGCGGGGTCTACGATGAGGAGGCTGCGGCCCGGCCCAGCCGGACGCTTACCCCTGACGCGATCCAGATCAACTCCGGGTCGACGGTGCAGCACGTGGCCGAGTACCTCGACGTCCCCGTGGCGAAGGTGATCCTCACGCTGATGCAGATGGGTGAGTCAAAGACGCAGGCCCAGACGCTGCCCGACGACATGATCGAGCTGCTCGCCAGCCAGCTCGGCAAGGAGGTCGAGATCGTCCACTCCGAGGACGAGGAGATCACCGAGCCGGTGTTCGACGACGCCGAGGACGATCTCGTCGAGCGCGCGCCTGTGGTGACCATCATGGGTCACGTCGACCACGGCAAGACGAGCCTGCTCGACGCGATCCGCGAGACCGAGGTGGCCGCGGGCGAGGCCGGCGGGATCACCCAGCACATCGGCGCGTACCAGGTCCATCACGGCGGGCACACCGTCACCTTCCTCGACACCCCGGGGCATGAGGCGTTCACCGCCATGCGGGCTCGCGGCGCGAAGGTGACCGACCTCGCCGTCATCGTCGTCGCCGCCGACGACGGCGTCAAGCCCCAGACCCAGGAGGCGGTCGAGCACGCCCGGACCGCCGAGGTCCCGATCATCGTCGCGGTCAACAAGATCGACAAGGAGGGTGCCGACCCCACGCGCACCCGGACCGAGATGACCCAACTGGGCCTTCAGCCGATCGAGTGGGGTGGAGAGGTCGACTTCGTCGATGTGTCCGCCCGCACGAAGGAAGGGCTCGACAACCTCCTCGACACGATCGTCACCCAGGCCGAGATCATGGAGCTGAAGGCCAACGCTGACGCCGACGCCTCCGGCACGGTGATCGAGTCCAAGCTCGACTCGGGTCGCGGAGCGGTCGTCACCGCGCTCATCGGCCGAGGCACCCTGGAGATCGGCGACGCCGTCGTCGCCGGGGCCCACTGGGGTCGGGTGCGGGCGATGAGTGACTTCTTGGGCAACCGCGTCACCACGGCGGTCCCCGGCGAGCCCGTTGAGGTGCTCGGCTTCGACACCGTCCCGGAGGCTGGGGAGTTCTTCCGCGTCGTCGAGAACGACCGTCGCGCCAAGCAGCTCGCCGCCGAGCGCGCGAACCGGCTGAAGACCGAGGCCCTTGCCCGGCGTCGCGGCAAGCGCGTGTCGTTGGAGAACATCTTCGGTTCGGACCTGCAGGAGCTCAACCTCGTGCTGAAGTCCGACGTTGCCGGCTCGCTCGAGGCGATTCAGGACGAGATCTCCAAGCTGCCCCAGGACGAGGTCGAGGTGAACGTCATCCGCAAGGCCGTCGGCGCGGTCACCGAGTCCGACGTGATGCTCGCCGCCGCCTCGGACGCGATCATCCTCGCTTTCAACGTCCGCCCGGTGGGCGACGCCCGCACGATCGCCGAGCGCGAGGGCGTGGAGATCCGCGGCTACAGCGTCATCTACCGCGCGATGGAGGAGCTACGCCAGGCCATGCAGGGCATGCTCGCTCCGGAGGAGGTCGAGGACTCCGTCGGCTCCGCCGAGGTGCGTCAGATCTTCAGGGCCTCCCGCGTCGGCACGATCGCCGGCTGCATGGTCAGCGAAGGCAAGCTCACCCGCAACGGCAAGGTCCGGCTGGTGCGCGAGGGCACCGTTGTCTACACCGGCGAGATTTCCTCACTCCGGCGGATCAGCGAGGACGTGCGCGAGGTCCTCACGGGCTTTGAGTGCGGCGTGACGCTGCACAACTACGCCGACATCCGCGAGGGCGACGTCATCGAGGCCTACGCGACGCGCCAAGTCGAGCGCGAGCTCACCTGATCGGCGTCCGGGTGCCCGCCGACGGCGCCAACAGCGCTGTGCCCGCATACCCGTCCCAGCGCGCCGGGGGGTCCGTCCCCCCGGCAACCGGTCTCGGCGCCGCGGTCACGCAGGCAACGTCGGCGGGGATCCGTCCACCACAACGTGGACCCCTGGGTTCGCGGCCGGAGCTCGGGTAGCATGGCCGGGTCGAGGATGCGCCGCGTCAATGAGGCGATGCGGGTCGTGCTCTCGGAGACCATCGCGACGGATCTCTCCGATCCGCGCATCGGATTTGTGACTGTGACCTCTGTGAAGACGAGCCCCGACCTGCGCCACGCCCGCGTCTACGTGAGCGTGTTGGGCAGCGAGAGCGAACGTGAGGCCTCTCTGGCCGGGCTCGCCTCCGCGCACGGCTTCCTCCAGGCGCGCCTGGCCGCCTCGCTGCGGCTCAAGCACACGCCGACGCTCGTGTTCGAACATGACGACTCCGTTGACAACGGGATGCGCATCACCGAGCTGCTCCACGAGCTCGAGGACCGCCCTCCTGGCGGCGAGGGCCCGGCGCGGTGAGCCCGCCGCCGGCCTCCGGAGGCGTTGTGGCCCGGGCGGAGCTCGGTCGCGGGCAGGCCCGCGAACAGCTGCTCAGCGAGCTGCGGTCGGCGACCAAGCTCGTGGTGATCACCCACGAGCATCCCGACGGGGACGCACTGGGCTCGCTCGTGGCCGCCCAGCTCCTGTTCAGCCAGGTCGGCAAGGACAGCGTCCTGTTCGTTGACCCCGCCGACTTCCCGCTCCCGTACGAGTACGGCTTCCTCGGACTGCCCGGTCACGTCGCCGCGCCGCCTGCAGACCTCGCCGAGCGGACGCTCGTGTTCCTCGACTGCGGGAACATCGACCGCAATCCGGCTGGCGCGGCCCTCGTCCACGACGGGGCGGTGGTGCTCAACATCGACCACCACCACGACAACACGCGCTTCGGCACCGTCAACCATGTCGTCGCCGATGCGTCCTGCACGGCCGAGATCGTCTGGGACCTGATGGCCGACCTGGGTGGTGAGCTCACCCCGGAGATCTCCCAGGCCCTCTACGTCGGCCTGCTCACCGACACCGGCTGTTTCAACTACAACAACACGACCCCGCAGGCCCACCTGATGGCCGCCCAGCTGCTCGCCGCGGGCACGGACGTCCACGCGATCTACCAACGCGTCTATGAGGACGTCCCCTACGCGAAGCTCGCCCTGCTCGCCCGCGGCCTCGACCACGTCGAGCGCTTCGACGGCGGCCGGCTCACCATCTCCCAGCTGTCCGCCGAGGACTTCGCCGCCACCGGAGCGGAGGAGAGCTACACCGAGGGCGTCATCGACCATCTCCGCGCGGTGCGCGGCACCGCCATGGCCGCACTGGTGCGGGACCGGCTCGCCGCGCCCGGGGCACCGCGCGAGCTCGAGGACGGCGTGCGCATGCGCAAGGTGTCGCTGCGGGCAAGTGACGCTCGAATCGATGTCTCGGCGATCGCCCGCGACCTGGGCGGGGGCGGTCATCGCGCCGCGGCCGGCTTCACCACCACCCTCGGGTGGGAGGAGCTGGTGCGCTTCCTGCGCGAGGCGCTCGAGCACCAGCTGCGTGCCTGAGGACGGCGTCATCCTCTGGGACAAGCCGGCCGGAGTGACCTCACATGATGTGGTGGCTCACATGCGCCGGCGGCTGGGCCGTGGGGTGAAGGTGGGCCATGCAGGGACCCTCGACCCCTTCGCCACCGGCCTGCTGCTCATCCTCGTCGGCCGGGCCACCCGCATCCAGCGGTTCCTGATGGCGCTGCCCAAGCGATATGAGACCGTGGCGCGGTTCGGCGCGGTCTCGAGCACCGGAGACCGCGACGGGCAGATCACCCAGACCGGGGTGGTGCCGGTGGGGGCCCTGGGGCTCCCCACCGGCAAGCTGGCCCAGCGTCCGCCGGCCTACTCGGCGGTGAAGGTGGGGGGTCGCCGGGCCTATGAGCTGGCGCGCGCGGGCGTCGAGGTCGATCTCGCGCCGCGCGAGGTCGAGGTGTATGAGTTCCGCGAGCTGTGGTGCCGCGATGACCGCCGCGCCTTTGTCGTGCGCTGCTCGTCCGGTACCTACATCCGCTCACTCGTGATGTCCCTCGGGGACGCCTACTGTGAGGAGCTGCGGCGCACCCACATCGGCGACTTCAGCGTGGACGACGCGGACGGGGAGCGGGTTCTGCCCCTGAACGACGCGCTGGGCTTCCTGCCCGCGGTGGTTTTGGCCGGTGAGGAGGCACACCGGGCCGCCCACGGGGTGGCTGTGTCGAGTTCTGCTCGTCCTGGCGAGCACAACTCGACAGGGTTCGTACGGCTGGGGGATGCCGATGGCCTCATCGCGATCGCCGAGTCCCGCCCCGACGGCAGCCTCAAGCCGGTCGTCGGCTTTCGTGGCTAGCCTCTGTGCCGCCATGGAGGTGACGCCGCTCGCAGAGGTCCGCCCGCGCCCGCGCCGCGTCGCGGTGGGAGAGTTTGACGGCGTGCATCTGGGCCACCGTCGAGTGATCGCCGGCGCCGACACCGTGCTCACCTTCGAGCCCCATCCCGCGGTGGTCGTCCATCCCGAGCGGGCGCCCAAGCTGATCACCTCTCTCGCCGTGAAAGCTGAGCTGATCGCCGGGCTGGGCGTCGACGAACTCGTGGTCATTCCCTTCGACCAGGGCTTCGCCCATCAGAGCCCGCAGGAGTTCATCGGCCACGTCCTCGTGGAGACGCTCGGGGCCACCCACGTCGCGGTGGGGGACAACTTCCGCTTCGGCCACAACGCCCGCGGCACCACGGCGCTGCTCGAGCAGGACGGGCGCTTTGCGGTGCGGGTGGAGCGGCTCGTGGAAGCCGACGGGGAGACGATCTCCTCCACCCGTATCCGTGGGCTCGTCGCCGCTGGGGAGATGGAGGAGGCCGGCCGGCTGCTCGGCGCGCCCTTCCGGGTCCGCGGACCCGTGGTGGGCGGGGACCGTCGCGGTCGGGACCTCGGGTTCCCGACCGCCAACCTCGTCGCCGATCCGGCGCTCGTGCTGCCCGCCCATGGTGTCTACGCCTGCCGCGCGACGATCCCCGATCCGGACCCGGGGGCCCCGGACAAGGCGACCCGGACTTTCATGGCGGCGACAAACGTCGGCGTGCGGCCTACGTTCGGGGGCGCTGGGGCCCCGAACGTCGAGGCGTTCCTGCTCGACTTCTCCGGGGATCTCTACGGCCAGACGATCACCGTGGAGTTCCTGCACCGCCTGCGCGGAGAGCAGCGCTATGAGGGGATCGAGCCGCTCGTCGCCCAGATGCAGCGCGACGTCGGCGAGACGCGTCGGCGCCTGTCCTGACATGGCGCAGGTGACCGCGGCGACCCTGCTAGCCTGGTCGACCGCCAATGACTTTGACCCAGGACAAGAAGGCCGAGCTGATCGCCAAGTTCGGCGACTCACCGACCGACACCGGCAAGACCGAGGTGCAGGTTGCGCTGCTCACCGAGCGCATCAATCAGCTCACCGACCACCTGCGGACGCACAAGAAGGATCACCACTCGCGCCGTGGGCTGCTCATGCTCGTCGGTCAGCGTCGCCGGCTGCTGGGCTATCTCCAGCGCGACGACCTCGAGCGCTACCGCTCGCTGATCCGCGAGCTCGGCCTGCGCCGCTAGCCGCTGCCCGCCCGAGACGGACTGCGCGCGCACCCTCCGGGGTGCGCGATGTCGTTAAGCGCAGCGCCCCGCGCGATGGGCGCGGTCGACGTCAGCGAAGCTGAGCGGCGCGTCGGTGAAGGGACAGGCGTCGGCCGCCTCGGCGCTGATGGCCGAGCGGATGAGGGTGATCTGGCGGGCCAGCGCCCGTCGACCCTCGTCGCCGCCGAGGTCCATCGTCACCTTGCAGGCACCTTTGATGAGCATCAGCACGTCGTAGGCGCCGATGTCCCCGCGGACCGTGCCGGCGGCGTGGTCGGCGGCAAGCAGCGCGTCGACGGTCTCGAGCAGCTCACGGTGAACGGCCTGGACGTCCGGGGAGGAGATGAACTCCTCCACGCCGACGGCCTCGAACAGCGCCCGATCCATCTGCTGCCCCTCGGCGAGCGGCGCGATCAGGGTCTCGAGCAGCCGCCCGCGGGGCTCGCCGCGCTCGAGCATGGTCCGACCGTTGGCAATCGACTCGCGCATCCGCTCGAGGATGACCGCGATGACGAGGTCGTTCTTGGTCGGGAAGTTCCGAAACAACGTCGCCCGACCCACTCCGGCGCGCTCGGCGATCTCTGACACCGCGACGTCGAGGCCGTGGAGGCGGAAGAGCTCCGAGGCGGCGGCCAGGAGCCGTTCCCGGTTGCGCGCGGCGTCGGCGCGCGGCCGCCGTTCGGCGCCGGCCAGCGGCTCGGCGGGATCGGCGGGTCGGGACGCGGGAACGGCCATGGCTCTGATCCTAGGACGCCGAGGCGCCGGAGGTGTCGGTGCCCCGGCCGCGTGCGGCATGGGGCACCGACAGCCGCCCGACTCATGCGGCGGCCATCACCGCGGAGGGGTCGAGTTCGAGGCTCTCCAGGTGGCGGCGACGCAGCAGGGTGACCAGCAGCACCGCGCCGGTCACGAGCATGATCGCCGCCGCGAGGAAGGCGATGTGGTAGCCCGACACGGTCGCGGTGACGCGAGCGGCGCCGCCGCGGATGAGCGCGGTCGTGTGGTCAGCCGACAGCGTGGCCAGGATCGCCAGGCCGAGAGATCCCCCGACCTGCTGGGAGGAGTTGAACAGGCCCGAGGCGAGTCCGGCGTCGTTGTTCTCGACGCCCGAGGTCCCCAGCAGCGTGATCGGCACGAACACGAAGCCCATGCCGATGGCCATCGGGCCCAGACCGACGAGCAGGTCGACGACGTAGTGGGCGTGGCTCACCGGGACCCGGGTGAGGTAGAGCATGCCCGCGGCGGCCAGCGCGAGCCCGATCACCGAGACGTTGCGGACGCCCAGGCGGGGGATGAGACCCTGGGAGAGCCCCGCCCCGACGATGATCCCGAGCGACACCGGGAGGAAGGCCAGGCCGGCCCGCAGCGGGTTGTAGCCCATCACCTCCTGGACGTACAGGGAGGCGAAGTAGAACATTCCGAACATGCCCGAGGCGACGAGCAGCATCACCAGGTTGGCCGTGGAGATCGAGCGCACCCGGAAGATCGACAGCTTCACCAGCGCCGCCGGCGTGCGGGCCTCGATGGCGAGGAAGAGACCGAGCAGGAGGACGCCCGCGGCGAGCAGCGTGATGGTCCGCGCGTCGCCCCAACCCCAGGTCGTGGACTTGACGATTCCGAAGACGAGCACGAGTAGCCCGCCGGTGACCGTCGTGGCGCCGAGCGCGTCAAAGCGGCGGTGGCCGAGGTCAGCGGTCGACTCGGGTACGTAGCGCAGCGCGAGAGCGACGGTCGCGGCACCGACCGGAACGTTGACGAAGAAGTTCCAGCGCCAGGACACGAGGTCGGTGAGGACCCCGCCGAGCAGCAGCCCGAAGGCGGCTCCGCCCGCGGCGATGGCCGACCACACGCCCAGCGCACGGGTTCGCTCGGACCCCTCGGAGAAGGTCGTCATGATGATGGACAGCGCGGCGGGGGAGACCAGCGCGCCGCCAAGTCCCTGGAGACCACGGCCGAGGATGAGCCAGGTCGAGTCCTGGGCCACACCGTTGAGCAGGCTCGCCACACTGAAGATCGCCACCCCGGCGACGAACAGCCGCCGCCGGCCGAGCAGGTCGGCCATGCGGCCGCCGAGCATGAGGAAGCCGCCGAAGATGAGCGTGTAGGCGTTGACGACCCACTGCAGGTCGGTGGCGGAGAAGGAGAGGCCGCGCTGCACCGAGGGCAGGGCGACGTTAACGATGGTGTTGTCGAGCACCACCATGAACTGCGCGAGGCAGGCGATCACGAGGATCGCGCCCTTATGACGGGAGACGGTGCCGGTGACGGCGGACATCAGAGGAACCTCCGAAGGGTCGAGCGGATGAACTGAGACGACAAGGTCCGGATAGGCTACACAACTGAGACCATCTGGTCCGGTTGTGTGAGCGATTCCGCTCCCACAGTCACCGGCGGGTCACATCCCGGGCCCCGGGCGGAGCCCGCGCCCGAGGGAGCCGCTAGCATTTCCCGCGTTCGGAAAAGATGAAACGAAGAAGCACTTCGCCGACCGACGGGCGAAGCAGAAGGGAAACTGAATATGTCCGAGTCTGTTACTCGCGTAACGGCTGAGATCTCCGGCAACGAGATCTCCTTCGAGACCGGAAAGCTGGCCAAGCAGGCCACCGGTGCAGTCGTCGTCCGCTCCGGTGACACGATGGTGCTCTGCACCGCGGTCATCGGCAACCTCCGCGACGCCGACTTCCTGCCCCTCACCGTGGATGTCGAGGAGCGCATGTACGCGGCCGGCAAGATCCCCGGTTCGTTCTTTAAGCGCGAGGGCCGCGCGGGGGAGAAGGCCACCCTCACCGCCCGCATGATCGACCGGCCGATCCGCCCGCTGTTCCCCAAGGGCTGGCGCTTTGAGACCCAGCTCGTGGCGATGCCGCTGAGCGTCGATCACATCAACCCCTACGACATCCTCGCGATCAACGGCGCCTCCGCCGCCCTGCAGCTCTCCGGCGCACCGGTGGCCCACGCGGTCGGCGCGGTGCGCATCGGCAAGGTCGACGGCAACTTCGTGGTCAACCCCAACGAGGAGGACCTCCTCGCCAACACCGACCTCGACCTGATCGTCGCCGGAACCGCCGAGGGCATCACGATGGTCGAGGCGGGCGCCAACGAGATCCCCGAGGCCGAGATCCTCGACGCGCTCGACATCGCCCACGACGCGATCAAGAAGCTCGTCGCCGCACAGGCCGACCTGAAGGCCCAGGCGGGCAAGCCGGCTATTGAGTTCGTCGCCCCCGGCGTGCCGGAGGACCTCTACGCGCAGGTGAAGGACTCCCATGGGGACACCCTCGCCGCCGCCACCTCGATCGAGGACAAGCTCGAGCGCCAGAACGCGACCGAGGACGTCAAGGCCCAGATCATCGAGCGCTACTCCGGTGACCCGGAGTCCGAGATGTACGCCGAGGCGCGGGCCAACGCCCAGCGTGCCGCCGACAAGCTCGAGAAGACGCTCATTCGTGAGCGCATCGCCGTGCAGAAGATCCGCCCCGACGGTCGCAGCTCGGAGGAGATCCGGCCGATCGCCATCGAGGTCGGCGTCACCCCGCGCACCCACGGTTCGGCGCTGTTCACCCGCGGCCAGACCCAGGCCCTGTCATCCGTCGCCCTGGGCACCACCCGCGAGGAGATGCGCCTGGACACGCTTGGGCTGGAGACGACCAAGCGGTACTTCCATCACTACAACTTCCCGCCCTTCTCGGTCGGGGAGGCCGGCCGCCTCGGCGGCCCCAAGCGCCGTGACATCGGCCATGGCGCGCTCGCCGAGCGGGCGCTCGTGCCGATGATCCCCTCCCAGGAGGACTTCCCGTACACGATCCGTGTCGTCTCGGACATCCTCGAGTCCAACGGCTCCTCGTCGATGGCCTCCGTGTGCGGATCCTCGCTGTCGCTGATGGAGGCCGGCGTGCCGCTGAAGAAGGCCGTCGCCGGGATCGCCATGGGCCTCATCAAGGAGGGTGAGGACTACATCGTCCTCACCGACATCGCCGGCGTCGAGGATCACCTCGGGGACATGGACTTCAAGGTCGCCGGCACCCATGACGGCATCACCGCGTTGCAGATGGACATCAAGATCACCGGGGTCTCCTTCGAGATCATGCGTGACGCGCTCTCCCAGGCCAAGGCGGCCCGCGAGGCGATCCTGGCCAAGATGGCCGAGGTCATCGACGCGCCGCGCGGAGAGCTGTCGCGGTATGCCCCCGGCATCTCCACGATCAAGATCGACCCGGAGAAGATCGGCCTGCTCATCGGCAAGGGCGGCGAGACGATCCGCGCCCTGCAGGAGGAGTTCGACTCCCAGATCGACGTCAACGACGAGGGACAGGTGCTCGTCTACGCCTCCAACCGGGAGCTGGGCGACGGTCTCATCGACCGCATCCGTTCGATGACCAAGGAGGTCGCGGTGGGCGACGAGTTCAAGGGCAAGGTCGTCAAGACGACGACCTTCGGCGCCTTCGTCGAGCTCGCCAAGGGCACCGACGGCCTGCTGCACATCTCCAACGTCGCACCCGGCAAGCGCATCGCCACCGTCGAGGAGGTTCTCAACAAGGGCGACGAGATCCAGGTCAAGGTGGTCGAGGTCGACCGCGAACGCGGCCGCATCGGTCTGCGTCTCTCCGACGACCCCGAGATCGCGGGCAAGTCCGACGACGAGCTCGCCGCGGTCGTCGCGGCCGACTCGGCTCGTGGTGGCGGCGCGCGTGAGCCGCGCGGGGACCGCAACGGCGGCCGTGGCCGCGGCGGCGACCGGGGTGACCGCGGACCTCGACGGGAGCGGTCACGGGACACCGATCCCGACCGTGCCTGAGCCCGGCGAGCGGAACCGCTAGCTCGTTGCTCACTCATCGGGAGACCACTCTCCCCTCCGGCGTGCGGATCGTGACGGAGGCCATGCCCTCCGTCCGGTCCGTCACGCTCGGCTTCTGGATCGGCACCGGCTCGCGCGCCGAGGCCGAATCCGAGGCGGGGCTCTCGCACCTGCTCGAGCACTTGCTGTTCAAGGGCACCCGCTCATACTCGAGCCTGGAGATCGATCAGATCTTCGACACCATGGGCGCCGAGATCAACGCGGGCACCGGGCGCGAGACGACCTCGCTGTACGCGCGGGTGCTCGACGAGCATCTGCCCCGCGCCTTCGCGGTGATGTCCGAGATGGTCTTCGCCCCCGCACTGGAGGACATCGACTCCGAACGCGAGGTGATCCTCGAGGAGATCGCCATGTACGAGGACGATCCCCAGGAGAAGGTCTTTGACGTCCTCGGGGAGGCGGTGTTCGGTAACCACCCCCTGGGTCGGGCGATCATCGGCTACGCACCCGTCGTCGCCGACACGTCGGCAGCGGAGATCCGCGCCTTCCACGACGCCCGCTACGTGCCCGCCAACGTCGTGATCGCCGCCGCCGGGGCCGTCGACCACGACGGCCTCGTCGCCCTGGCCGAGGACGCGCTCAGCCTGGCCCCGGGCAGCGGCAGCGGTCCCTCGACGCTCGGCTTCGACCCGCGGGGACCGGGCGGCGCCCGGCGGCGCTTCGAGACCAAGGACACCGAGCAGTTCCACGTGTGTGTCGGCGGGATCGCGCTCTCGCGCCATGATCCCCGGCGGTTCGCCCTCCGGGTCCTGGACACGATCTTCGGCGGGGCATCGTCCTCGCGCCTCTTCCAGGAGGTGCGCGAGAAGCACGGCCTCGCCTATTCGGTGTACTCCTTCGCCTCCGGCTTCGCCGACACCGGCCAGATCGGTCTGTACGTCGGCACCCGCGCCGACAACGTCGAGGCGGCCCTCAGGGTCGTGGGCGGCGAGCTCGAGCGTCTGGGTCGGGACCCTGCCACCGAGGCGGAACTGGCCCGGGCCAAGGAAAACCTCAAGGGCCGGATGCTCTTGGCGCTCGAGTCGACCGGAGCCCGCATGAACCGACTCGGCTCCGCCGTGCTGGCCGGAGAGCCGCTGCTCTCCCTCGACGAGCTGGAGGCGGCCGTTGACGCGGTCACCCTCGAGGATCTCGCCGGTTTGGCCGGCGAGCTCTGGAACCCCGACCGCCTGTCAGTCGTCGGGATCGGGCCCGACGAGGCACGGTTCGACAGCGCCGTCGCCGGCCTCGGCCTCGGCCTCGCTGAGGCACCGGCATGATCCGTGTCCTGGTGAGCGGAGCGGCCGGGCGCATGGGGAGCACCGTGTGCGAGGCGGTCGAGACCGCCGAGGGACTCGAGCTCGTCGCCCGGGCCGATCCGTCCCTGGGCGTCACCGTCGCCGAGGCCGTCGCCGCCTCCGCGCCCGAGGTGATGGTCGACTTCAGTGTCCCGAGCACCGCGGTGGCAAACATCACCACAGCCGTGCGCGCCGGGGTCCATGTGGTCGTCGGCACGACCGGATTCGACCCCGCCGAGCTCGACGGCCTTGAGGGGGCGAATGTCTTCATCGCGCCGAACTTCGCCATCGGCGCCGTCCTGATGATGAGGTTCGCCGCCGAGGCCGCCCAGCACATGGCCGCCGCCGAGATCATCGAGCTCCATCATGACCGCAAGGTTGATGCCCCCTCGGGCACCGCGGCGCTCACCGCGCGACGCATGGCCGAGGCGGCACCCGACCGAGGTGAGCCGCCGATCCACTCCGTGCGCCTGCCGGGGCTCGTCGCCCACCAGGAGGTCATCCTCGGCGACCTGGGCCAGACCCTGAGCATCCGCCACGACTCCAACGACCGTGTGTCGTTCATGCCCGGCGTCGTCCTCGCCGTCCGTCGCGTCGCCGATCTGCCCCAGCGGGTCACCGTCGGGCTCGAGACCCTGCTCTGGCCCCAGGGCGAGTAGACTCGCTACTCGTTATATCGGGTTCCGACACACTCATGAAGCGCGCCCGCTCGTTCATCGAGCTCATCCTCACGGTCCTCGTCGCGGCGGGCCTGGCCTTCCTCGTCCAGGCCTTCGTCGTCAAGCCGTACCGGATCCCGAGCGGGTCGATGATCCCGACGCTGGACATCAATCAGCGGATCCTCGTCAACCGCCTGGCCACTCACCCGGGGCTGGGCACGATCGTCGTGTTCCACCCGCCGCGGGGAGCCGACCTCGGCTCCGGTCAGTGCGCCAATCCCGCCCAGGGCTTCAATGCCGAGGGCAGCCCGCAGGCTCAGCCCTGCGACGCGGCCCTGTCGGGCACCTCGCCCGAGACGTTCGTCAAACGCGTGGTCGGGCTGCCCGGAGACACCCTACGCATCGTCGACGGGCACGTCTTCCGCAACGGGGTCCGGGAGCAGGACAGCTACATCGCCGCCTGCGGGGGCTCCTCGGAGTGCACCTTCGCCCGGCCGATCAAGGTTCCGGCGGGGGACTACTACATGATGGGGGACAACCGCGGCAACTCCGACGACTCCCGCTACTGGGGCCCGGTGCCGCAGAAGGACATCATCGGCGAGGCGTTCTTCACCTACTGGCCGATCAGTCGTATCGGGACCCTCTGAGGCGTGCGTCTGCCCGACCGCAGCGTGCTCGTCCTCACCTCCCTGGCCGGCGGGGACCGTCACGGCTACGCCCTGATCAAGGACATCGAGGCCTTCTCCGGCGTCACTCTGTCCCCGGGTACCCTCTACGGGGCCCTGGCCAAGCTCGAGGCCGACGGCCTCGTCCAGCGGCTGGCTGCCGAGGACCGGCGCCATCCCTACCGCCTCACGCCGTCAGGCCGCGCGGCACTGGCCGACCGGCTGGCCGAGTCCGCCCGCATCACCACCGTCGGACTGGCGCGGATCGGCCTGGGCGCCTGATGCGCCGGCTCGTTTCCGCCGTCCTCTGGCTCTACCCGCGGCCCGTTCGGGTCCGCCACGGCGCTGAACTCGAGTCGCTCGTCGAGGAGCTCATCGCGCGTGACGGCGCCTCGACTTCGGCCGTCGTCACCCGGCTGGCGGCCGACGGGCTCAGCCAGCGGCTGATGAGCCGGGCCACCGTCTGGCTCGTCCTTGGCACACTGCTTGTCTCCAGCGCCGGCTCCCTCGCCGTGTCCGATCTCGCCACGGCCAGCGCCCGCCCCCGGACCGCCCACCCGCATACCCACCGGGGGTTCCCGCAGCCCGCGCCGTCGGCCCGGCCCCACGTGCGGGCGCGCCACGATGCCCGGCCCGGACGTGGGCCCTGGCACCCCGGGCGAGCTTCCGGCGCCCGGGCGCACCGCCACCGTCCACCCGGACTGGGATAATCGTCCGGTGAGCCACTTCGGCGCCATCCTCACTGCCATGGTGACCCCCTTCGACGCCGACGGCGCTGTCGACGAGGCGGCCATTGTCGGCCTGCTCGACCATCTCTTCCGCACCGGATCTGACGGCGTCGTCGTCTGCGGGACCACCGGTGAGGCGGCGACCCTCGACGACGCCGAGCATCTCCGGGTGATCGAGCTGGTCATCGCCGAGACGCGCCGTCGCCATCCGGGCCGGACGGTGATCGCGGGCGTCGGCTCCAACGACACCCGTCACGCGGTGAAGCTCACCGATGCGGCCACGGCGATGCGCCCGGACGGCCTGCTCAGCGTCAACCCGTACTACAGCCGACCCAGCCGGGCCGGCATCATTGCGCACTACCGCGAGGTCGTTGCCGCCACCGACCTGCCGATCGTGCTGTACAACATCCCCCAACGGACGGGATCGGACCTGCCCAATGACCTGCTTGCCGAACTCGCCCAGCTCGACCACATCTGCGCGGTCAAGCAGGCAAACCCGGCGAACCTCGCCGCCGTCGACGGCCTCGCGCTGTATGCGGGCAACGACGATCTGCTGGCCACCGTGCTCGACATGGGGGAGCCCGGAGGCATCCTCACCGCCAGCCACGTGTTCGGGCACGTGATGCGGCGCATGGTCGACGTACCGGCTGAGCGCGCGGCGATCGACGCCTCGCTCGCCGACGTGTATCGCGATCTCGCCGTCGCACCCGCCGCCGTCACCTGCAAGGCCGCCCTCGGCCTCATCGGGGTGCCGGTCGGCGGCCCGCGGCTGCCCTACGTCCTGCTCGACGAGGCGGAGCTGGCCACCGTCCGCGGCCTGCTGGAACGCCACGGTCTGGTCGGAGCGGCCGTGACGGGGGTCCCGTCATGAGCGGCCGCCTGCGCGTTCTGCCCCTCGGGGGCCTGGGCGAGATCGGCAAGAACATGATGGTCGTCGAGCTCGACGGTTCGATCGTCGTCATCGACACCGGGCTGCGCTTCCCCACGGCGGAGATGCTCGGGATCGATCTCGTCCTGCCCGACTTCACCTATCTGCGGGAGCGGGCCGACCAGATCGAGGCGATCGTCATCACGCACGGCCACGAGGATCACCTCGGTGCTCTGCCCTGGGTCATGCGCGAGCTCAACCGGGCGGGGGCCAACCCGCCGGTGTACTCCTCCAAGCTCACCGTGGCCATGGCTCGGTCCAAGCTCGACGAGCACAAGCTGCGCGATGTCGACATCTCCGACGTGCGCACGGGCGAGCAGATCGCCGCCGGGCCGTTCGACATCGAGCTCGTCCACATGACGCACTCGATTCCCGACGCCTGCGCGGTCGCCCTCCACACCGACCTCGGGATCGTGCTCGCCACCGGCGACTACAAGTTCGACCAGACCCCCGTGGATGAGCGTCCAGCCGACTTCGCGCGGCTGGCCGAGCTTGGTGCCGAGGGGGTGCTGCTGCTGGCCGGGGACTCGACCAACGCGGACCGGCCGGGCTACTCGCCCTCGGAGGCCGGCGTGGGTCCCCACCTCGAGGAGGTCTTCGCCCGCTGCGAGGGCCGGATCGTCGTCACGTCCTTCGCCTCGAACATCCACCGAGTCCAGCAGGTCGTCGACGCCGCCGCCGCACTGAACCGCAAGGTCGCTCTGGTCGGGCGTTCGATGCGCAAGAACGTCGGGATCGGCCGCAGCCTCGGCCACATCGAGGTGCCCGACGGCATGCTCATCCAGCCCCAGGAGGTCGACTCCTTCCCCGACCATCGGGTCGTCATCGTGTCGACCGGGTCCCAGGGCGAGCCGCTGTCGGCCCTACGGCGGATGGCTCACAACGACCACCGACAGATCAAGCTCCACCGCGGGGACACGGTGGTGTTCTCCGCCACCCCGATTCCCGGCAACGAGCGGGCCGTGGGGGACACCGTGGACCGGCTCTACCACATCGGCTGCAATGTCGTGACGCCGAAGGAGGCACCGATCCACGCCTCGGGCCACGGCTACCAGGAGGAGCTGAAGCTGATGCTCAACCTGGTCAAGCCTCGCTACGTGATGCCGATCCACGGCGACCACAAGCGGATCCGCCTGCACGCCGAGCTCGCCGAGGCGGTTGGGGTGAACCCCGACCACATCTTCGAAGGCGACAACGGCCTGCCCCTGGAGATCGACGCGCGCGGCGCGCGCTTCGGCGACAAGGTCCAGGCAGGCATGATCTTCGTCGACGGCGTCGACCTCGGCGACCCGGCCGACGTCGCCCTGCGCGACCGCCGCACCCTGTCGGCCGACGGCATCTTCATCGTCGTGGCGACCGTCTCGGCCCAGGATGGAGAGCCCGTGGGGGACCCCGAGGTGATCTTCCGCGGCGTCCCCTTCCTCGAGGCCGCCGAGACCCTCGCCGACGACATCCGGGGCGAGGTCGAGGACATCCTCGTCAAGGCGGCTTCGGACGGGATCCGCCAGATCGACGAGCTTCAGCATGAGCTGCACGAGGAACTCGCGGCGTTCGTCTACGACCGTCTCAAGCGCCGCCCGATGGTCCTTCCGGTCGTCGTCGAGGTCTGAGTCGCGGCGGCCGGTGCCGCCGCGACGGGAGAGGGCAGCGCGACGGTCGCGCTGGCGCTCAGGGGGAAGCTGATGCGAAAGCGCGACCCGGGGTGCTCGTCATCCCACGGGTGCGCGCTGGTGAGGGCCACCTCGCCGCGGTGCGACGCCGCCACCGCCCGGACGATGGCGAGGCCCAGACCGGTGCCCGACGCCGTCTCACCCTGGCCGCGCACGAAGCGCTCGAATACGCGCTGGCGCATCTCGGCGGGGATCCCGGGGCCGCCGTCCTCGACGACGAGCACCGCGTGACCGTCCTCGACCGAGGTGCTCGCCCGCACGGCGGTGCCCTGGGGCGTGTGGTTGACGGCGTTCTCCAGCAGATTGAGGATCAGGCGGTGTAGCTCGTCCCGGTTGGCGTCAATGACCGCCACCCCGGGAGTGAGGGTGAGCTCATGGCTCTCGGCCACCGGACTCAACTCCCCGGCCGCGTCGGCCAGGACCTCGCCGAGATCGGTCGGCCGGTGGGGGGCGTCGCGCTTGGCGTCCGCCCGTGCGAGGAGCAGCAGATCCCCGACGAGGCGGCGCATGCGCCGGGTCGAGCGCAGGGCCGAGTGGGCCGAGTCGGCCTGCTCGCCGTGGAGTTCCTCGGCCAGCAGCTCGAGGTTGGCCAGCACACTGGTGAGCGGGGTGCGCAGCTCATGAGAGGCGTCGGCGACAAACTCACGCTGGCGGTCCAGAGCCGCCTCGGTGTCGGACCGGGCCGCAGCGAGCGAGGCGAGCATCCCCTCCAGGGTGATGGCCAGCTCGGCCACCTCGTCCTGGGCCGCCGGGCGGGGGATCCGCCGGGTCGGGTCACCGGTGAGCTCGATCTCCCGGGCCGCCTCGGTGAGCTCGGCGATCGGCCGCATCGCCCGCTGGGCCACGTAGAGGCCGGCGAGCAGGGCGAGGATCGCGCCCCCGAGCACGCCGAAAGCGAGGAACACGCGGATGCGCGAGCTCGTCTGGTCGATCTGGGACAGCGGCCGGGCGTAGATGAGCCAGCCGTGGCTCTCCGCCCCCCAGGTGATCCACTTGGCCATCACCTCGTAGGGGCCCTGATGGTAGGTCTGGGTGCCCGTGAGCGCCGCCGGCGTCGGCGCGGGCGGGTCGACCACGGGCACGTTCACCGGTGTGCCCTTCTCGGTCATCGATGAGGAGCAGAGCGTGTCGCCATTGAGGTTCACCAGACGGATCTGGGCGGTGTCCTCGATGGCCAGCGCGGTGAGGTTCGCGCACGAGGTGAGCGTGCTCGCCTTCACGTCGGTGGGCTCGACCTGCTGCTGCAGGGTCGCGAAGCCGTTGGACATCGACTCGACGAACAGGTTGCGGACCTGTCCGTTGGCGAGCACGCCGACGATCGTGGCGAAGGAGGCGAGGATGACGCACGTGAGCGCCGCCGAGCCGCCGGCGAGACGCCAGCGGACGGGAACCCGCCTATACGCGGAGAACGTAGCCCGCGCCGCGGATCGTATGGAGGAGCCGGGGCTCACCATCCGCTTCAAGCTTCCGTCGCAGGTTGGATACGAACACCTCGATCGTATTGGTCATCGAGAAGGGGTCATAGCCCCAGACCTCATCGAGCAGGCGCTGACGGGACACGACGATGCGCTCATTGCGCATGAGGTACTCGAGCAGTTCGAACTCGCGCTGCGTGAGCTCGAGCGCCCGCTCCCCGCGGTGAACCTCATGCGTATCGGGGTTGAGGCTGAGGTCTCCGACGCTGAGCGCCGCCTGGCCCCGGGGCGGGCGCCGACGCAGCAGCGCGCGCAAGCGGGCCAGCAGCTCCTGGCGCTCGAAGGGCTTGACGAGGTAGTCGTCGGCCCCGGCGTCGAGCCCCTCGACCCGGGCCTCCACGGCGTCACGAGCGGTGAGCACGAGGATCGGCACGTCGTCGGTCTCGCGCAGGGCCTTGGCCACCTCGATCCCATCGAGCTTGGGCAGGCCGAGATCGAGGATCACCAGGTCCGGCAGGAACGCGTGGGCCTGGTCCAGGGCGGCGATGCCGTCCTCGGCCACGCGGACGTCATAGCCCTCCATGCGCAGGGACCGCTGCAGCACCTGGGCGATCGCGTCGTCGTCCTCGACGACGAGCACGCGGGGGGGGCGGTCGAACTCGCTCACAGGGCCAGAGACGCTCATGAGGGCCAGATAGTACGGCCCGCCCACGCGAAGGCGACAAGGCAGGAAGGCGGGGCCCCGCGGCGAAGAAGCCAACCCGGATGCCCGCCACCTCCACGAAGTCCAAGAAGCCCGCGGCCAAGCGCCCGCCCTCCCGCAAGACCCCGCCCCCGACCCGGGCCCGGCGTACGCAGGTGGCGAGCCATCCCTCGCTGCGCAGCCTGCTCGTGCTCGAGCCCCATCACGTCGACCTGCTCGGCCTGGCCCTGCTCGCCGTCGGGGTGTTCCTCTTCGGGGTCACCTACCTGCACTGGGGTGGAGGCACCCTCGGCCACGGAGCGGTGTCCGCGCTGCGCCTGCTCATGGGCGTCTTCGCCTACCTCGTCCCCGTCGCCCTGCTGCTGGCCGGCGCTCTCGTGCTCGCGCGGGAGCTGCGCAGCGGCCCACCAGCGCGCCCGCTGCGCGCCGGCACACTGTGTCTCGCCGTGGCCCTCACCCTGGCGATGGCCGCCGGAACGCTCGGCATCGGACCGGGCCGCGAGCCGACGGCGGGCTTCTGGTCCGCCCACGTCCTCCAGGCCCGCGGCGGGGTGATCGGCGCCGGTGAGTTCTGGGTCCTCGGCCATCTCATCTCCACCGCCGGAGCGGACATCGTCGCCATCTTCCTGTTCCTCGCCGCGGTCATCCTGCTCACCGGAGCCACCCTGGCCTCCGTCCTGCTCGCCACTCGCGACCACTCCGCGCGCCTGGCCGAGATCACCATTACGCGGATGCCCGACCGCACCCGTGACCCGCGGGCCGCCCGGACCCCGCGGCGCGTCCTCCGCGAGGACGAGGAGGACGCGGCGGCGCTGGAGGTACCTGACCCCCCGACCGGGCAGCTGATCATCCGCGCCACCCACGTCGAGGCCCCGCCCGTCGACGACGCCCCGGTCATCCCGATCTTCGAGGAGCCCGAATTCGAGTCCGAGGTCGAGGAGTTCAACCCCTGGGCTCACGAGGCGCCGCCGGCCCCCGATGACGTCCCGCAGGTCGCGCCGGCGGCGGCCGCCGCGTGGGAGCAGCCCGAGCCTGAGGCCACCGCCGAGGCCTGGGCAGACGCCGAGGCGGATCGCGCGGCGCCAGCGGAGCCCGAGGTGGCGGCCGTCGACGCTCCCGGTCCCCCAGACCGGGAGCTCAACCCCGACGATCTCACCCCTCAGGGGCGCTACCGCGCCTCGGTCACCGACGATCCCGCGTTCGACTGGCGGGCTCCCTCGGCACGGCTGCTCACGCGTTCGACCGGCGAGGCGGCCCGCCCCGACACCGCCGGGCAGGAGCAGGTCGCGACGGCACTCGTCGAGGCACTGAGCCACTTCGGCATCGACGCGAAGGTGATCGGCCGGGTCGCCGGGCCGCACATCACCCGCTATGAGATCAAGCTCGCCCCCGGGGTGAAGATGTCCAAGGTCGCGAACCTCAAGGACGACCTCGCCTACGCCCTGGCGGCCACCGACATCCGCATCCTCGCGCCGATCCCCGGCAAGACCGCGGTCGGCATCGAGGTCCCCAACGCGCGGCGACGCATCGTCCACCTCGGTGACGTCTACCAGGACGCCCCCGAGGGCTGGTCACCGCTCACCGTGTGGCTCGGCAAGGACATCTCCGGCAAGGCCATCGGCGCGGACCTGGCCAAGATGCCCCACCTGCTCGTGGCCGGCACCACCGGCGCGGGCAAGTCCGCGTGCGTCAACGCGATGCTCTCCTCGATCCTCCTGCGGGCCACCCCGCACGAGGTGCGCCTCGTGCTCGTCGATCCCAAGCAGGTCGAGCTCAACCTCTACGAGTCGATCCCGCACCTGCTCACCCCGGTGATCACCTCGCCGCGGATGGCCGCCAACGCGCTGCAGAACCTCGTCCGGGAGATGGAGCAGCGCTACAGCATCATGTCGCTGGCTCGCACCCGCAACCTCCCCGAGCTCAACAAGGTGCGGCTCTCCCGCGGCGAGGCCGAGCTGCCCTACATCCTCTGTGTCATCGACGAGCTCGCGGACCTGATGATGGTCGCCCCGGCTGACGTCGAGGATTCGATCATCCGCCTGGCCCAGAAGGCCCGGGCGGTGGGCATCCACCTCGTGCTCGCCACGCAGAGCCCGCGCGTGGACGTCATCACCGGCATGATCAAGGCCAACGTCCCCTCGCGGATCGCCTTCGCGGTCTCGAGCCAGACCGACTCCCGGGTGATCCTCGACCAGGGCGGGGCCGAGTCGCTGCTCGGTCAAGGGGACATGCTCTTCTCGCCGGTGGGCACCTCCCGCCTGCAGCGCATCCAGGGCGCCTACATCGACGAGCCCCAGATCGAGGAGATCACCGCCTACTGGCGCACCCAGGGCGAGCCCGAGCTGCGTGAGGAGCTGCTCGCCGAGGTCGAGGACGCCGATGAGGCCGCGGCCGCCGGCGGTGAGGAGGACGGCTTCAACCCGGACGAAGACCCGCTGCTGGAGGAGGCCATCGCGCTGGTCGCCCAGATGCAGACCGCCTCCACCTCGATGCTCCAACGCAGGCTGCGGCTCGGCTACACCCGCGCGGGCCGGCTCATCGACATGCTCGAGCGGCGCGGCATCATCTCCGGGTACGAGGGCTCCAAACCGCGCCAGGTGCTGGTGAGCGAGGCCGACGTCCCGCGCCTGCTCGTCGCCCTCCACGAGGTGAAAAAGGGTGGGGCGACGCTGCCTGAGCTGCCCGAGCTGCCCGCGCCGGCGGAGCGCTCCGACGCGCCGGACGGGCCGGACCCGGACGACGCGCTCTGACCCTGGGTCCTGCAGCGTTTCGGCCACGCTTCGGAAGCGCGGTGCGCCCCGATAGCCTTCCCGGTGATGGCTGAACCGGGAACGGAAATCGGCGCCGCCCTGCGCGAGGCGCGGATGCGCGCGCGCATCGACATCGGCGAGGTCGAGATGCGCACGAAGATCCGCGCCAAGTACCTGCGCGCGATGGAGAACGAGGAGTGGGACCTCCTGCCCGGTCCCGTGTACGTGAAGTCGTTCCTGCGTACCTACGGGGAGTACCTCGGCCTCGACTCGCGCCTGCTCCTTGACGAGTACAAGCGCCACTACGAGCTCTCGCCGGAGACCCATGCGCGCCCTCTCGCCGCAGTCAAGCGCGACCGCGAGCGGGACCAGCGCCGCGCCCAGGGCCCGCGCGGACCCCGGGTCCCGTCCTGGGCGATCGTCGCCGCCGTGCTCGTCGCCGCAGGGCTCGGCCTCTACCTCATCGGGCGCGGGCACTCCAACGCGACACCCAAGGCGGCCCGTGGGGTGACTGTCGCCACCCGCCCGACCACCACCGCGGCGGCGCTCACGCCCACGCGGACGACCCCTCCGGGGCAGACCACGACGCTCGCCGCGACAGCGACGCTGAAGCTCGTCCCCACCGCGTCCGTCTGGATCTGCGTGGAGCGACCCGGCGGGATCAGGCTCATCAACGGCGTCGTCGAGGCGCCGGGCGCGACGCTGCCGCTGCTGCGCGGGCGCGAGCTCTTTGTCACCCTGGGTAACGCGAACGTGACGCTCACCGCCAACGGCCGTCCCTATCCGCTCAACGCGAGCGCGACCGCCATCGGCCTGAAGATCACCCCGCAGGGCGTCTCGGCGCTGCCCCAGGGCCCGACCTGCCCCTGAGCTGACGCCACCCGCGCAGGTGGGGGGGTGTTCGGGCCGGGACTCAGGTGGGGGCTGTCCGGGGACGCGGCTCAGTAGTCTCCCCGGCGTGGACGCAGCGGTGTACACCGGGAGGGCCGCGGTGCGGGCGGGAATCCTCGTCACCGGCACCGAGGTGCTCACCGGGATCATCTCCGACCGCAACGGTCCCTGGATGTCCGAGCGCCTGCGCGAGGCCGGGGTTGACGTGGCCGGGATCCTCGTGGTCGGCGATCGTCCCGACGACGTCCTCGCCGGGCTGAGCTTCTTCCGCTCCGAGGGCGTCCAGCTGATTCTCACCTCCGGCGGTCTGGGGCCCACCGCGGACGATCTCACCGCGGAGATGGTCGGCCGCTTCCAGGGGCGCGAGATGGTCCTCGACGCCGAGCTCGAGATGACGATCGCGGCGATCATCGCCCGGCTCGGTGCACGCTGGCGCAACGTCGACCCGGCGGCACTGGCCGCAGCGAACCGCAAGCAGGCGATGATCCCGGCCGGTGCGAGCGTGCTTGCACCGGTGGGCACCGCTCCCGGCCTGGTCGTCCCACCCGCCGACGGCGAGAGCGGGCCGGTGGTCGTCGTGCTGCCCGGTCCGCCGTCGGAGCTGCAGCCCATGTGGACGGAGGCACTGGCCCAGAACCTCGTGCGCGCGGCAATCGCCGAGGCGCCGGTGCTGCACCGGGAGATGATGCGGCTCTTCGGGATCCCTGAGGCCGAGATCTCCGTCACCCTGCGTGCCGCCGCCGAGGCGGGGATCGACCTCGCTCCACTGGAGATCACCACCTGCCTTCGCAGGGCCGAGATCGAGGTCTCCACGCGCTTCTCCCCGTCCGCCGCGGACGGCTACGCGGCTCTGAAGGCCTTCATCCTCGAGCGCCACGGGCCCGAGGTCGTCTACTCACCCGACGGTGAGACCGTCGACGCGATGGTCGCCACCGCACTCCTGGATCAGCACGCCTCGGTGGCCACCGCGGAGTCGTGCACCGGGGGCATGCTCGCCGCCCGGCTCACGGACCTGCCCGGCGCCTCGGCCTACGTGCTCGGCGGCGTGATTGCCTACACCAACGCGGCCAAGACGGAGCTGGCCGGCGTGCCGGCGCAGATCATCGAGACCGTCGGAGCGGTGTCCTCGGAGGTCGCCGTCGCGTTGGCCGACGGCGCCCGGAGGCGGTTCGGCGCCGCGTACGGGGTGGGCATCACCGGAATCGCGGGGCCCGGCGGCGGCAGCGAGGAGAAGCCCGTGGGAACCGTGTGGTTCGCGGTCACCGTCGAGGACCGAACCCTCGTCCGCCGCGTGCGCCTGCCCGGGGACCGCGCCGCGGTCCGGGACCGCGCCACCTCGGTGGCCATGCACCTGCTGCTCGCGGTCATCCGCGGCGGCGGGGACCCGCGCTGAGCCGAGGACCCGCTGTCAGGCGGGGTCGGTGGTCAGGCGGGCATCGGCGGTCAGGCGGGGTCGGACCCCCAAACCCTCCTGCGTGGAGCGCGCCATCGGGACGCTGCGCGTGAGGTGTCGCTCAGCGACACCTCACGCGCACCACCCCCAAGGCTGACGGGACGCTGAATCATTCGAGTGGCACCCCACGTCCGGCCGGCACCCCACGTCCGCCCGGCACGGCGCGGCAGGGCCGGGCGGCTCCGTCACACCCATGTGACAGAACGGTGAAACAACTGGAACACCCATGTCTTGTTCGGTCACCGGATCGAGCGTATGTTCGCTTCCGTCCGACCCCGGACTTATCGTGACGGACCTAAGAGGCTTGAATGAGAAGGAGACCCGGAGATGAGTGTGGATAAGGCCGGTAAGGCCGGCAGCGGAGCGGACGCGAAGTCCGATGCCAAGCGCCAGGCGGCCCTGCAGGGCGCGCTGACCCAGATCGAGCGCCAGTTCGGCAAGGGTGCCGTCATGCGGATGGGCGACCCTGGAGCCCGGGTCGCCGTGGAAGCGATCCCCACCGGTGCGCTCTCCCTCGACATCGCTCTCGGGATCGGCGGCGTGCCCCGCGGCCGGATCGTGGAGATCTTCGGACCGGAGTCCTCGGGCAAGACGACGCTGGTCTACCACATCATTGCCGAAGCCCAGAAGCTCGGTGGCGTATGCGCCTTTGTCGACGCCGAGCACGCCATGGATCCGCTGTACGCCCAGCAGATCGGCGTCGACATCGATGAGCTGCTCGTCTCCCAGCCCGATTACGGCGAGCAGGCGCTCGAGATCGTCGACATGCTGATCCGCTCCGGCGCGGTCGACCTCATCGCCGTCGATTCGGTCGCCGCGCTCACCCCGCGGGCCGAGCTCGAGGGCCAGATGGGCGACCAGACCGTCGGCGTCCAGGCGCGCATGATGTCCCAGGCGATGCGCAAGATCACCGGAAACCTCAACCGAACCCAGACGCTGTGCGTCTTCACGAACCAGATCCGCGAGAAGGTCGGGGTCATGTTCGGCTCGCCGGAGACACAGCCGGGCGGCCGCGCGCTGAAGTTCTACTCCTCCCAGCGCCTGGACATCCGCCGGATCGAAACGCTCAAGGACGGCACGGAGGCGGTCGGTAACCGCGTGCGGGTGAAAGTCGTCAAGAACAAGGTCGCCGCGCCGTTCAAGCAGGCGGAGTTCGACATCGAGTTCGGCCGCGGCATCTCGACCTCGGGCTGCCTCATCGACTACGGGATCGAGCACGACATCATCACTAAGTCGGGGTCGTTCTTCTCCTACGGGGACGAGCGCATCGGCCAGGGTCGCGCGAACGCGAAGGCGTTCCTGGACGAGCACCAGGAGATGGCCAAGGAGATCGAGGCCAAGGTCTACGCCAAGCTCGGTATGGGCCAAGACCTGGTCGTGCCGATCGAACGTGATGGCCCGGTCGATCTCGCCGCGGTCGAGGAGGAGATCGCCGCCGCCTGATCCGGCAGCGGTGGCGTGGGCGGTCTGGGGGGACCGCCCACCCCCGGCCTACGGCCCGCCCCTGGATGGCTTCTCGATGGCTGACGCGACCGCCCTTGCCTATGCGTTCCTGAACCGGCGCGAGCGGACCGTGGCAGAGGTTCGTGCCCGGCTCGCGCGGGCCGAGTGCCCAGAGGAGGAGACCGCGGCGGTGATCGCCGAGCTGCTGGCGCTGGGCTATCTCGACGACGCCCGGTACGCGCGGCTGTTTATCGAGGACAAGCGCACGCTGGCCGGTTGGGGCAGCGACCGGATCGAGCGGGGACTGCGTGAGCACGGGGTGGACCGCGAGGTCATCGCCGCGGCCTTCGCGGAGGTCGACGCGGCGGCGACAGGGGGAGAGCGCGGAGCCTCCGAACTGGACCGCGCCAGGTCTCTGCTGAGTCAGCGCTTCCCCGTGCCCAGTGACGAGCCGCGTGAGCGCGAGCGGGCCTTCGGGATGCTCATCCGCAAGGGGTATGACTCCGAACTGGCTGCGGATGCCGTGCGCGCCTGGCGGCGCGGCTGAGGCCGCCGGCGGCGGACGCCGTGCGCACCGGGTCACCAGGCTGAGGTCGTCCCCCCCACGGCCCGGGGGCGACCCGGCTCACCGGGCTGAGGTCGTCCCCCCACGGCCCGGGGGCGACCCGGCTCACCGCTACCCTTCGCGCCAGTGCCGGCCTACCACGTCACCACCTTCGGGTGCCAGATGAACGAGCACGACTCCGAGCGGATGAAGGGGATGCTCGAGTCGCTCGGCTACGCCGAGGCGCCCTCGCGCGCGGAGGCCGATCTGATCCTCTTCAACACCTGCTCGATCCGTGAGAAGGCCGATGACCGGTTCATCGCCCACCTGCAGGAGGCACGCGCGCTGAAGCGCCGGGCGCCCGGCACGGTGATCGGGGTCGGCGGCTGCTGGGCCCAGTCGGTCAAGGACGAGGTCTTCCGCCGCTTTCCCTACGTCGACGTCGCCTTCGGGCCCGGCCAGGTGCACAAGCTCGCCGAGTTCCTCACCTCCGACTCCCTCAGCGCCCAGGGCTACTTCGAGTTCGAGGGTTTCACCGGCGATCTACCGGCCAAGCGTGCCCGGGCCTTCCAGGGCTGGGTGCAGATCAGCGTGGGCTGCAACATGAGGTGCTCCTACTGCATCGTTCCCTCGACCCGGGGGCGCGAGGTGAGCCGCGACCCCGCCGACCTGGTCGCCGAGGTCGAGCGCCTCGCCGCCGACGGCGTCACCGAGGTGACCCTGTTGGGCCAGAACGTCAACTCCTACGGCCGTGATCTTCCCGTTCAGCGGCGAATGAGCTTCGCGGAGCTGCTCGCGCGCGTGGACGCCGTCCCGGGGATCCAGCGCGTGCGCTACACCAGCCCGCACCCCAAGGACATGCGCGAGGACGTCATCCTCGCCCACGCCGAACTGCCCTCGCTGTGTGAGCACGTCCACCTGCCGTTGCAGTCCGGGTCGAGCGAGATCCTCAAACGGATGCGCCGCACCTACACGCGGGAGCGTTACCTCGACCGTGTCGCGCTCATCCGTGAGCACGTGCCCGACTGCGCGCTCAGCACCGACATCATCGTCGGCTTCCCGGGGGAGACGGAGGCGGACTTCACCGAGACGCTCGAGGTGGTCGAGGCGGTCGGATACGACGGCGCATTCACCTTCATCTACTCACCGCGACGCGAGACCGAGGCGGCCGAGATGGCCGATCAGGTCCCTCACGAGGTGAAGGTCGAGCGCATGAACCGGCTCGTCGAGGTCGTCCAGCGCCGCGCGCACGAGCGGGCGCAGCGCTTTGTCGGTCGGACCATCGAGGTACTCGTCGAGGGCCACTCACGCACCGACCCGGGCCGGCTGCGCGGGCGCTCACGGCACAACAAGGTGGTCAACTTCGCGGGTCTCGGCCAGCCCGGGGAGTTCGTGATGGTCGACATCACCGCAGCGACGAGCCAGACGCTGCTGGGAGAGATGTCGCTCGTGGCGCGCGCGCTCAGCTGAGCGTCGGCCAGTTTCACCGGCCCTTTATCCCGACGCCGGACGGCTGGGGTAGGGTCAGACAGCGATGTTCGACGTGACACCCAGGAGGTGAGCGGGTGGAGAACCCCGTGAAGAGACGAGGACCGCGGCCCATGCGCCCGTCGATGTTCGAGACCCGCAGCGACGCCTGGGCGGCCGCCGGCCTGGACATCCAGATCGACACGAGCCAGATCCAGAGGGCCCGCGCGCGACTGCTCCTCTCGCTCACGCTGCTCATCGCGACGATCGTCGCGAAATCCTGGGCCGTCCACCGCTACGAGAGTTCCGGCCCGAAGGTCCCCCAGTTCGTCCGCGGAACCGCCGGCAAGATCTTCGCCTACAGCTATCCCGGCCCGCATCAGTTCATCTTCAACACCAAGGCCCCGTTCGAGATCGCCGCGGTGTTCATCGTCCTGGGCCTTGGCTGGCTCATCGCCAAGGACCTCAGCCGCCTCACCCCGACGCTGTTCAAGCGCATGGATCCGGCGACGGCGGGCACGGTCGAGTTCCTCGTCCGTCTCGTCTCCGTCGTCGCCACCGTCCTGGGGGCGATCACCATCGCCGGGGTGTCGGCGCAGGTCGTCGCCGTCGGCGGTGCCTTCACCGCGGTGATCGTCGGCCTCGCCGCCCAGCCCGTCCTGGGAAACCTGTTCGCCGGATTAGTGCTGCTGTCGGCCCAACCCTTCCACCTGGGGGATCGCATCCGCCTCTACGCCGGAGCGATCGGCACCCAGGAGGGCACGGTGGCCTCCCTCGGCCTGCTCTACACGAGCCTGGCCCGCGGGGCCAACCGGATCATGATCCCCAACGGCCTCGTGCTCGCCGCGGTCGTCGTCCCCCTGCGCGAGCCGCCCCCGGTGGACGTCCGCGTGAAGCTCAACAACGGCGTGAAGCCGAGCCATGCCCAGGCGATCCTCGACGCGGAGCTGAGCGACGACACCCTGGGGACCCCGAACGTCGTGCTCGAGGAGATCGACGGCGACGACGTGTTCATCCGCGTGCAGGCCACGCCCGAGTCCAGCGACGAGAGCGCTCGGCTCGCCGACGACATCATCAAGGTGCTGGCCAGCGTGACCGGTGAGCACTCCGCCGTGGAGGGCACCGACGGCGACGACCGCCGCGGCTAACGACCGGGCAGCGCGCCCTGTTGGGCCGCCGCCATCTGGCGGGCGACCCGGTCCCCGCCCAGGCGCCGTTGCATGCGTGCGCTGAACTGCGGCGCCAGGCCGGCCAGGTCGGTGCCCAGGCGCAGCCCCAGGGGGGCGACGACGACCTCGGCGCGATCCTGCTCGATGGCCCGCACGACACCGTCGGCGACCTCCTCGGGGGTCTTGGTGCCAACGCCCCGGGGCAGCTTCACCCCGGAGTCATGGAACATGCCGGCCTCGGAGATGAACCCGGGCAGCACGACGGAAGCGGAGACGCCAGAGGCGTGCAGGTCCTCGCGTACTCCGAGGGAGAAGCCGCGCAGGCCGAACTTCGTCGCGTTGTAGAGGGAGGCGGCCGGGGAGGCCGCCTTGCCCGACAGCGAGGAGATGAACACGACGTGCCCGCGGCCCCGGGCGAGCATGCCAGGCACCAGCGCGTGGGCGAGGGCGATCGGTGCCCGCAGATTCACTTCGAGGATCGTGTCGATCTGGAGGCTCTGGAGCTCCATGAACGTCCCCGAGCCGGGCAGCGCCGCGTTGGCGATGAGGATGTCGACGTCCCCGGCCGCGGCGGCCAGGGCGACCACGTCTTCCCGGCGGCCCAGATCGGCGGCGATGACGCGGGCGCCGAGCTCACGGCCCAGAGGCTCGAGCACCTCGGTGCGCCGGCCCGAGAGGACGAGCTGGGCTCCGCGAGCGTGCAGGGCGCGCGCGATGGCCTGGCCGATGCCGCCGCTGGCCCCGGTGAGCAGGACTGTGCCGGAGAGTGCCGTCATGGAGGCCGAGAGTCTACGGTGGTCGCGAGTCCATGCCCGCCGTTCACGTCATCGCCATCTTCGGTCCCACCGGCGTCGGCAAGAGCGCCGTCGCGCTCGCCCTCGCGCGGAGGCTCCGTGCGAGGGGAGAGGACCCGGTGGCCGTGTCCGCCGACGCCCTACAGATCTATCGAGGTCTGGAGATCCTCACTGGGGCGGCCGATGCCCTCGCGACCGGCGACGAGCTCGAGCACCGCCTCATCGCCTGCGTCCCGCTGCAGGACAGCTTCAGCGTCGGGCGCTTCGCCGCCCTCGCCCACACCGAGATCGACGCGCTCCTGGAGGCCGGACGCCGCCCCATCGTCGTCGGGGGCACGGGCCTCTACCTACGCGCCGCACTGAGCGACCTCGACCTGAAACCCCCGGTCGCCCCGGCGCTGCGCGCCGAGGTGATGGCCCGCCTCCACCGCGGAGGGCCTCAGGCGCTGCATGACGAGCTCGCGGCGCGGCGGCCCGACCTCGCAGCCCGCGTGAGCCCGGGGGACAGCCAGCGACTCACCCGCCTGCACGAGCTGTTGCTCGCCGGGATCGAGCCCGCTCCGCCGCCGGAGGAGCAGCTGTGGACGGGCCGGACCCGGCATCCCACCCTGCTGGCCGGCCTCACGCTCCAGCGCAACGCCCTGTACGCCCGGATCGACGCGCGGGTCGCGGCGATGGTCGCCGCCGGGGCGGTCGAGGAGGTCCGGGCCGCGGCGGCCGCCGGCGCCGGCCCGAGCGCCCGCAAGGCCGTCGGCTTCCGTGAGCTGCTGGCCGGCGACGTCGAGGCGATGGCCCAGCGCAGCCGCCAGTACGCCCGCCGTCAGCTCACGTGGATGCGCAAGCTGCCCGACGTACTCCAGATCGACCTCACCCACCAGGAACCGGACCAGGCGGCGTCGAGGATCCTCGCCGCCCTCGACGCCGCTAGCCTGCCCGACCGATGAGATTCGAGAAGTGGCAGGCCCTGGGTAACGACTACGTGATCATCGAGGCGGAGGAGCTCCCCTGGGACCTCACCCCGGAGCGCATCCGGGTCCTGTGCGCCCCCCACACGGGGATCGGTTCGGACGGGATCCTGCTCCTGTCCCGCACGAACACCGCCGGCAGCGTCGCCCACCTGCGGATTTTCAACCCGGACGGCTCCGAGGCCGAGCTCTCGGGCAACGGCGCGCGTGAGGCGATCCTCTACCTCCGCGCCCACGGCTGGACCGACCAGGACCAGTTCTCGATCGACACCGCCGCCGGCGAGATCCGCCCGACGATCACCGGCCCGGACAGTTGCCGTGTCGACATGGGGCGCGCGCACACGACGTCGAAGGACTTCCCCTCCGGAGGTGTCGACGGGCGCGGCCGGGTCGAGTCCGCCGGCCGCAGCTGGGAGTTCCAGCACGCCCAGGTGGGCAACCCCCAGGCGGCCATCCTCGTCCCTGACCTCGACACCCTGCTCGGCCTGGACCTGCCGACCATCGGCCCCGACATCGAGCACGCCGCGATCTTCCCCCAACGCACCAACGTCTCCTTCTACACCCCGCTGGCCGCCCCGGCGGGCGGCGAGGGCTCGCGCATCCGCGCGCGCATCTTCGAGCGCGGGGTGGGGGAGACCGCCGCGTCGGGCACCGGCGCGACGGGTGCCGCCGTCGCCCACGTCCTGCGCGGCGGGGACTCGCCCGTCACCGTCGTCCTCGACGGCGGCGAGCTCGTCGTCGAGGTCGAGGAGGACCTGCACATCACCCTGAGCGGCTGGGCCCGACCGGTCTTCGCCGCCACCCTGAGCCCTGAGCTGACCGAGGAGCTGCATGCAACCGTCTGACCGCCTGTCGAAGATCGCCCCGTACCTGTTCGCCGAGCTCGAGCGCAAAATCGCCGAGAAGAAGGCGGCAGGGATCGACGTGATCTCCCTGGGCATCGGCGACCCGGACCTGCCCAGCTACCCCCAGGTCGTCGAAGCCGCCCGGGTCGCGGTGGCCGACCCCGGCACCCACCAGTACCCCTCCAACCGCGGCCGAGCGGAGTTTCGCGAGGCGATGGCCCGCTTCTACACCCGCCGCTTCGGGGTGACGCTGGACCCGGCCACTGAGGTGATGGCGGCGATCGGGGCCAAGGAGTGCATCTTCAACCTCAACCTGGCCTTCCTCGACCCCGGCGACGTCGCCCTGGCCTGTGACCCGGGCTACCCGGTCTACACGGGCGGTCCGCTGCTCGTCGGCGCCGAAGCGGTGCGCATCCCCCTGGTTCCCGAACTCGGTTTCGTGCCCGACCTCGACGCGATCAGACCCGCGGTGCTCGCCCAGGCCAAGCTCATCTACTTCAACTACCCGAACAACCCGACCGGGGCGGTCGTCCCCGACGGCTTCTACGCCAAGGTCGTCGAGCTCTGCCGCACCCACGACATCCTCGCGGTTTCGGATCTGTCCTACTCCGAGACGACCTACGACGGCTACGTCGCCCCGTCATTCCTGGCGACCCCGGGAGCCAAGGACGTCGGCGTGGAGGTGTTCTCGCTGTCCAAGGGCTACAACATGACCGGCTGGCGCTGTGCGGCGTTGGTGGGCAACGCCGAGGCGATCGCCGCTTATTGGAAGCTGAAGTCAAACATCGACTCGGGCAACTTCGACGCCGTCCAGCTGGCCGGCGCCCGGGCGCTGGAGGAGGACGTCGACGCCGAGGTGGCCGCCCAGAACGCGATCTACGCGCGCCGGCGGGACCTCGTGGTGGAGGCTCTCGCCGCTGCCGGGGTCGACGTGAGCACGCCCAAGGGCAGCATCTACATCTGGGCGCCGGTGCCCGAGGGCCACACGTCGGCCTCCTACTGCGAGCTCGTGCTCGAGGAGTCCGGCGTCGTCGTGTCGCCGGGCGGCGCGTTCGGGCCGAACGGCGAGGGCTTCTTCCGCATCTCGCTCACCGTGCCCGACGAGCGCCTGACCGAGGCCGTCGAGCGGCTGCGGTCCTCGCTGGCCGGTTAGTTTTCCGGTCGTGCGCTACTGCGGCATCGTCGCCGGCGGCTCGTACGT
>DASSZV010000002.1:0-25042 GCA_035702765.1 Solirubrobacteraceae bacterium
AAGCGCAGGTAGAGGATCTCCTCGAGGCCCATCTTGCCGAGGTAGTGGTCGATGCGCAGCAGTTGCGACTCATCGATCGAGTGGTGCAGCTCGTCGTCGAGGGCGCGGGCCGAGGCGAGGTCGTGGCCGAAGGGCTTCTCCACGACGACCCGCTCACCGTGGGCGAGCAGCCCCTTGCCGTGCAGGCCGGCGATGACGCCGCCGAACAGCGAGGGCGGGATCTCCAGATAGAAGGTGGGCAGCCGGAACTCCTGCAGCGCCTGGGCGAGGCGGTCGTAGAAGTCGGGCTGGTCGGCGCCGGGCACGTAACGCAGCCGCCCGCACAGGCGGGCGAAGACCGCGTCGTCGAGCTCCTCACCCGCGGAGGTGATCGACTCGCGCGCACGGTCCCTGAGCTTCTCCAGCGACCAGTCCTCCACGGCCGCTCCGACCACGGGCACGGTGAGGAGCCCGCGCTGCTCGAGGCGATAGAGCGAGCGGAAGGTCATCTTGTGGGCGAGGTCCCCGGTGATCCCGAAGATGACCAGGGCGTCGGATTCGGCTGAGCTCACGAGGTCGCACCCTACCCGTTCGGGGCGCCCTCACACCCCGGCGGACGGTGTATCGCCGCCGACGCCCTTGGGGCGGCGTTCTCGAGCGAACGCCGCTGTCGTCCGCGGGCCCGCAGCCCGCGGACGAGGGTGAGGTCCTCCGCCGTCACCGCGCCCTTCTCGGCGCTGCCGGTCTCCATGATCACGGCGAGGTCGTCGAAGCGCGGGTCCGAGAGGAACACGGCCAGGCCGTCCTCGCCGATCTCACCCGCACCGGGGGCCGCGTGACGGTCGCGGTTGGAGCCCAGGGCGGTCATCGAGTCGTTGAGGTGCAGCGAACCCAGCCGCTCAAGCCCCACCCGCTCGGCGCATTCGGCCAGGACGGCGTCGAGCCCGGCCTCGGTGCGCACGTCGTAGCCGGAGGCGAGCAGGTGACAGGAGTCCAGGCAGATCCCCAGGCGGTCCGGCGCCCCGGCGGCCTCGATGAGCGCGGCGAGCTCGGCGAAGGACCGACCGAGCGTCCCGCCCGCCCCGGCGGTGTCCTCCAGGTGCAGGTCACAGCCCTCGGTCTGCGCGAGCGCCTCGGCGATCAGCTGCCCGGCCCGCCCGATCGCCTCGCCCACGTGGCCCTGCTTGGCCGAGCCGGGGTGGAGCACGACCCCGCGGGCCCCGATCCCCGCGCCGACGGTGAGCGACTGGGTCAGTGAGGCGAGCGACTTCTCGCGGATCTCGGGATCGTCGGTGCCGCAGTTGAGCAGGTAGACGGCGTGGATGACCACCGCGCCGATGCCCGAACCGGCCATCGCCTCGCGGAACTCGGCGAAGTTCTCCTCGCTGTAGGCGGTCGGCCGCCACATCCGCGGGGACTGGTTGAAGATCTGGATCGACTCGGCCCCGAGTTCGACCCCCCGCCCGACGGCCTTGGCCAGACCGCCGGTGTTGGAGACGTGCGCACCGATGAGCATGGCTAGGATCGCATCACATGCGCGTCCGCTTTGCCCCCTCGCCCACCGGCGCCCTCCACATCGGTGGGGCGCGCACGGCGCTGTACAACTGGCTGCTCGCCCGCGGCCCCGAGCGGGCGACCTTCGTCTTGCGCATCGAGGACACCGACCTGGAGCGCTCGACCCCGGAGAACGTCGCGCAGATCCTCGACGCCCTGGACTGGCTCGGCCTGCACTGGGACGAGGGCCCGATCTTCCAGACCCGCAACGCCGCCCGCCATGGCGAGGTGCTGTCCCAACTTCTGGCCAGCGGGCACGCCTACCACTGCAATGCCACCGGCGATGACGTGCGCGCCTACAAAGCCGGGCACGGGTCGGGCAGCGGTTTCCGTGGCACGCCCGAAAGCTCCGGCGCCGTTCGCCTGCGCGTGCCCGACAGTGGCGCGACCACCTTCGTCGACGCCGTGCGCGGTGAGATCGCCACGCCGAACGCGAGCCTCGACGATCCGGTGATCGCCCGGGCGGACGGCAGCGTCCTCTACAACTTCGCCGTTGCCGTGGACGATCTCGACGCGGGCATCACCCACGTCATCCGGGGGGACGACCACATCTCCAACACGCCCAAGCAGCTGCTCGTCTTCGACGCCCTCGGCGTCGGTGCGCCCACCTACGCGCACCTGCCGATGCTGCTGGGACCGGACGGCAAAAAGCTGTCCAAGCGTCACGGTGCCGCCAGCGTCCAGGAACTCCGGGACGCCGGCTACCTGCCCGAGGCCGTGGTGAACTACGTCGCCCTTCTGGGGGCGGGCTTCGCGCCCGACGAGGAGTTCTTCTCCCCCCAGGAGCTCGCCGATCGCTTCGCGCTCTCCAGCGTCTCGAAGAACCCGGCCGTCTTCGACGAGCGCAAGCTGCGCAACTTCAACGGCCAGCATCTGCGCGCGCTCGCGACCGAGGAGCTCACCGCCCGCCTCGCCGCCTTCACCGGGCGCCCCGAGGACCTCAGCGCCGCTGTGGCCATCTCCCGCGAGAAGATCCAGACGCTGGCCGACTTCTGGCCCCTGGCCGGCTTCCTCTTCGACGGACCCGGCGATGACGCCAAGGCCCGGGACAAGTGGCTGCGGACGCCCGAGGGGGCAGAGAACCTGCGGGCCGCCCGCGCCTGCCTGGACGGTGTCGAGCCCTGGGACGTACCCAGCCTCGAGGCCGGGCTGGGTGCGCTCGTCAGCGCGCGAGGAGTCAAGCCCGGTCAGCTGTATCAGCCGATTCGCGTGGCGCTGGCGGGGACGACGGTCTCCCCGGGGATCTTCGAGACCCTCGCCGTGCTCGGCCGTGAGGAGAGTCTCGCCCGCATGGACCGCGCGCTCGCGGCCGCCGGTGCCTAGTCTGAACGCGAGGCCGGCGTCAGAGATTTGACCCGGGGGAGGATGGAGCTAAGTCGGCATCGAACATCTGCCGATGTTGGGGTGGACAGGATCAAGCAAGTGTTCGATCCGTGCCCGCCCTCTGGCCGAAAGTCCTCGTGAGCCCATCTGTGACCCAGCCCGTCCCGTCCCGGCCCGTGATGCCCACCGATCCCTACGCGGCGCGTGAGCGTCACCACAACGAGGGCCATGGCCGGCGTCTCACCCAGGCCTTCGAGGCGCTCGAGGGGTTCCCGGTGATGGCCGAGTCGCGCCACCGGCTGCTCACCCTGTTCGGGAACGGCAACGCGGCCCTGTCCGATGTCGTCAACGCGATCGAGGGTGACGTCGCCGTGGCCATCGCCGTGCTGCGTCTGGCCAACCAGATCGACGGTCCCCGCCGGGGACGGGTCGACTCGGCGGTGCTTGGGCTCGAGGTGCTCACGCCCCAGACCGTGCAGGCCATCGTCTCGCGGGCGCGCACCTATGACTTCTTTGAGCGTACGCCGGTCTGGCAGGGGATCCCCGAACGCTTCCGCCTGCACGGCATTGCCACCCAGAGCGCGGCGGACCGGATCGCCCGCGAGATCGGCTACGCCGGACGCGACAGCCTGATGATGACCGCGCTGCTGCACGATATCGGCAAGCTCGTGCTCGTCCACGCCTACGCGGGCTACCCACGCCAGGTGCACGGCGACGCGCGCACCCCCGAGGACCGTCTGGCCGCCGAGCGTCGCGAACTCGGGGTCGACCACGCCCTCGTCGGTGGCGTCCTGGCGCGGCGCTGGGGCCTGCCCCGCAGCGTGGCCCAGGTGATCGAGACCCACCACGGCCCCGAGCTCGAGGGCGAGCCGGCGATCGTCCGTCTCGCCGACATGCTCGCCCACTACCTGATGGGCGCGGCCGTGTCCCCGAACGAACTGCTGAAGGTGAGCCGGCAGGTCGGCATGGATCCCCAGCAGCTGCGGTCGGTGATGTTCGACCTGCCGATGCCCGTCCTCGCCAGCCGGCCGCGCCACACCGAGCCCTCGCCGATGTCCGACCGCGAGGTCGACGTGCTGCGACAGCTCGCCAAGGGGATGGTGTACAAGCAGATCGCCGCGGAGATGGGTCTGTCGACCTCGACGGTGCGCACCCACCTGCACAACGTCTACAAGAAGCTCGGGGCCATGGATCGTGCCCAGGCCGTGCTCATCGCCACCGAGCGCGGCTGGCTCTGATCGCGCCGCCCTTGGGGGCGGCGCGGCGTCCGCGTCCATCTAAGCTTGATGTCGGGTGCTCTCGATCACGTCCAAATCGCCGTATGCCGTGCGGGCGCTTGTGGAGCTGCACCGCCTGGCTGACGCCGTGCCCGTGCCGATCGCCGAGCTCGCCCGCCGCGGCGATATCCCGGTGCAGTTCCTCGAACAGCTCTTCGCCAGCCTGCGCCGTGCCGGCGTGCTGCGCTCCCAGCGCGGGGTCAAGGGCGGCTACTCCTTCGAGCGACCGGCGGCCCAGGTGAGCGTGCTGGAGATCGTCGAGCTTCTCGACGGACCGCTGGGCCAGGGCGCCACGGGGATCTTCGCCCAGGCCGCCGACGCGGCCCGCCAGGTCCTCGCGGAGGCGACGATCGTCGACGTCGCCGACGCCGAGGCGCGCGCGGCCGGGGCGACCATGTACTTCATCTGAGGGCCACATGGCCTCCCGGGTCCGCGGGCGCGCTAGGTTGTCAGGAGAAATGGCGTCAATCCCGACCGACATTTCCCGACTCATCGGCGGGACGCCGATGGTGCAGCTCGCTCGGCTCGCCCCCGAGGGGCAGATCTTCGCCAAGCTGGAGGCCCAGAATCCGGGCGGCAGCGTCAAGGACCGCATCGGCCTGGCCATGATCGAGGCCGCGGAGGCGGAGGGCCGGATCGTGCCCGGCCAAACGACGATCGTCGAGGCGACCAGCGGTAACACGGGTATCGCCCTGGCCTTCGTCTGCGCGGCCAAGGGCTACGACCTCGTCCTCACCCTACCCCAGGGAATGAGTCGTGAACGTGAACGTCTGCTCGCCCTCTACGGGGCGCGCTTCGAGATCACCGAGTCGATGGGGGGGATGAACGAGGCCGTTGAGGCGGCCCGGCGGATGGCCAGCCGGGATGACGTGTTCCTGCCCGACCAGTTCGCCAATCCTGCGAACCCGGCGGCCCACCGGGCCAGCACCGGACCGGAGATCTGGGAGGCGCTCGACCATCGCGTCGACGTCCTCGTCGCCGGGGTGGGCACGGGCGGCACGATCACGGGCACCGGCGAGTTCCTCAAGGAGCGCAACCCGCGCCTGCACGTCGTCGCCGTCGAGCCCGAGAACTCCGCGGTGCTGTCGGGAGGGCATCCCGGCGTTCACCGCATCCAGGGCATCGGCGCCGGCTTCGTCCCGCGGGTCCTCAACCGGGCCCTGCTCGACGAGGTCATTCCGGTCTCCGACGATGACGCCGTCACCATGGCCCAGACGATGGCCGCGCGCGAGGGTGTGCTCGCGGGCATCTCCGGCGCCGCGGCGACCTTCGCCGCGTTGCAGGTCGCCGCACGCCCCGAATTCGCGGGCGCCCGCATCGTCGTCATGGTGCCCGACTCGGGCGAGCGCTACGCCTCCCTGAGCTGGTTCGCGCCCGAACCCCGCAGCGCCCCCGCGCTCGCCCGCTGATCCCGCCGACGCCTGCGGTCTACCCTCTGGCCATGGCGCTGATGTCCGGGACCGTGGCCGAGATCCGCTGTGATGTCGCGGCGGCCAAGAGCCGTGACCCCGCCGCTGCCGGCGTCTCCGCGCTGGAGATCCTGCTCACCTGGCCCGGGGTGCAGGCCCTGCTCGCCCACCGGGTCGCCCACGCGCTCTTCCAGCGCGGCGTCCCGCTGCTGCCGCGCCTCATCGCTGCCACGGCACGGTCGGTCACCGGGGTGGAGATTCACCCCGCGGCGCGGCTCGGTGCCGGCCTGTTCATCGACCACGGCATGGGTGTGGTGATCGGTGAGACGGCGCAGGTCGGGGCCGACGTGACGATCTACCAGGGGGTGACGCTGGGGGGAACCGGATTTGCCGTCGGCAAGCGTCACCCCACCGTGCAGGACAACGTCACCATCGGTTCGGGCGCCAAGCTGCTCGGACCGATCAGCGTCGGGCATGGAGCCAAGATCGGCGCCAACAGCGTGGTCATCCACGACGTGCCGGCCAACTCGACCGTCGTGGGGAACCCGGGCCACCCCGTCCGCATCGAGGGCCGCCGGCCCGAGGGGCCCGACGCCGACTGGGTGCACCTGCCCGACCCGATTGCCGATGCCGTCACCGCGCTGTCCCGGCGACTGGACGTGCTTGAGGGCAACCGCCCCGGCTCAGATCCCGTCGGGCTCGGAACCGGGCGAGGGGTGGGTCCCAACCCCGCCGGCGGATAGCTCCGGGCGGGCGCCGGCGCCCCCCGCAGCCTCGAGATTGACGGTCCCGCGAACGAGATAGAGGGGCCGGCCCTTCACCTCGTCGTGGATGCGCCCAACGTACTCACCGATGATGCCGATGGTGATGAGCTGGATCCCGCCCAGCAGGAGCATCGAGATCTCCACGGTGGAGAAGCCCGGCAGATACGAGCCAACGAGCTTCAGCGCGATGACCACGGGGATGGCCACGAGAGCGAGCGCCGAGATGAGGAAGCCCAGCAGCGTCGCCACCTGCAGGGGCCGGTGGGAGAATCCGGAGATCGCGTCGAGGGAGAAGGCGAGCATTCGTCCCAGGGTGAACTTCGTCTTCCCGGCGTACCGCGCGTCGCGCTGGTAGGGCACCGCGGACTGGGTGTAGCCGACCCAGACGGTCATGCCCCGCAGGAAGCGGCTGCGCTCGCGCATGGAGAGCAGCGCGTCGAGGGCGTGGCGGTCCAGCAGTCGGAAGTCCCCCGCGTTGTGAACGAGGTCGACGTTGGTGAGGGAGTCAAAGACGCGGTAGAACCAGCGCGCGGTCGCGAGCTTGAACCACGACTCACCCGCGCGCTGCTCGCGTACCGCATAGACGACATCAGAGCCCGTCCGCCAGCGAGCGAGCATCTCCAGGATGAGCTCCGGTGGGTCCTGGAGGTCGGCGTCCATCATCACCACGGCATCACCGCAGGCATGGTCCAGACCCGCGGTGAGGGCCAGCTGATGCCCGAAGTTGCGCGCGAGGAAGATCGCCTTCACCCGCGGGTCGGAGGCGGCCAGCTCACGCATCGTCTGGGCCGATCCGTCGTCGGAGCCGTCGTCGACGAGCAGCAGCTCGAAGGGCAGCCCGGCAAGCGCCGCACAGACGCGACGGTGCAGCTCCGCGAGCGTCTCGGCCTCGTTGAAGACCGGGACCACGACGCTGAGCAGGTCGAGGCGGCGCTGGGACGTCTCGCTCATCGCCCTGATGCTAGGGCCCAGCGGCGCGGGTCGGCGACCCGCTGACCGGCGACGGTGCCTCAGGTGTGGAAGCCGAGGATGACCGGGGGGTGGGGGAGGTAGGCGATGATCGTCGAGGCGAGCACCCAGGCCGAGAACCAGAGCGCAGCCTTCCACAGCCGCCGGTTCGCGCCCAGGGCGACGGGCACCAGCAGCCAGGTGGAGTACCAGGGCAGGACCGAGCTGGTGCTGAGCAGCAGGAACAACGCCGCCCACCCGCTCGCGTCGAGCCAGTCCATCTCGGCGCGCCAAACCCGCCAGAGCAGGCGGCCGCAGATGCCCAGGAAGATGACGCCGAAGACGATGGAGACGATGTGGCTGGCCGAGTACCAGTGCAGCGCCGCGAAGAGGAACCCGGGCACGCTCTGCCAGCCCCCCTCGCCCTGGACGGTGGAGAGCGTCGTCAGCATGTTCAACAGGCCGGAGCCAAAGACACTGAAGCCGACGACGAGGCTGACGACGCCCGCGACCGCCGCGCCGATCAGGACGCGCAGCCGGCGGCGGCCCGCGCCGAGGCCCGGGGTGGCGGCGAGCGCGAAGGGGAGGAACAGGCCCCCGGTGAGCTTCACCGCGGCGGCGGCGACGATGAACGCCCCGCTGGAGCGTTCGCGCCGGGCGAGCAGGGCCCACAGCCCGGCGGTGGCCAGCAGCATCATCAGCAGGTCATTGTGGCCGCCGCCCACCCCGTAGAGGACGACCAGCGGGTTGAGGCCGATGAGCGCGGCGCCGCGGGTCTGGTTGACGCCCCGCAGGCGGGCCGCCCGCCACACGAGGGCGACGATCCCCGCGAGCGACAGTGCTGCGGTGACCTTGTAGGCGTAGGCGCTCAGGGCGATGTCGGCGGTGGTCGAGGTGCTCTGGAAGAGGCCCGAAAAGAGCGTGAAGAGCGGTCCGTACACCGATGGCGTGTTGATCCACTTGGCCCCGATGAACCCCCGGACCGGGTCGAGGGCGAGCGCCTGGGAGGCGTGGGTGTAGGGGTTCACGCCGAGCCCGAAGAACATCCGCGCGTACTCCTGGTAGGAGAACAGGTCGGTCGACAGCAGCGGCGGGGCGAGCACGACGGCGCCGGTGAACAGTCCGATGGCCCACAGCACGGATCGCGGCGCGAGCCGTTCGGCCTCCCGCACGACAACCACGTAGCCGATGAACATCAGCGTGATGGCGCCGATGATCTCGCCGGAGCGCAGATGGAAGCTCAGCCCGCCGAAGGCGCCGGCGAGCGAGCGGTAGACGAAGCCGACCTCCTTGATCGTCTCGGGCAGCAGCGTGTTCGTCCGCGCGGCGGCGAGGCAGAGCAGCAGGCCGCTGAGGACGATCGCGACCAGGCCGAACTGGCCCAGCGCCGAGCCCGCCGCGCGGGCGTCGCGGGCCTCAAGGGGCGCCGCCTCGAGGGGCGCATTCAGGTCGAGGGTGGTCCCCCCGGCGGCGGCGCCGAGCGGTCCCGGGATCGAACTCATCACGGGACAGAATGCCCGGTGCGCCAGCGGCTCAGCGTAAGCGGGGTGTTAGGGTCGCGTTAGCTGTACCGAGCGGGTCCGGCGCATGCGCGGGACGAGCCAGAACGCCTCGGCGGCGATCCGCCAGGACATCTTCGACGTCCCGGCCCGCCGATCGGTGAAGATGATCGGCACCTCGACGACCCGGAATCCGTTCTGGATGGCCCGGTAGGTGACCTCGATCTGGAAGCCGTAGCCGTCGGCTCGCACGGCATCGAGGTCGATGCTCTCGAGGACACGGCGGTGGATGCACTTGAACCCGCCGGTGAGGTCCTGGACCGCGCAGCCGAGCACGATGCGGGCATACAGGCCGCCGCCGCGGCTGATGAGCCGCCGCACGATGCCCCAGTTCCGCGTGCCGCCCCCCGGTACGTAGCGCGACCCGATGACGAGGTCGGCGTCGTCGGCGGCGGTGATGAGCGCGGGGAGGTGGACCGGGTCGTGGGAGAAGTCGGCGTCCATCTCGAGGATCAACTCGGCTCCCGCCGCGAGCGCATGACGGAATCCCGCCGTGTACGCCTTGCCGAGACCACCCTTGGCATCACGATGGAGGACCTCGACGCAGTCGAGCTCCTTGGCGAGCGCGTCCGCGAGGCGGCCGGTGCCGTCGGGTGAGTTGTCGTCGACGACGAGGATGCGGTGGTCGCCGGGGGCGACCGCGTCCAGGGCCTGATGCACAGCCGGAATGATCCGGCCGATGTTCTCCGACTCGTTGTAGGTCGGCATCACCAACCAGACGCGTGCATGCATAGAGCGGTGATCGTAGGCGGTGGCGCGAGCGCGCTCGCCCACCTGGTGCGCAGAATCGCTAACGGCGGACGTAGGCGACGCGGTTCCAGCTGGGTTCCGGGGCGAGCTCGATGGGCTCGTTGCCCCGGTCCGGTTGGACGTAGATGAACGCCCCGCTGCCCTCGTCGAAGGCGATGTCGATCTCGCCCTCCTTCACGCGCTGGTCGAGCCAGGCGGTCCGGAAGATGAGGCGACGCAGCCAGTGGACGAGCGAGCGGTCGGAGGGCCCGACGAGTTCGGGCCAGCAGTCGTTCACGTGCTCGCCCAGCCCCGAGGCGGGGTCGGTCACCTCCCCGTTGACCACGAGGTTGATGAGGTCCTCGGCCTCATCCTCCTCGATCTCGGTTCCAATGAAGCCGAGCCGGCGGGCCGCCTGCTCGCAGCGCTCCTGGAAGTCGCGCTCGTTGAAGGTGAAGTGGAGGGCCCCATACTCGAGGACGAAGTCCTCGCCGGAGTCGTAGTTGCCGCGGTCGTGCATGTGCCGTCGGCATCTTATGGCCGTTTCCTGCCCCGGCGCAGGAGCTGGGCGCGATGTTGCAGCGCCGCCGGACAGCGGTTGGCGACTTTTCCCGCTCCGAGCGAATATTCGTCAGATTGATTCTGTCAGAAGGGGGTGGATGAGCTCCTCCCATGGCCTCTATGGAACATGGATTGCCACCCGTTCACCATTCTCGTCGCGGGCCCCGATGAGGCGTCGCGGACCTTCCTGGCCGACAACCTGGCTGCCGACGGCTATGAGGTCGTCACCGCCCCGGGGCCCGCCGGGGCCTGGCAGCAGCTCAGCCGCGCGCCTGTCCATCTCGTCGTGCTCGATGCCGCCGGCCCGGGCCAGGGGGGACGCGCCGCCCTGGAGCTGGTGACGCGCATCCGTCGCGCCGGCGGGCCGGGCGTGCCGGTCGACCCCGGCCTGCCGGTCCTCATCCTCGCGCCGCGCCTCGGGGAGATCCAGCGTCTGCGGGTCTTCGAGCGGGGCGCCGACGACCTGCTTGTGGCACCGGTCTCCTACAGCGAGCTGCGGGCCCGTGTGGCGGCGCTGCTCCGCCGTGCCCAGGGCCCCCGCCGGGCGGCGCGACTCCGGGTGGGTCCTCTGGAGATCGACCCGGCCGCCAAGCAGGTCTGGCTCGACGGCGACCCTCGAAGACTGTCCAACCGGGAGTGGGGGCTGCTCATGGCCCTGGCCGCCGATCCCACTCAGGTACGCACGCGCGAGGAGCTGCTGCGCCACGTGTGGGGCTTCGCCGTGGTCGACCGGACGCGCACGGTCGACGTCCACGCCAGCCGTCTGCGCCGCAAGCTCGCCCACCCGGACGCCCGGTTCGTTGTCAACGTCTGGGGCCAGGGCTACCGACTGATGGACTCCCAGAGCAGCGCCTCGCCGTTCCCGCTCGCCGCCTGAGGACGCTGCACACCGCCCGGACGGATCTGCGCTCGGGGCAGGCCTGATCTGCACGAACGCGCCCAACGGCGCGTTCCGCAGGCCGTCATGCATCCCGCCGGCCCGGGCGCGACGGCCATCTCAGGGGCCCGACGGCCAGTGCCGGTGGGAGATGGCGCCACGCGAATGCGCTCAGATGGGGTGCGGTGGGAGAAAAGGTGCCCGATAGGTTGCATCGTGGGAGAAAGTGGGTTAAGTTCCCCACTGCATGCAGGGACCCGGGTGGCGGGGCTCCTCCCACCCAGCCACCCGGGCCCCAACTCCTTCTCCTCCCTCATGCGAGCCCCAGACCTTGACCTTCCGCGGGACCTTCGAACACTCGCTCGACGCGAAGCACCGGCTCACCGTGCCGGCGAAGTACCGGCGCGCGCTCGGCGACGGCATGGTGCTGGCGATCTCCCCGGAGACGGGCCCGGACGCGCCGCGGTCGATCGCCATCTGGACGCCCGACGCCTACGAGCAATACACGCAGGGCTCGCTCGAGGGTCTCAACCCGATGTCACCGAAGGCACGGGAGCTCAAGCGCCTGCTCTACGCGAACTCCCACGACGCCGAGCTCGACTCGGCGAACCGGGTGATGATCCCGCCCGCGCTGCTCGCCTACGCCTCGCTGGACAAGGAGGTCGTGGTGACCGGAGTGGGGGAGTGCCTCGAGATCTGGGACCGCGCGACCTACAACGCTTACCACGAGACCGCGCTCGCTCGGTTCTCCGACCTTGCCGCCAGCTTTGATCACCCTGCTTGACATGGCCTCCGTGCACGTTCCCGTCCTTGCGGGCGAGCTCATCGAGTTGCTCGATCCCCAGCCCGGACAGGTCGCCGTGGACTGCACCTTCGGCGGGGGCGGGCACGCTCGCCTGGTCGCCGAGCGACTCGGCTCGACCGGCACCCTGATCGGCATCGACCGCGATCCCGCGGCGGCCGAGCGCTTCGCCGAGCTCGAGCGCGACGTCGACACCAACCTGCGCTTCATCGCCTCGGACTTCGCCACCGGCCTCACCCGGCTCGCCGCCGAGGGGATCGTCGCCGACCTCGTCTACATGGACCTCGGCATGTCCTCGATGCAGATCGACACCTGGGTGCGCGGCTTCTCCTACTCCTATGACGCCCCGCTGGACATGCGCATGGACCAGGTCGGCGAGCTCACCGCAGCGACGATCGTCAACCACTGGGAGGAGCGCCGCATCGCCCGCGTGCTGCGCGATCTCGGAGAGGAGCGCTTTGCTTCCCAGATCGCCCGGGCGATCGTGCGCGAGCGGGCCCGCGCGGAGATTCACTCGACCCAGCAGCTCGTCGAGGTCATCAAGACCGCGGTCCCGATCCCCGCTCAGTTCGCGGGCGGACACCCCGCCAAGCGGACTTTCCAGGCGCTGCGGATCGCCGTCAATGACGAGCTCGGCCAGGTCGACGCCGCGCTCCCGCGCGCCTGGGAGATCCTCGATGTGGACGGGCGCCTGGGGATCATCTCCTTCCACTCTCTGGAGGACCGCCGCGCCAAGCGCTTTCTCGCCGACATGGCCCGCGGATGCCTCTGTCCGCCCGAGTTGCCGGTGTGCGTCTGCGGTCACGAGCCGGAGGCCGAGCTGCTCACCCGCCGTGCGGTCGCGCCGACCGCCGGGGAGATCGCCGCCAACCCGCGCGCGAAGTCCGCCCACCTGCGGGTCGCCCGCAAGCTCGTCCCGATCTCAGGAGAAGAGAGACCATGACGCCGTCCCCGGCGACCGCGGCCGCACGGGTCGCCAGCACCGCCGCAGCCCGCGCGGCGGCCCAGCGTGAGGTTCACGGACGCGCAGGCGGTCCGCACGCCGACCCGCATGCCGTCCCCCCACGGGCCTCAGCGGCCACGCGGGCCCGGACCCCCGAGCGGACCCAGCGGCGCACTGTCGCTGCGCCGGGCACCGCGGCGCGCCGACCCCGGCGGGTCTCCGGTCCGGTCCCCGCGCGCGAGGCGGGAACCCCGCGCGTGGCGAGCTCACGCGCGGCGACCCCCCGTGCGGGGAGCCCACGCTCAGCGAGCCCCCGGGTGGCAACCCCCCGCGGGGTCACGCCCCGCACCGCATCACCCCGGGCAACGACCCTCCGGGCGACGCTCCCCCGCACCGCATCACCCCGGGCAACGACCCTCCGGGGAACGCTCCCCCGCGCCGCATCCTCACGCGCGGCGATCTCCGGTGCGGCGACCCGCCGCGCCGGGACCGCCGCCCCCCTGCTCCCCCGACGCGTCTCCGGTCTGCGCCCCGGCGCGGGCGTCCGCACCGCGGCAGGGGCGCGGGCGCGCGTGGTCTCTGCGCGGGCCCGCGCCGGCGTGGGGGCGCCTGCGCGCCCGGCGCTGGCGTGGTCCCTCACCCGGCCGGCACTGTCGCTGCACCTGGCCCGGCCCCATCTGCCGGTTGCCGTGCGTCCGCGCGAGCGGGTCGAGGCGCTGCTGGACCGGATCGTCCGCGGCCGGGCCTGGATCCCGGTCCTGGCCGTGATGCTCGTGGGGATCGTCGCGATGCAGGTCGAGGTGCTCAAGCTCGGCGCCTCCGTGGGTCGGTCGATGAACACCGCCACGGAGCTGTCGGGCCAGATCCAGCAGGAGCGCGCCCAGGTGAGCGAGCTCGCCTCACCGAGCCGGATCGAGCGGCTTGCCGCCGGCATGGGCTTGGCCCAGCCCGGACCGACCGACAACCACTTCGTCTCCGTGCACACCAGCGTCGCCCGGGCCCTGGCGAACATGACCAAGCCGGATCCCGGCGCCTTCGCCGCCGCCCTCAGCGCCCAGCGGGCCGCCGACGGCGCGGCGAGCCCAGCCGGACTCGCTGCGGCCAACGCCACGGCCGCCCCGAGTGCGGCGAACGCCGCCACCACCGGCCCGAGCGCCGCGGCCCAGGTCGCAGGGGCGACCGGATCCGCTGGGACCGGGTCCGCTGGGAGCGGCTCCTCCGCGAGCGGCTCCTCGGGCGGCGCCGGCGCCGCCGCCGCCCCAGCGGGAACCGCCGGCACCCCAGCGGTCGCCGCCGCGGCCCCGGCCACCGCGAGCTCCGCCACGGCGTCCGCAACGCCGGCCGCCGTCCCGGCACCCGCCACGGCGACCGCGGCGGCACCGGTGAGCGGCGGAGCGGCCCTCGGCGCGGCGTCCGCCACCCCCGCCGCGGGCACCGGCAACTAGGCCATGCACCAGATCGACCGTCGCATCGGACTGCTCTTCGGGGCCTTCCTCGCGCTGCTGGCGATCGCCTCCCTGCGGGCGGCGTACCTGGGGATCTTCCGCTCCGGCGCGCTCAGCTCCTTCGCCACCTCCCAAGCCGTGCAGAACAAGGTGATCCCCGCGGTGCGCGGGATGGTCACCGACCGCAACGGCCAGGTCCTGGCCCTGTCGGAGTCCGCGGACGAGGTCATTGCGGATCCCTATCTCATTGTCAATCCGCAGGCCACCGCACGCACGCTCGCCCCCCTGCTGGGGATGTCCGTGCCCAAGGTCGTCGCGGGACTCACCCAGGCCCATACCGGTTACGTGACCCTTGCCTATGACGTCCCGTCGGCGAACGCCACGCAGATCATGGGGATGCACATCAACGGCATCTCCGACAAGCCGGTGGAGCAGCGGGTCTATCCGCTCGGCTCGACGGCGGCCCAGGTGCTCGGCTGGGTGAACGCCTCCGGGTCCGGGGCCGCCGGGATCGAGTACGTGCTCAACCGGCGGCTGGCCGGGCGCGCCGGCGTGACGCGGATCGTCGAGGACGGGAACCAGCAGGCCATCGGCGTCGATCAGACCCGGCCGATGCAGCCGGGGACCAAGGTCGCCCTCACCCTCTCGGTGCCGCTCCAGCAGGAGGTCGAGAAGGTCCTCGCCAGCACCGTGGCGACCTACGGGGGCACCGCGGCCACGGCGGTCGTCACCAACCCCCAGAGCGGGCAGATCCTCGCCGACGCCAACTGGCCGTTCGTCAACGCCAACGACATCGGCGCGACACCGTTGGCCAACACCGCGGACCAGTCGGTGAACCTCTCCTACGAGCCCGGTTCGACCTTCAAGGCGATCACGCTCGCCGGTGGGCTCATGGACCACACGATCACCCCGGACACGGTGATCAACGAGCCGTCATGCCTGCAGGTGCCCTACACGACGACGTGCATCGCCGATGCCGAGTCCCACGGCGACGTCTCCTACACGGTCGCCAAGATCCTCGCCCTGTCCTCGAACATCGGCGCCGACCTCATCGCCCAGCGTGACACCTCCCCCCAGGACGGGCTCTTCCCGGGGTCGGTACGACTCAACTACTGGATGCACCGCTTCGGCTTCGGCCGGCCCACCGGGGTGGCCCTCAACGGGGAGTCCGCCGGGGTGCTGCCCGCGCTGAGGAACTACTCCGGGGCGACCATGTACAACCTCCCCTTCGGGCAGGGCCAGGAGGTGACGCCCATGCAGATGATCCAGTTCTACGGGGCGATTGCCGACGGCGGCGTTCTGCGCACCCCGCAGATCATCCTCGCTGAGAACGGCCGGCCGGTCCGTGAGCCCGCGGGGACCCGGGTGATGAGCCCCCAGGTCGCGGCCGAGCTGCGCGTGATGCTCCGCGGGGTCCTCGGCGACGGTGGCACCGCGTCGGGGGCACAGATCCCCGGCTACGACATGGCGGGCAAGACGGGAACCTCCCAGGCCGTCGTCCACGGCCAGTACTCCAGCAGTCTCTACAACGCGTCCTTCATCGGCATGGTCCCCGTCCGCCATCCCAAGCTGCTGGTCTACGTGCTCGACATGAACGTCTCCAACGGATACGGCGGGACGGTCGCCGGACAGGCCTTCCAGAAGATCGTCGGCTGGGCCGTCCCGCACTTCGGCATCAACCCGTGCCCGAGCCCGTGCCCGTCCAGCGCCTACGCGCCGACGACGGCGTCAATCCCCTGAGCCGCCCCCGGGCCATCGACTAAGGTCGCCGCGATGCATCTCGGCGCGATCCTCCCGTCCGCTCCCGCCGCCGCGGCTTCGCTGGAGATCACCCAGCTGGACTTCGACAACCGTCAGGTTCGCCCCGGCTCGCTGTTCTTCTGCGTGCGCGGCCTGCGCACCGACGGTCACGAGTTCGCGGCGGCGGCGGCGGCCGCAGGCGCCGCGGCGCTCGTCGTCGACCACCCGCTGGAGGACATCGATCTGCCCCAGGTACAGGTGAGCGACGTCCGTGCGGCGATGGCGCCCGCCGCGGCCCGCTTTCACGGCGACCCCACCGCCGAGCTCGCGGTCACCGGCGTCACCGGGACCAACGGCAAGACGACGACGGCCTACCTTGTTCGGGCGCTGCTCGAGGCCGCCGGCCGCCGCACGGGCCTGTTGGGCACCGTGACGAGCATCGTCGGCGGGGTAAGCCATGGTGTCGCGCGCACGACGCCGGAGGGCATCGAGCTCCAGCGCACCTTCCGTGCGATGGTCGACGCGGGTGACGAGGCCGCGGCGGTCGAGGTGTCCTCCCACGCCCTGGAGCTGCACCGCGTCGACGCGATCCACTTCGCAGCGGCCGTGTTCACCAACCTCACCCAGGATCACCTGGACTTCCATCTCACCATGGAGGACTACTTCCTGGCCAAGCGCCGGCTGTTCGCCGAGCACGCGCCGGCCGTGCGCGTGGTCAACCTCGATGATCCCTACGGCGCCCGCCTGGCCGCGGAGTTCGACACGATCACCGTCGGGCTCGAGCGGCCCGATGCGACCTACCGAGCCATCGATCTCCACACCGGCCTGGCGGGCTCGGAGTTCACGCTGGTGGCCCCCGAGGGGCGGCTGCGCCTGCGGTCGCCGCTCACCGGGCGCTTCAACGTCCTCAACGTCCTCGGGGCGCTCGCCGCGGTGGTCGCCCAGGGGGTCCCGCTGGAGCTCGCGGGGGAAGCGGTGGCCGCCGCCGGTCAGGTGCCCGGACGCTTCCAGACGATCGACGTCGGTCAGGCCTTCGCCGTGCTCGTCGACTACGCCCATACGCCGGACTCACTCGAGAACGTGCTCGTCGCCGCGCGCGGGCTCGCCCGGGGCCGCCTCCACGTCGTGTTCGGCTGCGGCGGGGACCGTGACCGCACCAAGCGACCGCTGATGGGGGAGATCGCCGCGCGGCTCGCCGACCATGTCGTGGTCACCTCCGACAACCCCCGCTCGGAGGATCCCGAGGCGATCATCGCCGAGATCCTCACGGGGATCGACGGGCCTGTGGAGGCGCTCGTCGATCGTCGCGAGGCGATCGCGCGGGCGCTCACCGCTGCGGGATCCGGGGACGTCGTCGTCCTCGCCGGCAAGGGCCACGAGCAGGGTCAGGAGTTCGCCGACGGGCGCAAGCTGCCCTTTGACGACGCCACCGTCGCGCGCGAGATCCTGGCGACCGTCCCCCGCCGTGGGTAGATTGTCTGCCGCATGATGCGCTGGGAAGCCCAGCGGGTCGCCTCCGCCGCCGGAGCCGACCTGCTCCGCGGAACGTCGGTGACGACGGGACCCCGGCGGGTCGCCGTCGACTCCCGCGATGTGGGGCCGGGCGTCCTGTTCGTCGGTCTGCCGGGCGAACGCGCCCACGGTGGGGACTTCGCCGCCGCGGCGCTCGCGGCCGGCGCCTGGGGGGTGCTCACCGATCCTGCCCACGCTGATGGCGTGGCCGGCGACCGTGAGTTCGCCGGCCCCGACGGCGCCGTCGTGCTCTCGGCGGATGACCCCCTCGTCGCCCTGCAGGCCCTGGCCACGGCCTGGCGACGCGCCCTCGGCGCTGCCGGGACGCGGGTCATTGGGGTGACCGGGTCGACGGGCAAGACCTCGACCAAGGATCTGCTCGCGGCGCTGCTCGGCTCCCAGCGCCGAGTGTTCGCCTCGCGGGCGAACTTCAACACCGAGATCGGTCTGCCTCTCCAGCTGCTCTCCGCGCCCGCTGACACCGAGGTGCTCGTGCTCGAGATGGGCATGCGGGGACCCGGTCAGATCGCCGAGCTCGCGGCCATCGCCGAGCCGGACGTCGGCGTCATCGTCTCCATCGGCCCGGTGCATCTGGAGCTGCTGGGCAGCCTCGAGGCGATCGCCGCCGCCAAGGCCGAGCTCGTCGCGGCGCTCGCGCCGGGGGCGACGGCGGTCCTTCCCGCAGGCGAGCCGCTGCTGGCCCCGCACCTGCGGGCCGATCTTGACACCGTCCTCTTCGGCGCCGACGGGGAGGTCCGGCTGCTCGCCCAATCCGCCGACCGGGTGGAGATCGACCATCGTGGCGAACGGATCGGCCTCGAGGTGAACTTCACCCCCGCGCATCTGCGCACGAACCTGCTCGCCGCGGTGGCGGCGGCCCGCGCCGTTGGCGTGATGCCGGCGGGGCGCGTTGAGCTCGCCCTGTCCCCGGGGCGCGGCCAGCGGATCGAGCTGCCGGACGGCGTCACGCTGCTCGACGACGCCTACAACGCGAACCCGATGTCCATGCGGGCCGCGCTGGACGAGCTCGCCGCCGCCGGCGCCGGGCGGCGTCGCATCGCCGTGCTCGGGGACATGCTCGAGCTGGGGCCCGCCGAGCGGACCTTCCACCGGGAGGTCGGCGAGCACGCCAACGGCCGCGCGGACCTGCTCATCACCGTCGGGCCGCGGGCGGCGGCGATGGCCGAGACCTTCCGTGGACCGAGTGAGCACGCCGCCGACGCGGACGCCGCCGCGCGGCGCGTCACCGAACTGCTCGGGCCCGGGGACATCGTGCTCGTCAAGGCCTCCCACGGGGTGGCTCTCGCCCGGGTCTGCGAGGCGTTGGCGGCGCCGGCATGAACACCCGGCTGTTCCTGCTCGGGGCGATCCACCACGATCCGCTCATCTCCTCCCAGGCCGGGCGGGTGCTCATTTCGGCCTCGGCGAGCCTGCTCATGTGCCTGTTCTTCTCGCCGAAGTTCATCGAGTTCCTGCGCATCCGCTCCTTCGGGCAGAACATCCGTGAAGAGGGACCTGCCCACCACCAGGCCAAGAAGGGGACGCCGACGATGGGCGGGATCATCATGATCCTCAGCTTCGCCATCCCCTACATCTGCCTGTCCACCCGGGACGCCAAGTCGATGGGGGTCCTCGCCGCGGTGCTCGCCTGCGGCTTCCTCGGCTTCTGCGACGACTACACCAAGATCCACAAACAGCGTTCCCTGGGCCTGCGCGCGCGCACCAAGATGCTGGGGATGATCGCCATCTCGGTGCTGTTGTGGTTCATCGCCGTGCACTGGGCGCATGTGTCGACGTCGGTGTCGCTGCGGCCGATCGATGCGCACATCGACTTTGGTCCCTTCTTCATCGTGTTCGTCTACCTCGTCGTCGCCGGGACGACCAACGCGGTCAACCTCACGGACGGCTTGGACGGGCTGTGCGCCGGCTGCTGCGCCATCGCCTACCTCGCCTACATCGGCATCACCTTCATCACGCTGGGCTACCACGACCTCGAGCTCGCCGCGGGCTGCCTCTGCGGGGCCTGCATCGGCTTCCTCTGGTTCAACTCCTTCCCGGCCAGCGTGTTCATGGGCGACACCGGCTCCCTGGCCCTCGGCGGGGGGATCGCCGCGCTGGCGATCATGACCGACACCGAGGTCCTGCTCATCATCATCGGCGGCATCTTCGTCATCGAGACGCTGTCGGTGATCATCCAGGTCTTCTCCTTCCGCTACTTCAAGCGGCGGGTGTTCAAGATGTCGCCGATCCACCATCACTTCGAGATGGAGGCGTGGTCTGAGACGAAGATCATGCTCCGCTTCTGGATCGTCGCCGCGGCCTGCGGGGCCGTCGGTTTCACCCTCTACCAGCACAGCATCCGCGGGTTGCCGGCCCACTAGGGCGCCCGCCTCGTCCGTGGCCGACCGTCGACCTCCTCTGCCTCCGGGGCCCTTCGTCGTGTTGGGGCTTGCCCGTTCCGGGGCCGCTGTGGCCGAACTGCTGCGCCGCCGGGGCGAGCGTGTCATCGGCCTCGACGGGGCCCCGGCGGCGCAGCTGTCCGAGGTGGCTGGAAGGCTTTCGGACCAGGGTGTCGAAGTTCATCTGGATGCCACCGACCCAGCCCTGCTTCCCGCTCACGGGACGCTCGTCAAGAGCCCCGGGGTGCCCCAGGACGCCATCCTCGTGCGCGCCGCTCGTGACCGGGGCCTCACCGTGGTCGGAGAGCTCGAGCTGGCCTGGCGCCTGCTGCCCAACCCCTTCATCGCCGTGACGGGAACCAACGGCAAGACGACGACCACGGAGTGGATCGGCCACATCCATCGCGTCGCCGGAGCGCCGGTGGCGGTGGCCGGCAACGTCGGCACGGCGCTGTCCACGCTCGTCGACCGGATTGACCCGACGACGACGATCGTCGCCGAGTGCTCCTCCTTCCAGCTCGAGGACACCCTCGCCTTCGCCCCCGAGGCGGCGCTGCTGCTCAACCTCAGCCCCGACCACCTCGATCGCCACGGTGACTTCGCCAGCTACCGGGCAGCCAAGCTGAGGATCTTCGCCCACCAGCGGCCCGAGGATCTCGCCGTCCTGCCCGCCGGCTGGGAGCTCGACACCCCGGCGCGCCAGATCCCCTTCGACGCGCTGAGCGCCCCGGAGGTCGGCCTGCCCGGACTGCACAACCGCCGCAACGCCGCGGCGGCCGCCGCGGTCTGCCTCGACCGCGGGCTCGACCCGGCCCGGGTCGCCCAGGGCATCCGCGACTTCCCCGGCGTGCCCCACCGCCTGGAACTCGTTGCCGAGCGTGACGGCGTGCGCTACGTGAACGACTCCAAGGCGACGAACGTCGATTCGACGCTCACCGCGCTGGCGAGCTTCACCTCGGGTGTGCACCTCATCCTCGGTGGCCAGGGCAAGGCTCAGGACTTCTCCGCGCTGGTCCCCGCTGTCACGGCCCGCTGCGCAGCGGTCTACCTGATCGGTGAGGACGCACCCCGCATCGCCGAGGCGCTCGCGCCCGCGGGGGTGCCGGTGCAGCGCGCCGGGGACCTCGCCGGCGCCGTCGCCCTCGCCGTGCCCCAAGCCGGCGAGGGCGCCACCATCCTCCTGTCCCCGGCGTGTGCCTCCTTTGACCAGTTCGCGAACTTCGAGGCGCGCGGCGAGGCCTTCCGCGCCCTGGTGAGCTAGATGGCTGCGATCGCCGCCACCGGCCGCCGCGTCACGCGGCGCGCCCAGCCGCCGCTCGAGCACCGCGTGCTCATGACCGCGACCCTGCTGCTGCTGGCCTATGGGGCGGTGATGGTCTACTCGGCTTCCAGCCCGCTCGGGGTCATCAACGGTCACGGGCTGGGCACGGGGGAGTTCCTCATGTACCTCGTCGCCGCCGGGATCGGCCTCGTCGTGATGCGCGTCACCGAGCGCCACGGCTTCGCGCTCCTCACTCCCCAGATCGTCAAGCTGATGCTGTGGGGCTCCTTTGGCCTGCTGCTGGCCGTGCTCGTGCCCGGGGTCGGTCGCCAGGTGCTCGGGGCTCGGCGCTGGATCGGTACGTCGTCACTGGAGTTCCAGCCCTCGGAGCTGATGAAGCTGGCTCTCGTCCTCTACGTCGCGCGCTACCTCGCGGACAACCCGCGTCGGCTCGACCGAGGTCTCAAGCCTGCGCTCGCGCCGGTCGGCCTGGTCGTCCTGCCGGCCTGCGGGCTCATCTACCTTGAACCCGATCTCGGCACCGCGATGATCGTCATCTTCTCGATGATCGCGCTGCTCGTGGCCGGCGGTGTGCCGCTGAAGTACCTGGGCATCTGCGCCGGCGTCGGCGGGGTGGGCCTGTTGCTGCTGATCCTCTCCTCCCACTACGAGGCTCAGCGGCTCACCTCGTTTCTGCACCCGTGGGCCGACATCAAGACAACGGGTTTCCAAAGCGTCGAGGGGCTCGTCGGGGTCGGCTCGGGAGGCTTCTTCGGGGTCGGGCTCGGGCAGGGGCTGATCAAGGATTTCTATCTCCCCGAGGCCCAGACGGACTTCATCCTCGCCGTCGTCGGCGACGAGCTCGGCGTGATGGGCATCGTTGCCCTGCTCGTGCTCTACGGGATGATCGCGTTCGCCGGGCTGCGTACCGCGCGCAAGGCGGCCACGCGTTACGCCAAGCTCGTCGCCACCGGCCTCACCGCGCTCATCCTCTGCCAGGCGCTGTTGAACATCTTCGTCGTCCTCGGCATGGCGCCGCTCACCGGGGTGCCGCTGCCGTTCATCTCCTACGCGCCGACGTCGCTCATCGTCCTGCTCGCCTCCGTGGGGATCCTGTTGAACATCGCCCGGCCGTCGGCGCGGGAGCTGCGCGCGGTCGATCCCCAGGCGGGAGCGCCGCGCACCCGCGCAGGCGCACGCACCAGCCCACGGGCCGAGCGGGCGACGGCGACGGCGACGCCCACCGCCACGGCGGCGGGGCGCGGCGGTCAATCCACTCAAGGAGGAGGCAACCGCGGTGAGCGCAGTGCGGGTGCTGATCGGGGCGGGCGGTACAGCGGGGCACGTGGTGCCGGCGCTGGCCGTGGCCGCCGCGCTGTCGGCTGAGGGCGCCGAGGTCCACTTCATCGGCGGCGACCGCGCCGAGGCCAGGCTCGTCCCCGAAGCGGGTTTTCCCTTCCACCCTCTGTCGGTCGTCTCGCTGCCCCGTCGCGCCCCGCTACGCGCGCTGCGGGCGGGCGCCGTGGACACCGCGGCGCTCGCCCGCTGCCTCGGGCTCGTGCGCAGGATCGCCCCCGACGTCGTCATGGGCGGCGGTGGTTACGTCGCTGGGCCGGTGGGACTCGCCGGACGGCTGAGCGGGGTGCCGCTGGTGCTCACCGAGATCGACTCCCACCTCGGGCTCACCAACCGGCTGCTCGCACCGCTGGCCAGCGCGGTCTGCCTCGCCCTGCCCATCCCCGGCCGCGACGGCGCTCGCTACCGGGTGACCGGCCGGCCCGTTCCGCCGGTGCCGGATCCGGCTGCCGGGCGCCTGCGCGGCCGCGCTCGCTTTGGCATCGATCCCCGGGAGCGACTGATCGTCATCTTCGGCGGGTCACTGGGGGCGCGCTCGATCAACCTCGCCGCGGTGGCGGCCTTCGCCGCCCCGACGCTTGACGGGGTCGGGCCGGTGCGAGTGCTCCACGCCGCGGGCGAGCGGGACCTGCCCACCCTGCGCGCGCCGGGCGAGCACTATGACCTGCGCGGTTACGTCCCCGACTTCATGGACGCCCTGCTCGCCGCGGACCTCGTCATCGCCCGCTCGGGCGGATCGATCTTCGAGATCGCCCGCGCGGGCCGGGCCTCGGTGCTCGTGCCCTATCCGCATGCGACCGCCGACCACCAGACGACCAACGCCCGCTTCCTTGCCGACGCAGGCGCCGCGGCGATCGTGCCCGACGCCGAGGTGAGCGCCGAGCGCCTGCGCGCCGAGGCCGCCGTCCTGCTCGGCGACCCGGCGCGGCTCGCGGCGATGGGGGCGGCGGCGGAGACGCTCGCGCGCCCGGCCGCCGCCCGGGACATCGCCGCGACGGTGCTCGCCGCGGCCCGGCGAAGCTAGTAGGGGCGGGAGGGGAAGCCCGGACCGAGCTGGGCGTTGGCGCGGGCGGCGAAGCCCTCGGCTCGCGCGACCCAGAAGGTGCCCGACGGCGGGCCGCCGTTGCAGCTCCCGGAACTGTTGCCCGGCGGGACGATCCACAGCAGTCCGTCGAGATGGCGGTCCAGGCCGGGGGAGGTCGTGTCCCGGATCCCCAGCCCCCGCCCGGGCGGGTTGCAGAGATCCTCGACACCCTGGGTCCGGGGGTGCGGGTTGAGCTTGGGGCCGCGTCCGTTGTTCGCCGTGTTGATCACGAAGTGGGCCCCGCCGGTGCGCCGGGAGACCGCCCGGGCGTAGGTCAGCTCGTGTGACGTCCACTGGAGGTGCGTGTCGTTGGTGAAGAATCCCTGGACCTTGCGCACACCCATGGCGTTGAGCACGCGGGCGGCGTAGGCGGGGCTGTTGGCGTCCGAGTAGCCGCCCTCGATGTACACGGCGGCGTGGGGGAGGGCCTCGAAGGTGAGTGCCTCAGAGCGCATCAGCTTCTCCCACGCCCCCAGCGAGTGGTGCCGGGCCAGGCAGGCGGAGGAGCCGACCGCGTCGAGCTCGAGGAACAGTGCGACGGGCCGTCGGGCGATGGCCTGGGCCATCGCCGCGATCTGGGAGCGGATGTAGGGCGCCTTGGCGCCGATCTGCTGCGTGCTCGAGCAGCCGCCCAGCTCGGCGTGGAGGAAGTAGGTGGTGATGATCGGGATCGTCCGCGGGTCGGCCTGGAGCACCGTGCAGAACAGCTTGGTCGTCTGGGCGCCGACGGCCGCTGGGGTGCCGCCCCCCGAGTAGGCGGACACGCGCAGGGGGCTGGGTTCGTTGGCGATCTTCTCCAGCAGGGTGATGTTCCGCTGCACCGCCGGGGTCTGCTGGGGCAGCTCCCTGGCCACCGTGTGGTCTCGGAAGTTCGTCCAGGAGAGCGTGTCGGGCAGCCCGGCCAGCGGCTCACCCGCGGCGAGCGGCTGGCCGACGCCGATCCCCAGCAGCTGGGCGATGGCTCCCGCCGCGGTACCCCGGGCGGGTCCGGGCACGAAGAAGCGGGCGCCGGCAAGGACGTCGCCGTGGCGGGGCGCCGGGGAGAGCATCAGGGGGTTGGTGCGGTCGCGTGTGGCTGGGAAGGGGTCGGGACAGCTGCTGGCCGTCCCGTGCGCGGAGCTGGGCTGCCTGGGCGCGGCGCGGTGGGCGCCCGTGGTCAGGACGGCGCCGAGGGTCGCCGCGGAGGACCCGCCGGTGAGGCCGGTGGCGGTGAGCAGCGCGACGAGAACGGCGAGGACGGCGAGCCACCCCAGACGGGGCGGGTGGCGGCGGGTTAGACGCATCGGTACCTTCCGGGGAAATGATGTTTGATCACCAGCACATCGAGCGTCTCCGGGCGGACGGCGGCGCGGAGGGGCGCGACGGGCGGGGGTCACAGGGCCTGCTCCTGGCCACGGGCGGTCGACTCTCCGCAGACAAGCGTATCGCCCTCGACGCGTCGGTGATGATGGTGGCCCAGGGGCCGGCCGACGACGCACCCCAGGCGACGACCGACCGGGAGATCCCGGCCGTCATCCTCA
>DASSZV010000027.1:0-6683 GCA_035702765.1 Solirubrobacteraceae bacterium
GCCAGGTAGAAGGGGATCCAGCGCTGGTCCTCGTCGACGCGCATGATCCCGTAGCCCAGGTCGTTGTCCCGGCCGATGACGTTCGTGTACGTGTGATGGAGCTCGTTGTGGGAGTGCTTCCACTGCGCGGCCGGGCTGGCATTGTCCCACTCCCAGCTGGTGGAGTGGATCGCCGGGTCACGCATCCAGTCCCACTGACCGTGCATGACGTTGTGGCCGATCTCCATGTTCTCGAGGATCTTGGCCACGGTGAGACCAGCGGTGCCGACCAGCCAGGCGGGCGGGAACAGTGAGGCGAGCAGCACCGCGCGGGAGCCGAGCTCCAGCGTGCGCTGGGTGCGGATGAGGCCGCGGATGTAGGCGGCATCGCGCTCCCCGCGGGAGGCGATGATCTGCTCGCGGATGGCGTCGAGCTCCGCCCCCAGGTTCTCGATGTCCTCGGCGCTGAGGTGCGCGACGGGGTTGATCGCCTTCTTCTGCAGAACGGTCACGGGGTCTCCTGGGGTCAGAGGTCGATGCGGCAGGCGCCGGCGGCGGCGCTCACGCAGGTCTGGATCTGGACGTTGTCGCCGGGCACGGCATGGGTGATCTCCCCGGTGCGCAGGTCCCGCACCGAGCCTTCGGCGAGCGGGACGACACAGCCGAAGCAGATCCCCATCCGACAGCCGCTGGGCATGAGCACACCCGCCGCCTCACCGGCGCTGAGCAGGGGGGTGTCACCCGGCGCCTCGACCGAACGATCCTGGCGGGTGAAGGTGACGGTCCCCCCCGCACCGGTGGCGAGGACGAGGGGCCGGAACCGCTCGGTGTGGAGTCGGTCGGTGAGACCGGCGTCCGCGTAGAAGGCCTCCAGCACGCCCAGCAGTCCGGCGGGGCCACAGGCCCAGGCCGCGCGCTCGGCCAGGTCGGGCACATGGGTGCTCAATCGCTCGGTGCTGAGCAGCCCGTCGACGTCGTCGTGGTGCTCGATCAGCGCCAGGCGCCCCGTGCGGGCGAGCCGGCGCAGCTCACCGCCGAAGATCACCTCGTCGCGGCTGGGGGCCGCGTGGACATGAACGACGTCGGTCAGCCCGGCAAGGTGACTGCGCAGCATCCCCATGACGGGCGTGATGCCGCTGCCGGCGGTAATGAACAGGACCTTGTCGGGGCGGGGTTCCGGCAGGGTGAAGTCCCCGGTGGGCGGATCAAGCTGGACGAGCATGCCGGGCCGAGCGCGGCGAACCAGGTAGTTGCTCACGACCCCGTCGGGGATCGCCTTCACGGTGATCGCGATCAGCCGGTCCGGGGTGGGCGGCGAGGTGAGCGAGTAGGCCCGCCACAGGCGCACGCCGTCGACATCGACCCCGACGCGGACGTACTGGCCGGCGCGGTGTGAGCTCCAGCCGCGGCCGGGCCGGATGACGAGCGTCACCGCATCCCGGGTCTCAGGGTGGACGGACTCGATGCGGCCGCGCAGGACGCTGCCGCGCAGCGGCGCGACGAGGTCGAGGTAGTCCTGGGGGACCAGTGGGGTGGCGACGGCCTCGGCCACCGCCAGGGCGTGACGTCCCAGCCGCCCCATCCGTCCCGCTCGGGTTGCACTGGTGACCGACATGGTGAAGAGGATGACTGTTCTCTCGCCTAAAATCTCGACCGATGTTGGTGAATCTGAGCCGCTGTTTTAGCGCTGGCGCACAAAACCGGCCCGATACTCGATGACAGACGCCGATTTCCGACTCTCACCCGCCGTGGCGGAGGCCCTGCAGGCGCGGGTGCCCCAGGTGGCCGAGCGGGTCCTCGCCGCGATCGTCAACGAGGTGCCCCTGTACGCGGATCCCTTCCGCGGGGGGATGGGGGCCAACATCGAACGGGCCATCCGGGTGGCGCTGGACGGCTTCCTCGCCCTGGCCGCAAGGTCACCGCAGATGCGTCGCCATCCCGAGCAGGAACGGGTCCATGACGCCGCCTACGCGCTGGGCCAGGGCGAGGCCCGTGCGGGTCGGCCGATCGACGCGCTCACCTCCGCCTACGGCGTGGGCGCCCGGGCCGCCTGGCGGGATCTCGGGGCGGGGGCGATCGAGGCCGGCCTGTCCTCCACCGAGGTGGCCAGGCTCGCCGAGCTCGTCTTCGCTTTCATCAACGACATCTCCGTGCGCAGCATCAACGGTCACGCCGACGAGCTCGCCTCCCGTGGACAGGTCCGCCAGCGCCGGCTCGAGCGGCTCTGCCTCAAGCTCCTCGAGGGCGCCCCCGAGGAGGAGCTCCATGCAGCGGCCGACCTCGCCGACTGGACGCCGCCGCGCATGCTCTGCGCGGTCCTGCTGGGCCAGGAGGACGCCGACGCGCTGCTCGGCGTCCTGGACCCGGGGACGCTGCGCCCGGGCGAGGATCCCCCCGGCGTGGAGCCGGGGCGCACAGTGCTGCTCGTGCCCGTGTCCCGGCCGCCTGCCCGCGGCGCCCTCATGGGCGCCGTCACCGGACGCTCCGCCGTCGTCGGCCCTGCTCTGGCCTGGACCGCGGTCCGCGGCTCCTACCTGCGGGTCCTCCGGTGCGATCAGCTGGGGATCAGCGCGGGTCCCGATCCGGTCGACTCCGAGGCGCACCTGCTCGAGCTCGTCCTCGGCGCCGACGCGGAGGCGCGCGCGGACCTGCGGGCCCGGGCGCTCACCCCGCTGGAAGGCCTGAGCGCCGCCGCCCGAGAGAAGCTCACCGCAACGCTGCGCGCGTGGCTGCTGCACCAGGGCCGCCGCGACGACATCGCCCGGGCACTGTTCGTCCATCCCCAGACGGTCCGCTACCGCATGGGGCAACTGCGCGACCTGTACGGCGATGCCCTGGACGACCCCCGGCACGTGCTCGAGCTCACCGTCGCGCTCGCCTGAGCGCGGGTCGGCTCGCTCCGGCCGCACCGGCCCGGCGGCCGGGGCGATGTCACGGGGGAAGCGTCCGATCAGCCGCGCCGAGTCACTCGCGCTCACCTGAGGCCGAAGCGGCGGTGCCGGCGGCGTCGGTGTCGGTGGTGTCGGTGGTGTCGGGCCCCGCGGCGGAGTCGGCCGGGATCCGGATGATCACCCGGACCGCCTCCTCGGGGTCGGTCCGGCCCTGATCGGCGGCGGTGACCTTCATCCGCTCGCCGTACTTGGCTCGGATCATCTCGCGCAGACGCAGGACCTCGGAGGGCGCGCTGACGAGCTCGGCGCGGGCATCGACCGCGGGTGCGTCGTCAACGACGCCACCCGTGCGGTCACATGGCCGCAGCTGGAGGCGCGGGTCATTGCGCAGGCGCCTCACCTTGCCGGTGCGCTCCGTCGTCGTGATGAGCAGGTCCCCACTGCCGTCCGTCGCCGGCGCGATCCACACCGGCACGGACACGGGCACGCCTGAACGTCGGTAGGTGGTGAGCAGGACGAACTCCTCCTGGCCGAGATCCGTGAGCGTGGCCATGGGGAGAGCATCGCAGGCCCACGCCGACGGCCGGCCGCCGAGCGTCGATGGCGGCGGTCCTCCCAGACGGTCCTCCTCGAGGCGCACGCGCGCGGTCGCCCGATCCTGACCCGCCGGCGCACGCTCTGCTGCGGGCAGAGAAGCGCTGCTAGGTTCCCCGCATGCGCGATGCCTCACGCGGCTCCCCGACGGTCACCGACGCCGGTCGCCGAGGATGGCCGGACACGTGAGCGCCGCCGACCCGCCATCCCGCTCCCATGACGCCATGTGCATGGCCTGTGGACCTGCGAATCCCCACAGCCTCGGTCTCGTCACGCGGCTCGACGACGACCGCGTGCGTGGGCGCGTGCGGCTCGACGCACGCCACAGCGGCGCCCCCGGGTTCGCCCACGGAGGGGCGCTCGCCGCGATCATGGATGACCTGTTCGGCCACGTGCTCATCCAGGTCGACCGTCCAGCGGTGACCGCGACGCTCACGGTGGACTTTCGTGCGCCGGCGCTGTTGGGCCGCGACCTCGACCTTGAGGCGCACTGTGAGCGCATCGAGGGGCGGAAGCTGTCTCTCCGTGGCGAGATCCGTGATGGGGACACCATCGTGGCTGAGGGCCGCGCCATCTTCGTGGAGGTGGACATCTCCCACTGGGAGGCCTCGGGAGCGCCTCTGCCCGACAGCTGGCGGGGGTGGGGCGCCGGCAGGCGTCGCTCCGCCGAGAGCGACGCCTGACCGAGAGCGACGCCTGACCGAGAGCGGCGCCATGACCGAGAGCGCGGCCCGCGTCCGACGCCAGCCCCGGACGCGCTCCCGCCGCGCGCGTCAGCCCGCGAAGTTGGTGGCGATGATCCGCTGGTTGTGCGCCCCGGCGCCGGCTGGTGAGCACAGCCACACGATCGGAGGGCCCATGATCGCCGGATCCAGGAGGTGGGCTCGCACGTCGTCTGAGACGTCGTCGGGGATCATCCCGGTGGCTGTGGCGCCGCCGGGCAGAAGGATGTTCACCGTGACGGAGCTGCCCTCGAGGTCGGCCGCCATGACCCGCGCCAACGCCTCGACGCCAGCGCCCGACGGACCGTAGGGCACAAAGCCCCGCCGGGTCATCGTCTGCTAGTTCATCGAGATCATCACGACCCTGCCGCCACCCGCCTCGAGCATCCGGGGGACGACCGCTCGCGAGACCAGGAACGACCCGGTGAGCTTTGTCGCGACGACGTTCACGAAGCCCTCCGGCGAGACCTCCCAGAACGGACGCGGGTCGGTCATGAAGCGCGGATTCACGGTACGCATCCCGATGCCGGCGTTGTTGACCAGCACGTCCACACCACCGAGCTCTGCGTATACCGCTCTGACGCCGGTCTCCACGGAGCGCTTGCTGCGGACATCCAGCTCGATGCCCACGGCCCCGATGGCGGCGGCAGCGGCCTCGGCCCGCGCACGATCCCGGCCGGTCAGGACCACCTGAGCCCCCGCATGGACCAGAGCCGCGGCCATCGCCCGACCCAGACCGCTGGTCCCGCCGGTGATGAGCACCCGCGTCCCCTCCAGTCGCGTCGACTCCGTGCTCATCGGTCACCTTTCCTGTGTCGTGTCGCCAGCTGTGCCTCGGACACGGTAGACCCCGCCCAGCCGGGACCCCGGGATCCCAAGGCCAGAGTTGCGGGGAGGCCACGGCGCGGGATTCGGGTGGCGTCCCACTGGGTACCGCAGCGGCTTGTGCACGCTGAGGAGACCGACGAGTACAAGGTGAGCTCGCTGCTGCAGGCCGGCCAGGCCGAGGACCAGAGCCCCGAGGAGCTGATCGAGGAGATCCACCTTGCCGCCGCGGCCGAGGCCGGCGCGGACGAGCAGCGCCTCTACGGCGAGCCCGGGGCCCCGCTGGATCGCCGCGGCGCGTACTTCGTCGGCGTGCGCGCCGCGCTCGGGGTCGGCACCGTCGCGCTGCTGGTGGTGATCGTCATCGGGGCCGGACAAACCCTGCTGCTGATCGGGCTCGCGGCGTTGATCGCGGTCGGCCTCGAGCCGGCCGTTGACTGGCTGATGCGCCGGCACCTTCCCCGGGCCGCCGCGGTGACGGTCGTGCTCATCGTGGCCCTGGGCATCCTGGGCGCCTTTCTGGGTCGCGCCATCCCCGTTCTGGTCAATGAGACCACCCGCCTGGCCCGGGACATCCCCACCTACCTGCACAGCCTGAAGAACTCCCACACCTTTCTCGGCGGTCTCAACCAGCAGTTTCACATCGTCACCAAGCTCCAGCATTTCGTGAACACGTCCGGGCCCTCGACCATCGCCGGCGGTGTCCTCGGGCTCGGTCAGGTCGTGCTCAACCTGCTCGAGGGGATCGTCGTCGTCACCCTGCTGTCGATCTATCTGCTCGCAGATCTCCCGCGGGTGAAGCGGGGGCTCTATCGGCTGGCCCCGATGAGCCGTCGGGCCCGCGTGGTCCTGCTCACGGAGGCGATCACCACCCGCATCGGCGGGTATGTGCTGGGCAACCTGCTCACGTCCATCATCGCGGGAATCGGGACGTTCACGTGGGCAGCCATCTTCGGAATCCCCTACGCGTTCCTACTCGGCGTCATGGTTGCTCTGCTCGACCTCATCCCGGTCCTCGGCTCGACGGTCGGCGGCATCATCGTGTCGCTGCTGGGGCTCACCGTGAGCGTGCCGGTCGCCGTCGTCACCGCGCTCTTCTACACCTTCTACCGCTTCCTCGAGGACTACTTCCTCACGCCCCGCATCATGTCGCGCACGGTGAGGGTGCCCGGACTACTCACTGTGGTGGCCACCCTCATCGGCGGCGCCCTACTCGGGATCATCGGCGCGCTGCTGGCCATCCCCGTCGCCGCCGCGCTCAAGCTGCTGCTGGAGGAGACGTTGCTTGCGAGCCTGGATCGGCGCTGAGACCACGTGGGCCAGAACGACGTCTGCGGGACCCCCGCCCGACGCCGTTCGGCCTTGGGTTCGACCAGGCTCAGGGCGAACCGGACCACCACCATCCTCGTGATGTCCTCGATACTCCTCGACTCCTCGCCGGCAAACTCCACTGAGCTGCTCCAGCACGATGATCTAGAGGCCACGCGTATGTACAGCGTCGGCGGTCGGCGACGCGGCACGCAAAACCCCCTCCGGGTGCGCAGATCGCCCAACCTGCGTGAGGGCCGCCCCTGGTTCTGGTCGGCGCCCGTACCAGGCTGCTATCGAGCGTGGGACGTTTTCGGGCATTTTGGTCAGCCCCGAAACGCCCGCGAATGTCCAGGCGCTTGCG
>DASSZV010000106.1:0-7622 GCA_035702765.1 Solirubrobacteraceae bacterium
CCGGGCGAGCGCCTCACCCGCACCGCCGTCCTCGGCGCGCGCGGCACGCTCGAGGCGGCGGACGGGACCGTGCTCGCCGCCGGCCCCCAGCGCACCTCCGCCGATCCGACCGTGTCGGCGGCGATCGTCGGCAGTCTCGGCCCGATCCCGACCGCCCAGCGGACGGTCTACCGCGCCGCGGGCTATCCCCCCGACGCCCTGGTGGGCCAGGACGGTCTCGAGCTCATCTTCCAGCGCCGGCTCGCAGGGCGTCCCGGCGGGCGGCTGCTCGCCGGCCACCGGGTCCTCGCCCAGCGCGCCCCGAAGCCGGGAGTGACGGTGCGCACGACGATCGACCCACGCCTGGAGGTCGCCGCGCTCAACGCCCTCGGGGGCGCCTATGCCGGCATGACGGTCCTGAACATCCATACGGGCGCCATCGAGGCCGCGGCGGGCCTGGCCTTCACCGACCTCCAGCCGCCCGGATCGACGTTCAAGATCATCACGGCCTCGGCGGCTCTCCAAGCCCGGATCGCCACACTCCAGACGGTCTTCCCCCAGGAGTCACAGGCGAACATCGGCGGCTACGTGATGCAGAACGCGGGCGGCGAGGTCTGCGGCGGAGCGCTCATCACCGCCTTCGCGGTGTCCTGTGACACGACCTTCGCCCCCTTGGGCATCGAGATCGGGGCCCGCCGGCTGGTCAGTGCAGCGGAGCGCTTCGGCTTCAACCAGCCGACCCAGATCCCCAGCGCGCTGGAGTCGACGATCCCCTCGGCCGCCACCATCGGTGATGCCACCGCCGTCGGCTCGACGGCCATCGGCCAGGGCCGGCTGCTCGCCTCCACCCTCGAGATGGCCGACGCGGCCGCGGCGATCGCCGACGGCGGTCGGCGCCCCATCCCGAGCTTCGCGCCCTCGGCCCATCCCCGGACGGTCGCGGCGACGACTCCCGCCGTGGCCCAGGAGGTGCAGACGATGATGGAGGCGGTGGTGACCAGCGGGACCGGGCAGAGCGCGGCGATCACGGGCTACCACGTCGCCGGCAAGACCGGCACCGCCGAACTGGCCAGCACGGCCAACCAGCAGAACAACGTCAAGGAGACGGACGCGTGGTTCGTCGGCTACGTGCCCGACTCCCCGGCCGACGTGGTGGCCTGTGCGCTGTTCCCCGCCAACGGCTACGGAGCCGCGTCGGCCGCACCGGCCGTCCGCACGGTGCTCGAGACGGCGCTGGCACGCTGAGCGGCGCCGCCCGCGCCGCTCAGGGCAGCAGGCGGGCGGCCATCACGCTCTGGGCCACGGTGCCCTGCACCCACACCGCCGCCCCGACGCCCGAGACCCCGTACCCGACGGCCAGGCCGCTGGCGCCGGGCGCCGAGAGGACATGCGCCGGCGCGAAGCCCATCACCCCGGGGGCGGCGGTGGTCAGCCGCACGCGTCCCCCCGCAATCCAGCCCACGAGCGCCTGTCCGCCGGGGGACTGCGCGACCACGGGGAACGCGCCGGGGTCGTCGGCACCGAGATCGCGCACGCGGCTCCAGGCACCGTCGGGCCGGCGCAGGACGGCGCGGACCCGACAGGTCCCCGCCGCCACGGCACAGGCCTGCCAGGCGAGCACCTGGGCACCGTCGCGCGCGCCGGCGAGCGCCACGCCGCCGGCGCTCTCCCGGGCCGAGGAGAGCCGGTGGATGGGGTCGTGTCCGCCCCGGGGCTCCACGTCGGTCCAGAGGACCGTCGCGGCGGCTCCGTCCGGCACGGGCGGCGACTCGGTCCAGGCGAGCGTCGCCCCGGCGCCGTGGGCGGCGAGGTCGATCGCCTCGACCGCCGTCCCCTCCGGCCGGCGCACGGCGAGCCGCCCGGGCCCGGGGCGCCCCTGCGCACCGACGCTCGCCACCTCGATCAGGCGGTTGGCCGGCTGGTCATAACCCGAAGCCGTGCCGCTGCTCCCCGGTGAGGTCGTCGTGCCGGTGACCGTCTGGGGCCCGGCGCCGGGGGCGGTCCAGGCGAGCAGCGCCCCACCGTCACCCCGGGGGGTGGCGGCCAGGGCGGCCGGCGTCGGATCGCCGGTGACCAGCGCCTCGGGCGCTTCCAAGCGTCCGTCCGCCACGGCGCGGGCGACGGTGATGCCGGCCTGGTTGTCGACGGCGGCCAGAAGGCCGCCACCGATCGGGATCAGCGCTCCGGTGGTGGCGCCCTCCAGCCCGTCCGCCAGGGTCATCCGGGTCCCGACCGAGGCCGCGCCGAGCGTCTGGGTGAGCGCCTCTGAGCAGCAGGCCAGACGCGCCGGCGAGGTGGCCTCCAGGGCGACGGCGCGGCCCCCCAGGTGACCGAGCGCCAACACCTCCTGGATGCCGCGTAGCGGCCGGGTGACCGTGACCAGGCCGAGGCCGCGCGGACGCACGCTGAGCAGCTCCGCACGGTCCTGCTGGGGAGCTTCCTCGTTCCCGGGTCCGGTGGCCACGAGCAGGTCGCCACCCGGTCCGACCGAGACCTGGGGCGCTGCGAGGTCGGCCGCCAGCGGCCCGAGGATCCTCCGCGCCGCGGTCCAGCGCCGCCCGATGGCGGTCGGAGCGGGGCGGCCCGGTACGGAACGGCCCGGCACGGAACGCCGGACAGCCGGCGTTCCGGCACGCTGACCGGCGTCTTCCGGGGTCCGCAGCGCGGGTGCTGATCCGTGATGGCGGGTGCCGGGACCGGCCAGCGCAGGGATCGCCCAGGCGAGCAGGCCGCCGAGCAGGATCGCGACGGCGGCGCTGAGTCGCAGCGGCCGCCGCGCGGGCAAGCTAGAGGTCGAGGGAGACGGAGTCGCCCTTGGAGGCTCCCTGCGCGTAGATGTGCAGCGTCAGGGGCCGGTTCTGATAGGCGGACTGGGGCAGGCGGAAGAGAACGAGTCCCCCGCCGATCGGGTTTTGCCCGGCGATCGAGTCCGCATTCGGCTCGATGTCGTTGTGCGCGAGCGTCTGGGCCGTCCAGACGAACGGGTTCACCTTGGGGTTGAGGGGGGTCGGCGTGTAGGCGTTGCCGGCCGAGTCGGTGAGCACGAAGTGATCCGAGGTGGTGAGCGCGCGCGGGTTCTGGTTCTTGGCCCACAGGAACACGCCGTACCAGAAGTCGCTCGCCGGGATGCTCTGGGCGGACTTCAGGCCCGAGAAGAACTCAACGTCGTTCGAGTACGGGTTGAGCTGGCGGCTCTCCTGAATCTGGTAGGTGACGCCGCCCACGTTGAAGTAGGGCTCGACGCCGGCCGAGAGCTGGTTCTGGGTGATGCCGCCGAGGACGGTGCGCCCGGTGAGCGAGCAGCCGGACAGCAGGAGGGCGGCGGCGACCGCGGCGACAAGGCCGGCGAGGCGAAGGGTTCGGTGCGTTCTCGTGACTTCCAAAGCGGGCCGGAGTGTACCCATCCGGGCGACCGACGTGCGGTCTGGCCGGCCCGGCGGTCCCACCGGGGACCTCACCCGTCCGCCACCGGGGACCTCACCCGTCCGCGGTTGTCGCGCGCGTGCCCGCGGTTCAGGCCCGTGAGCGTCGATCGATGACGCGGATGGAGTGTCCGAAGGCCGGCCCGTGCACGGTGTGGCTGTCGGCCGGAGCCTGGCGCTCCCGCTCGCGGCAGAGCTCACAGCGGAGGGCCCCCGAGCCGTATTCGTACACCCGCTCGCCGAGCAGCAGGGTGCGGGCGCAGCGACCGCAGCGTTCGAGGTGATCCCCTCCCCCGGCCAGGCCGCGGCGCAGGAGCGCCACTTCGAGGCTGGCCGGTTCGGCCGTGACGGGTCGGGGAGTATGGGAGCGGCGCCCGAGGCCGTCGCTCCGGGTGAGTACGCCGAGGATCTCTGAGGCCATGACGGGGAGTTCGGGCTGGACGTCGGCTTCCCTGCCCCCGACCGCCGAGCGTCGTGTCTGCGGGGGAAGTACGGGTTTCACCTGCGGCTGCGGGGGTACACTTCGCCAAGGCGCGCCTTCGCCCCCAGCGGCGCGTTTCCCCTGATCGCCCTAAGGAGAGTCGTGCAATGAGAGCTTGGATGTCAGGCGACGTTGCCGGGACCGGAACCTTCCGCTGCACCGAGTGCGAGTTCGAGGTGTCGCTCGACGCCGTCGACGGCCTACCCGTGTGCCCGAACTGTGGCGGACGCCAGTTCGTCCGGGCCTCGCTCTTCACCACGGCAGCCTCCCCCGTGCTCGACTTCGGCGCCGACACCGTGGTCCTCGACGACAACGCGTGGCTCACTGAGCTGCGGGATGGGATCGAGATCCCCGGACAGTATCTGGGCTACCGCTCCGTCGACGGTGAGGTCATCAGCTTCCCCCTGCGCCGCGAGTGGACGCGGGTGGGCCGGTCGCTCGCCGCGGACATCCGCTTCGACGACCCGACCGTGTCGCGCCGCCACGCGCTCATCGTGCGCCAGCCCGACGGACTGCGCGTGCTCGACGACCGCTCCCTGAACGGCGTGTTCGTCAACGGCGAGCGCGTGGAGTGGAGCACCCTCGCCGACGGCGACGAGCTCGTCATCGGCCGTCACCACCTCCACTTCATGGACATCCCGGCCGTCTCGGGCATGCGCTTCAGCACCCCGGCCGCCGACAAGGCCTGAGCCGCACACGGCGCCGGAACCGCCGGGGCACCCTCCGCACCCCGGCGCGAGCGCTCCGGCGATCTCCCGCTGCCGGTCCACCGACTGAGATCAGCACCGCCGCCGCGGATACTGATCTCCGTTGGCCGAGCGCCTAGCATGGCCCGACCATGGCCATCATCGCCGTCCTGTCACAGAAGGGGGGCACCGGCAAGACGACGACGGTGCGCACCCTCACCGACGTCTTCCGGCGCCTCGGCCTGTCCGTGCTCGCCGTCGATCTGGATCCGCAGGGTAATCTCTCGGACTACCTCGACATCGACCCCGAGGCGGAGCCGACGATCGGTGACGTCCTCTGCGACCGCGCCCCGACCGCGGCGGCGATCCATCAGGACGTCATTCCGGCCAACCTTAACCTCGCCGAGGCCGAGCTCATGCTCGGCGGCAAGATCGGGCGTGAGCTGACGCTCAAGCGTGCCCTGCGCAGCGTGAGGGACAGCTATGACGTCGTGCTCATCGACTGCCCACCGTCGCTCGGTCTGCTCACCGTCAACGCACTCGTCGCCGCCGACTGGGCACTGCTCTCGGCCGAGGCCCAATACTTCGCCATGCAGGGCGTCGAGCAGGCACTCGGGGTGATCGAACTGGCCCGTGAGTCGCTGAACCCCGATCTGCAGTGGCTCGGGGTGATCCTCAACATCGCCGATATGCGCACGCGGCACTCGCGCGAGGCGTTCGAGTCCCTGCGCGCACACTTCGGCGAGAAGCTGCTCGACACGACGGTGCGCGCGTCGATCGCCTACGCCGAGTCAGCCGAGCGCGCGGTGTCGATCATCGACTACCGCCCGGACCTGGGGGCCGACTACCTCAACATCGCCGACGAGCTGCTGCGTCGCCTCGGCCTGCGCGAGGCCCAGATGCGCCTGGCCGACCTCGCCGCTGCCATCGCCGGCCCGCCCCCGCCGCGGGCCCCCGTGTCCGCAGACCCCGCAGCGGCATCGGAGGCCATGAAGCCGCCGCGGCCCGCGGAGCCCGGCGAGACCGCGGACGGCCCCGCCTAGAGCTCGCGCACGTAGGCGCCCTGGGGCTCAAAGGGCGCCCGCAGGACGCTCGCCCAGCCCGTGGTGGCCCGGCGCAGCGCTTCGAAGACCATCCCCGTGCTCTCGACCTGGGTCCACATGAGCACGGTCGGCCCAGCTCCGGACACCGTCGCGCCGAGGGCACCCAGCGCCGGCGCCCGCGCGAGCAGCTCGGCCGACTGCGGGAACAGATGCGCCCGGGCGGGCTGGTGGAGGCGGTCCTGGAGCCCGGCGGCGATCAGCTCGACGTCACCCCGGGCCAGGCCCAGGGTGAGCCGCGCCGCGGCGCCGACGTTGAAGACGGCGTCGCCGCGGGGGACCGTGTCGGCGAGCGCGGCCCGTGCCTCAGCGGTGCGCACGGCACGTTCGGGGACGACGAGCAGGGCCTCCAGGCCGAGCGGCGCCTCGATGCGGTCGACACGGCCCTGGCCGGCGATGACGAAGCCGCCGCTCAGCGAGGCGGCGGCGTTGTCGGGGTGGCCCTCGATCTCGGTGGCCAGCCCGAGCAGGTCGGCGTCGAGTTCGAAGATCGAGTCCGCGGCCATCAGGCCGGCCACGACGGCGGCGGCGGAGGAGCCCAGCCCGCCCGACAGGGGGATCTTCGAGCGCACGGTGAAGGTGAAGTCATCGGCCGGAGCGAGCCGCTCGAAGGCCCGCACGGTGAGGTTCTGGCGGTCGCGGCGCACCGGCAGGTCGGTGTGCACGGCGAAGTGACCGGTCTCCTCGACCTCGACCTCGAGATGGAGGGCGAGCGCGGCGGCGAGCACGTCGAAGCCGGGCCCCAGGTTCGCCGAGGAGGCGGGCACGCGCACCAGGCGGCGCCGGGCCAGCGTCACAGCACAGCCCGCTCGATCGCCCCGAGCTCGGCCTCGCAGGCGATGACCCCGCCGACCTGGCTCATCGCCGTATCGGGATCCTTGAGGCCGTTGCCGGTGAGCACGCAGGCGATCCGCTCGGCACCCCCGGCGCCATGGACCATCAGGCCGGCCACTGAGGCGGCCGAGGCGGGCTCGCAGAAGACCCCCTCCTCCCGGGCGAGGAAGCGGTAGGCCTCGAGGATCTGGGCGTCGGTCACCGCGCTCACCCCGCCGGCCGAGGAGGTCATCGCCTCCATCGCCTGCTCCCAGCGGGCCGGGTTGCCGATGCGGATCGCCGAGGCGACCGTCTCGGGCGCGGCGACCGGGTGACCATGGACGAGCGGGGCCGCCCCGGCGGCCTGGAAGCCGAACATCCGCGGGGTCAGGCCCGCCTCGCGGAAGCCCTTCCAGTAGGCGGTGATGTTGCCCGCGTTGCCCACGGGGATGCACAGCGCGTCGAGGCTGCCGAGCTCCTCGGCGATCTCGAAGGCCGCCGTCTTCTGACCCTCGATGCGGAAGTCGTTCACCGAGTTGACGAGCGAGATGGGATGCTCGGAGGCGACTTGGCGCACGAGCTTCAGCGCGGCGTCGAAGTTGCCGTTGAGCGAGATGACCCGGGCGCCGTACATGAGCGCCTGGGCGAGCTTCCCCACGGCGATCTTGCCCTGGGGGACGATCACCACGCCGCGGATCCCCGCCCGCGCGGCGTAGGCGGCCAGTGACGCCGCCGTGTTGCCGGTGGACGCGCAGATGACTGCCTCGGCGCCGTCGCGGACGGCCGCGGACACCGCGCAGGTCATCCCCCGGTCCTTGAACGAACCCGTCGGGTTGAGCCCCTCGAGCTTGAGGTGGACCTCGGCGCCGACCCGCTCGGAGAGCCGGGGGGCGAACATCAGGGGCGTCGATCCCTCCTCGAGGGAGATGACGGGGTCACCCTCGGCAAAGGGCAGACGGTCACGGAAGCGCTCGATCAGGCCGGTCATGGGGACGCTGAGCATGCCACAGCCGCCGGTTCGGGTTCCGTCGGGCGGGGCCGCCCCCCCGCGGACGGGGGCCGCCCGACCGAGGGGGCGCCGCGCGCGGCCGTGGGCCTAGAAGGTCTCCTCGAGCACGCGGATGAACCGCGGGACCCCGCG
>DASSZV010000042.1:0-15535 GCA_035702765.1 Solirubrobacteraceae bacterium
GTCGGCGATGGTGATCATCTTCAGCCCGTGCTTGAAGCAGTAGGCGGCCAGGTCACCGCCGCGGGCCATCGTGCCGTCCTCGTTCTGGATCTCGCAGATGACCCCGGCCGGGTTCAGCCCGGCCAGGCGCGCGAGGTCGACCGAGGCCTCGGTGTGACCGGTGCGCTCGAGCACCCCACCGGATTTGGCCTTGAGCGGGTGCACGTGCCCGGGCTGGACGATGTCGCGCGGGCCCTTGGTCGGGTCGATGGCCACCTGCATGGTGCGCGCCTGATCGTGGACGGAGATGCCGGTGGTCACCCCCTCGGCCGCCTCGATGGTGACCGTGAACGGGGTCTCGTGCATCGACTCGTTCTTCAGCGTCATCAGCTCGAGGCCGAGCTCGTCACAGCGCTCGGGCGTGAGCGTGAGGCAGATCCAGCCGCCGGCCTGGCGGGTCATGAAGTTGATCGCGTCCGGGGTGACGAACTGGGCCGCCCTCACCAGGTCACCCTCGTTCTCGCGGTCCTCGTCGTCGACGACGACGACCATCTTGCCCTCGGCGATGTCCTCCAGCGCCTCCTCGATGGTGGCGAACGGCACCTCGAGCGTGCTCATGCCCGGACCTCCCCGACGATCCCCGCCGGAGCGGCATCCCTGGGCGTGGCCGGGGTGATCACCCCGGCTGAGGCGAGGCTCGCCGCCGCCAGGCGCTCGACGTATTTGGCCACGATGTCGACCTCCAGATTCACGGAACTCCCGAGGCGAGCGGCTCCGAGGGTGGTGCGCTCGAGGGTCTCGGGGATGAGAGATACGGTAAAGGATGTGCTGTCGAGGGTCGCGACGGTGAGCGAGACCCCGTCGACGGTGATCGAACCCTTGAAGACGATGTAGCGCAGCAGCTCCGCCGGAGCCTCCACGGTGACGCGCCGGGCAAAGCCGTCGGGCTCGATCGCGCGCACATGGCCCACCCCGTCGACGTGGCCCTGGACGATGTGACCGCCGAGCCGGTCCCCGGCGCGCATGGCGAGCTCGAGGTTCACCCGGGCGCCGGGCTCCAGACCGGCGAGTGAGCTGCGCACGAGCGTCTCGTTCATCACCTCGGTGCGGAAGGACCCCTCCCCCACCGCCACCGCGGTGAGACACACCCCGTTGGTGGCGATCGAGTCGCCCACGGTGATCTCCGGGGCCAGCCCGGTGGCGATGGCGAGCACGACGCCGTCGCCGGAGCGCGACACCTCGACGATCTCGCCCAGATCCTCGACCAGTCCTGTGAACATCGCCCTAGTACTCCTTCAGCCGGGCAACGGCGAGCAGGTCCTCGCCGCTGCGCTCCCAATGCAGATCGAGGGGACGGACCGCGTCCGCCACCTTGTCGACGCCCGCGGATTCCAGCGGGTCCCGCGCCGTGCGCCCGCCGAGCAGCAGCGGCGCGATGAAGAAGCGCATCTCGTCGATCTCGCCGGCGTCGAAGAAGGCGCCGGCGAGCCGGGGCCCGCCCTCGAGCAGCAGTGAGGTGACGCCCAGGGCACCGAGCTGGTCCAGTGCCGAGCGCACCCGCGCCGGCTCATGCTCGCCGGTGGCGACGATCACCTCGACGCCGTGGACCTCGAGGGCGTCGGTGGCCGCGCGGGGCGCCGCCCGGGAGACGACGACGGTGAGCGGCACCTCGCTCACCCCGGCCACGAGCCGCGAGCTGAGCGCCAAGCGCGCGAGCGAGTCGAAGACGACCCGGCGCGGCTGACGGGCGACCGGCGGGTCCAGGCGAGCGGTGAGCTGCGGGTCGTCAGCCAGGGCCGTGCCGATGCCCACGGCGACGGCGTCGGCGTCGGCCCGCCACTGATGCACGCGCTGGCGGCTCAGCTCCGAGGAGATCCACTGGGAGTCCCCGGAGGAGGTCGCGACCTTGCCGTCAAGAGACATGGCGGCCTTGAAGAGGACCCAGGGCCGGCCGGTGCGGGCGTGCTTGCGGAAGGGCTGATTGAGCCGCCGTGCGGCGGTGACGATCTCGCCCGTGGCCATGACGACCTGGACGCCCTCGTCGCGCAGGATGCCCAGGCCGCGTCCGGAGGCGTGTTCGGAGGGATCGTCGGAGGCGACGACCACACGGCCGATGCCCGCCTCGACGATCGCCCGCGTGCACGGCGGGGTCCGCCCCTGATGGCAGCAGGGCTCCAGGGAGACGTAGATCGTCGCGCCCGAGAGGTCCGGGGCCTCCCCGCGCCGGGCCGCGACGTCACGGATGGCCTCGACCTCGGCATGGGGTCCACCGACCCGCCGGTGCCAGCCCTCGCCGAGCACCGTGCCGTCCCCAGCCACGATGACCGCCCCGACCCGGGGATTCGGGCTCACGGCGTGGCGGCCGCGTGCGGCGAGCTCCACGGCTCGGGCCAGGTGCCGTGCGTCGGTCTCGGTGCTCAGGGTCACGCTGGGATCAAGGATAGGGTCCGGCGGCCGGGGCCCCGGCGAGGCGGTCGGGGTGCCGCTCGCGCCGCGCACAGCGCGAGCCGGCCGCTCAGCCGGCGCACGCGCCGCCGTGGAGGCGGTAGATGCTGATGACCGGTCCGGGCAGCCGGTACTGGCTGGGGTACTCGTCGATGCTCCAGTCAAAGCCGAAGGGGACCGGGGTCGCGCCGGGGGCGTAGGGGCTGACCCGGAAGACGAGCTGGCCGACGCGGGCCAGCTCGCGGTAGTAGGCGATCGCCGCCGGAGCCTCCCCCGGGGACACGAACGCCCGGCCGGACTGCAGCGACCCGGAGACGACCCAGCAGAAGGCGTGGGCCTCGAAGCGCTGGATGAGTCCGGGGTAGAGCGTCTTCTCGTACTGGTCGAGGGTCACCGGCCGCGTGCCCCCATCCGGCAGCACACGGCCGCTGGGGCTGAGCGTGGAGAGCCAGGTGGGGTACTGGTACCAGCGGGCGCCGTTGGGCTCGAAGGGGTCCGTCCGCCCGGGGTCCGAGGTCCAGTTGCCCGGGACGACGGGTTCGATGTAGACGTTCTGACCCGCCGGGATGTGGGCGGTCATCCAAGCGCGGGCGAGGTTCGTCGTGTAGGGCCGCGCGAGCACGCGGTCGTCGTGGAGGACGCTGACCAGGCTCTGGGTGAGCAGCGCGACGGCGACCAGCGCTCCGGCCCAGGGCGCGGTCAGCGGCCGTCGCAGGCGCCCGCCCCAGTCCACCAGCTGCCCGGCGCCCCAGGCGCCGAGCAGGGCCACAACGGGGAAGATCGGCATCAGCCAGCGCCCGAAGTAGCGCTCCTGCAGGCCCATGAAGAGGAGGAAGGCGACGGGCCCGGGGACGAGCAGGCCGAACAGCCACAGGCGCCGCTGCCACAGCAGCCCGACGGCGGCGGCGAGGGCGGCCAGCGCGGGACCGAGACCGAGACCCCAGGTGAAGGTCCACAGGTAGTAAAGGATCCCGCCCCCGGGGGTGGTGCCGAGCTTGGCCGGCTCCGACGCGCCCGAGGCCGCTGAGGCCTGGGCCCCGATGCCCGAGACGAACGCGGGAAAGTCCAGGAACCAGTACGGGTTGGCGAGCGAGAAGGCGCCAAGGGCGACCAGCAGCGCCCCGGCGGTCCAGCCCAGGGCGTGGGTCCGCCGGCGCGGGTTCGCCGGCGCGCCCGCGTGCGCCGCGCGGGCCGCGGCCACCAGCAGGGGCACCACGACCCAGCCACCGGTGTACTTCGTCGCCGAGGCGACACCGAGGCCGAGGCCTGCCAGCAGGTAATCGCGGCCGCGGTCCTCGCGCCAGACGCCCGCCACCCCGCGCAGAGCGACGCACACCCAGAACAGCGTCGGGACGTCGTTGAGGGCCAGGTGCGAGTAGTAGATGGGCAGGAACGCGGTTCCGAAGATGGCCGCGGCGAGCAGCGCGACCCAGCGCCGGGCGATGAGCACGACACCGGCCCGGTAGAGCAGCCACACCGCGGCCGTCCCGAGCACCGCACAGGTGACCCGGGCGAGCGTGAAGACCGCGCTGGGATCGAGCGTGTAACTGCGGACGGCCGCGTCGGCGGAGCCGAACCAGCCCTCGAAGACGATCGCCAGCATGTAGGAGAAGCCGGGCGGATTGAGGAAGTAGTGCGGGTTCCAGTCGCCCGCGAAGAAGCCGATCGCCTTGGGGACGAAGTGCTGGGCCTCATCGACGTTGTAGGAGAAGGGCAGGCCCTGGCCGATCCCCCAGAGACGCAGGCCGAGGGTGAGGGCGAGCAGCAGAACGAGACCGACCCCGGGGCCGGAGGGGCGAATCCGGCGCGGGCCCCGAGGCGGGCGCGTGGCGGGAGGCTGGACGGTGAGGCGCCCACGCGGCGCCACCTCTGTGGGGGTGGTGACCAGCTCCATGACCGGACCCGAGTATCCCGCTACCGTGTGCACATCGCGCCGCGGTCGGGTCCTCGACGCGGCACATCCCGGGGCGTGACCCGTCTGCCGACCATGAAGCTCATCATCCAGATCCCCTGCTTCAACGAGGAGGAGCAGCTTCCGGCCACCCTCGCGGACCTGCCCCGGGAGGTCGCGGGCTTCGACACCGTCGAGTGGCTGGTGATCGACGACGGCTCGACCGACGCGACCGTCGAGGTGGCCCGCGCCTGCGGGGTCGATCACATCGTCTCCTTCACCAACAACAAGGGTCTGGCCGCCGGCTTCCAGGCCGGTCTGGACGCCTGTCTGAAGCTCGGGGCCGACGTGATCGTCAACACCGACGCGGACAATCAGTACCGCGCCGACTGCATCCCCGACCTCATCCGCCCGATCCTCGAGGGCCACTCGGACATGGTCGTCGGGGACCGTCAGGTGATGACCATCGAGCATTTCTCTCCGCTGAAGAAGCGCCTCCAGCGGGTCGGCTCGTGGGTCGTGCGCCAGGCCTCGAACACGACGGTGCCGGACGCGACCTCGGGCTTCCGCGCCTACAACCGGGAGGCCGCCCTGGCCATCCAGCCGGTGTCGAACTTCACCTACACACTCGAGACGCTGATCCAGGCGGGCAAACTCAACGCCGCCGTGGGGCACGTGCCGATCACCACGAACCCCAAGACACGGGAGTCGCGGCTGTTCCCGTCGATGGGTGCCTACGTGCGCCGCAACGGCCTGTCGATTTTCCGCATCTACTCCCAGCACCAGCCGCTGAAGGTGTTCTGGACCGGGGCGGCACTGTTCGGGCTCGTCGCGGTGGCCTTCTTCTTCTACTTCATCGTCACCTTCATCGCCAACGGCGGGCACTCCGGCCACATCCAGCTGCTCATCGCCGGCGCGGTGCTCTTCAACGCGGCGATGCTGCTCGGCGCCCTGGGTGTCATCGGCGACCTGCTCGACGCCCAGCGGACCCTGTCCCAGCGTACCTTCGAGCGCGTGCGCCGGATCGAGCTGCAGCTGGGGATCCCGCCGTCGCACTACCAGCCCGCCCAGCCGCCCGCGTCTGAGCCGGTCACCGCCGACCCGAGCGAGGAGCGCCTCCAGGTATGAGCCTCGACGACGCCGCCGCGGGCCCCGCCGTTCCCGGCACGAGTTCCGGCGTTCCCGGCGCGAGCCCCGGGGTCCCCGGCGCGGTCCCCACCGGGAACACCTTTGACAAGTACGGCTCGACCAACCCGGTCGTCCGCCGCCTGATGGCCGGCTTCGAGGGCACGCTCGAGCAGCTCTTTTGCCGCGCGTCTCCGGAGTCGATCCTCGACATCGGCTGTGGTGAGGCCGTGCTCACCAGCCAGTGGGCCCAGCGGCTCGGTGACCGCCGCGTGGTCGGGGTCGACCTGGACGATCCCAAGCTGGCCGCCCACTGGGAGCAGCGCCGCCGTCCCAACCTCGAGCTGCGCAGCCTCGACGTCACCGGCGGCCTGCCCTACGCCGACGGCGAGTTCGACCTCGTCTGCGCCACCGAGGTGCTCGAGCACGTCCCCGGTCCCGAGCGCGTCGTCGCCGAGATGGCCCGCGTGGCCGGCCGGCACCTGCTCGTCTCCGTGCCCCATGAGCCGCTCTGGCGCGTCCTCAACGTCGCCCGCGGCGCCTACCTGGGCGAGCTGGGGAACACGCCGGGGCACATCAACCACTGGAGCAAGCGCGGGTTCCTCGCCATGCTCGCCCGCCACGGCGAGGTGATCGAGGCGCGTTCCCCGTTCCCGTGGACGATGGTCCTTGTCCGCGTCGGCTGACCGCACCCGCGAGTTCGCCTCCGGCGCGCGGATCCTCTCGGTGGGGATCGCCTCGACGGGGCTGTTCACCTTCGCCTATCTGGCGCTGGCGGCGAATCTGCTCACCCCGGCGGACTACAGCCGGATCTCGATCTGCTGGGCGATCATGTACGTGATTCTCTGCGTCATCTACCGGCCGGTGGAGCAGCTGCTCAGCCGCACGATCGCCGACCGGCACGCCCGCGGGGACCACAGTGCGCGCGTCCTGCGCGTGCCCGCGCTCATCCAGGGCCTCTTCGCCCTGCTGTTCCTGCTCAGCGCCCTGGCCCTGCAGCGACGCATCGTCCACGGACTCTTCAAGGGCTCTGAGGAGCTCTTCTGGATCCTCGTCGTCGGCGTGCTCGCCTATGCCGGCTCCTATTTCGCGCGGGGCTGGCTGGCCGGCAACCGTCGCTTCGCCCTCTACGGCGGCCTGGTGTTCCTCGAGTCGACGAGCCGGTTCATCTTCGCCATCGCCGCCGCGCTCGCCGTCGGATCCCATCTGGGAGCGGTCGGCCTGGGGATGGCGGTGGCACCGTTCGCCTCCCTCAGCGTGCTCCCCTTCGCCTTCCGGCGGCTCGCCGGCGGGGGTGGCGCCGGGGCGGGTCGACCCGGACCCACTCCAGCGTCGGCGGCGGTGACCGCCGAGGTGGAGTTCGCCGACGCCGCGCTCACCTCGGGGCCGGGTGGGGAGTCGCTGGAGGCGGCCTCGACCGACCTGTCGCTCCGTCACGGCGGGGGCTTCGCCGTGGCCGTGGTGGCGATCATGGCCTCTGAGCAGACGCTGATGAACGCCGGCGTGCTGATCGTCGCGCTCAGCCGCGGCGGCGGAGGCATCACCAGCGGGCTGGCCGGCTTCGTGTTCAACGTGCTGCTCATCGTGCGCGCGCCGCTGCAGCTCTTCCAGGCTCTGCAGACCTCGATCCTCCCGCACCTCACCTCGATGGAGGCCTCCGGCTCCCGGACCGAGTTCGCCCGCGCGATCCGCCTCACCGTGATCGTCATCGCCGCCTTCTCCGGAGCGGTCGCCCTGGGGCTGCTGGCCATCGGGCCCTTCGTCATGAGCCACGTGCTCCAGAGCCACGCCGCGGGGGCCACGCACTACCCGTGGAACCGCTTCGGACTGGCCCTCGTCGGCCTGGGCATGGGCTGTCATCTGGGCGCCGGCACCCTCAACCAGGCGCTGCTCGCCCGTGGCCTTTCCGCCCGTGCCGCCGCGGCCTGGCTCGCCTCGGCCGTCGTCTTCGTGCTGTTCGTCGCGCTGCCGACCGTCGGCTCGGGGCCCGACGCGAAGGTCTGGCGGGTCGAGGTCGGCTATCTGGTGGCCACCGCGCTGCTCGCCGGTCTGCTGGGTCTCGCCTACCGGACGAGCACGCGGACGCCGGAGCGCCGCCCTCAGAGGGTGTGACAGACCGCGAGCTTGGCGGCCGTCCGGTCCAGGACGGGGTTCGAGCGCGTGGAGAGCCCGGCCCCCAGCTGGCCGACCGACTCCTTCACCGCCGTGGCCAGCTGGGTGGCCCCGACCGAGAACGCGGCCCGGTTCGTGGTCGGCAGGCCCGAGGCGACCTTCACCGACCGGGCGAAGGCGTTGTGCAGCCGTGAGAAGGTGGAGACGATCGTGCTGGCAAAGGCCGCTCCGTCCTTGACGTCGGGAACCCCCGCGGCGCTGAGGCGATGCTGGGCCGTCGCGCTGTCCTGGGCCAGCGCCCCGAGGTAGCTGACCAGCCGGTCCCGGGAGGCCGTGAGGCTCTGGGAGGCCGCCCCGGTGAGATGACTCGAGGCGGTGGCGACGTCACGCTCAAAGGGCGCCACGGCGCGGCACAGCGCGCTCACGTACGCGGTCGGGGTCACCTTGGCCGGCGACCCTGAGCCGCCGCACGCGGCCAGCCCGAGCATGAGGACGAGGCCGGCCAGCGCCGCCCGGGCCGACCTCACCATGCGCGCTCGCGCAGGGAGCGGAAGGCCTCCGCCGGATCCTCGGCACCGAACACCGCCGAGCCGGCCACGAGCAGGTTCGCCCCCGCCGCGGCGACCTGAGCCGCGGTGCCGTCGTGGACGCCGCCGTCGACCTCCAGGCCGTGACGATCATCCAGGACCTCGCGCAGGTCCGCGAGCTTGGCCAGGGAGTGCGGGATCAGCGTCTGGTTGCCCCATCCGGGGTTGACGCTCATGCAGAGGACGAGGTCGAGGGTGTCGAGCACGTCGACGACCGCGCCGACCGGCGTGGCCGGACACAGCGCCAGGCCGGCGGCCGCGCCGCCGTCACGGATCATCGCCAGGGCGTAATGGACGTGTGGCGTCGCCTCGGCGTGGACGGTGATGGAGTCCGCACCCGCGCGCAGGAAGTCGGGGATCTGCTGCTCGGGCCGCTCGATCATCAAGTGGACGTCGATCTGCGCGCCCGCGCCGTGGACGGCGTCGGCAAGCGCGGAGACGGCAACGGGACCGAAGGTGATCGGCGGGACGAAGTGGCCGTCCATCACGTCGACGTGAATGACCTTCGCGCCCGCGTCGAGCACCTCGCGCACCTGGGCGCGCAGGTCGCCGAAGTCGGCGGAGAGGATCGACGGGGCGATCTGGCGTTCGGTGTACCAGCTCATACGGGTCTCAGCATGGAGGCGCCGCAATGGTTGCAGGCGACGACGGCGGTGGAGGACATGCGCACGATTGTCGAGTGTTCGCCGCAGTTGGGGCACATCGACAGGAGTTCGAAGCGCCCCAGGCAGTTCACACAGCGATAGTTGCCCGCGGCGGTCGCCCTCAGCCAGGGCTCGCCACAGGCCGGGCACTCCGCGCCGAGCCGAATCACATCTGCCACGCCAGCGAGAGTACCGCCGGCGCCGGTCCTCTCCGCGCGCACCCCGGCGTTCCGGGCGGCGCTCACCCCGACGCGGTGGAGCCGGCGCGCTCCAGGGCCGCGATGAAGAACCCGTCGGTGTGATCGAGGCTGGGCAGCGTCGTGTAGCGGGGGCCGGGCCGCCAGTCGGGCCGAGCGGCGAGGAAGGCGTCGACGATCGCCTCGGACTCGGCGTGATGGAGGGTGCAGACCGAGTAGACGAGCCGTCCCCCGGAGCGGGTGCGGGCGGCGGCGGCGTCGAGCAGCTCGCGTTGCTTGGCGGTGAGCGCGGTGACGTGGTCGAGTCGGTTCTGCCAACGGATGTCGGGCCGGGACTGCAGGGTGCCCAGCCCGCTGCAGGGCGGGTCGACGAGCACGCGGTCAAAGTCGCCCAGCTCGGCGGGGAGGCGGCGCCCGTCCGCACAGAGCACGCGCACGTTGGTGGCGCCCATGCGCTCGGCGGTGCGCCCGAGCGCCTCGGCCCGGCCCGGGTGGACCTCGACGGCGACGAGCTCGCCCTGGCCGCCCATGAGGGCGGCCAGATGGGTCGTCTTGGCGCCGGGCGCCGCACAGAGATCGAGCACCCGCTCTCCGGGCCGCGGGTCCAGGGTGCGGGCCACGAGCATCGAGGCCCGCGCCTGGGGCATGATCTCCCCCGCCGCCCACTGGGGCGTGGCGAACAGGTCGACGCCCCGGGTGAGGATGCGGGCCTCGGGCAGCTCCGGCGCTCCCGCGGTCCCCGGGCCCGACCACCGCGGCGCCGCATGCCAGTCCAGCGGCACCGTGGGGGGTCCCAGGGTGTTGATCCGCAGCGAGGACTCGGCGGGCCGGTTGACGGCGCCGAGCAGGTCCCGCGCCAGCTCCGGCCCGTACTGGGCGAACCACAGCCGCGCCAGCTCGTCGGGCACGGAGTGCAGCAGCGCGGCGGACTCCGGGGTGGCGTCGTCCAGCGCGGCGAGCCGGGCGGGCGCCTCGCGCCGAGCGCGGCGGAGCACGGCGTTCACCAGACCGGCGGCCCCCTGGCCGCCGGGACCGCGCTTCACCAGCTCGACGCTCTCGTGCACCGCCGCGTGGGCGGGGATGCCGTCGAGCAGGACGAGCTGGAACAGGCCGAGCTCGAGCGCGACGCGGACCGGCACGTCGAGACGCTCCACGGGCCGGCTCGAGAGCGCGTCGATGAGATGGTCGAGCGTCCGCCGCCGCTGGATCGTGCCGAAGGCGAGCTGGGTGGCCAGGGCGCGGTCACGCGGATCCAGCCCGGCGCCGGCCGCCTCCGCGTGCAGGGCCCGGTCGGCGTAGGCGCCCTGCTCCAGGACGCGACGGATGACCGTGAAGGCGACCCGCCGGGCGGGCGCGACGCTCACCGGGCGAGCCCGCGGGCCCAGTCGGCCGCGGGCATACGCCGCCTGCCGGCGGGCTGGACCTCGAGCAGCTCGAGCACGCCCTCGCGGCAGGCGATGAAGCGCGGCCCCTCCCCCGCGTCGACGGGGCGGGCCGACCAGACCCCCAGTCGGGCGCCGTCCCCGAGCTCGAGGTGAGCCCCGATGTGGGGCGACAGCGCGCGGACCCGCCGGGCGAGCTCGGTGGCCGTCGCGCCGGCAGGCTCCAGCCGACGATCCTCGGGGGTGATCTTCTCCGCGTAGGTGACGCCCGCCTCGGGCTGCTCGATGAAGGGCGGGGAGGTGTCGATCGCCTCCACGAGGAGGTCGCCGCCCAGGCCCTGCAGTCGCGCGCTGAGAGAGCCGTAGTCGTCGTCCGCGGCGATCGCCACCGCCCGGGTGAGGCAGACCGGGCCGCTGTCGAGCCCGGCGGTGAGGGCCATGATCGACACGCCGGTGTGCCGATCCCCGGCGAGGATCGCCCGCTCGACCGGCGCCGCCCCGCGCCAACGCGGCAGCAGGCTGGGGTGGACGTTGAGGATCGGCATGGCACTGAGCAGGGGCGGCTTGATGAGCGCGCCGAAGGCGCAGACGACGGCGAGTCCGGCCCCCGCCGCGGTGATCTCGGCCAGGGTCTCGGGGGTGTTTACCGAGACGGGCTGGGCGGTCGGGAGGCCGAGTTCGCGGGCCAGGGTGATCACCGGCGGAGCCGCCAAGCGCCGGCCCCGGCCCCGGGGGGCGTCGGGGCGGCTGAGCACGAGCGCGGGCCGGTGCGGGGAGTCGTGCAGGCGGGCGAGGATCGCCGCGGCGAACTCGGAGGTCCCGAGGAAGACGGTCGCGGTCACGAGCTGGGATCGCCCGCCTCAGGCGGCGCGGCTGTCCTGCCACTCGCGCAGGGTCCGCAGGGCCTCCCTGCGCTCCTCGCGGGAGGTGCGCTTGAGGATCAGGATCCCGTCGAGGTGATCGAGCTCGTGCTGGATGACCCGGGCCTCGAGGCCGGACGCCTCGATGAGGATCCGCTCGCCCCGGGCATCCTGGGCCTGCACGCGGATGTGCACCGGGCGCTCGACCTCGACGTGGACGCGGGGCAGGCTGAGACAGCCCTCGGCCGAGATCTCGGCCTCCCGCGAGTGCCACTCGATCTCCGGGTTGATGAGGGCGGTGACGGGACCCTCGGACTGGACCCGGTAGACGAGCAGGCGCCGCAGGGCGCCAAGCTGCGTGGCGGCCAGGCCGATGCCCAGCCCGTCATGCATGATGTGGGCCATCCGCTCGATCTCGGCGCCCAGGGCGTCGTCGAAGACGGTGATCGGCCGCGCCTTCTCGCGCAAGACGGGATCACCGAATTTGCGCACCTGCGCGAGCGCGGCATCGCGCCGGGCCAGGACCTCGGGGTCGATCTCCGCCGGCTCGGCCGTCTCGAGGGCCTCGCCCTCGGGGGTTTCCTCGACGTGCTCGGCGTTCGGGGTCGGGGCAGCGGTGTCAGCCATCTCGGCACCAGTGTAAAAGCGCCGGCGCCGCGGACGGGCGCGGTTCGTCGCTGCGGTCATCGCCCCCGTTGAGCCGGGGCGCAAGCGCACGCGGACCCGGCGCCGAGCTACTGGGGGTCGACGTCGACGGACATGGCGACGTCGCGCATCAGCCGGTCACCGACCAGGCCGTCGACGGCCGCCGCCACGGCGGCGATCGTCGCCGCCCGCTCGGTCGCGCGGATCTGCAGCTGCGCGCGGTGGCGGCGGCGCAACAGAAACAGCGGCGCCGGGCCGAGCACGGCAACGGACGGCGGCGCCGCCGCGGTGATCCGGCGACCCAGCTCGGCTGCCGCCCGCGTCGGGGCCTCCGGGTCGGGGCTCGAGCAGATGATCCGGACGAGCGTGCCGTAGGGCGGGTAGCCGAGCGCGCGGCGCCGGGTGAGCTCCCCGGCGAGGAACGCGTCGGTGTCGTGGCGGGCGGCGAGCTGGATCGGCCGCGCGGCCGGCGCGAGGGTCTGGACGAGGACCCGCCCGGTGCCGGCGCCCCCCCGGCCGGTCCGGCCGGCCAGCTGGGTGAGCAGGCTGAAGGTGCGCTCCTCAGCCCGGAAGTCGGGAAAGCGCAGGGTCGCGTCGGCGTCGAGCACGACCCCGAGGGAGACGTCGGCGAAGTCGTGGCCCTTGGCGATCATCTGCGTGCCGACGAGCACCCCGGCGGGGGCGGCGTGAAAGGCGGCGAGCGTGTCCGCGCGGGCCTCCAGCCCGCTGGAGTCGGCGTCCAGGCGCAGCACGGGGAAGTCGGGGCCGCTGTGCAGCGCGGCGGCGAGCTCGTGCTCGAGACGCTCGGTGCCCGCCCCATGCCGGGCCACCGACACCGAGCCGCAGTCGGGGCAGCCGTGGGGGATCGGCTCACGGTGGCCGCAGTGGTGACAGGCCATCAGCCCACCGGAACGGTGCAGGACGAGAGAGACGTCACAGTTGGGGCACTTCCACACCCGGCCGCAGTCCGCGCAGGTGAGGAAGTTTGACCAGCCGCGGCGGTTGAGCAGCACGACGGCCTTCTCCCTCGCCCGGCGCACCTCGCCCAGGGCGAGGCGGACGTCGGGATGGAGCGGGTGGTGGAGGCCACGCATGTCCAGGACGGTCACCTCGGGCAGGCGCCCGCCGTCGACGCGCTGGGGCATCACGAGGATCCGCTGGGTGGCTGCGCTCTCCGGACGCGGGGTCGCCGAGCCGCCGAGCAGGACCGCGCCGAACAGCGCGGCCCGGCGGGCGGCGACCCGGCGCGCGTCGTAGCGGGGATCACCCTCGTGCTTGTAGGAGCTCTCGTGCTCCTCGTCGACGACGATCAACCCGATGTCCTCCAGGGGGGCGAACACGGCCGAGCGCGCCCCGACCGCGACGCGGGCCTCACCGCGGCGCAGGCGCAGCCACTCGTCGTGGCGCTGGCCAGGACTGAGACCGGAGTGCAGCACGGCGACGACGGAGCCCAGGCGCGCCTCGAAGCGCGCAAGGGCCTGCGGGGTGAGGCCGATCTCCGGGACGAGGATGATCACGCCGCGTCCGGCGGCGAGGGTCGCCCGGGCGGCCTCGAGGTACACCTCGGTCTTGCCCGACCCGGTGACGCCGTGCAGGAGCAGCTCCTCGCCCCGGCGCGTCTCCAGAGCGGCGAGGATCGCGACCAGCGCGGCCCGCTGGTCGGCGTTGAGCCGCGGGGCACTCGCCGCGCTGGAGGAGACGTGGTGGCGGCGAGGCAACCGGCCCGTGGGCGCGGCGTCGATGGTGACCAGGCCACGGCCCTCGAGGCGGCGCAGCAGCGCGGTGCCCAGCGCTGCGGCGGGCGTCGGACCGGCCTCGGCCAGGGCCCGCAGCGCGGCGAGCTGGCCCTCACTCAGGCCCCGCCGCCCCCTCACCGACCCGCGCTCTGCGAGGGCGGCCCGACCCGCGGGGGAGCCGAGCTCCGCGACGGCGGCCCGGCCCGCCGCGGTGAGCTGGGCCACGAGCACCCGCTTCTCGCCCATGCCGCGGGCGAGACCCGGGGGGAGCATGAGCGACAGGGCACGGGCGGGGGTGGAGCAGTACTCGGCGGCCATCCATCCGGCCAGTTCGACGAGATCGGGTGCGAGCGACACGGCGAGCACGCTCTCCACGGCGGCCAGCCGGTCCGCCGGGATCTCCGTGTGGCCGGCCAGCGACGCGACGACGCCCAGCAGCCGGCGCCCGGCGAACGGCACGGTGACGACCGAGCCCACCTCCACCGGGTGCGCACCCACGGCGTAGTCGAAGACCCCACGCAGCGCGCGCGTCTGGGTCAGGGGGAGAACCCGCGCGATCGTGTGGGCGTCCATGGGCGGGCCTGAGCGTAGAGTGCGCCCACGATGGCGCTGGAGGAGGGTGACGCGACGGCCGGGCTGCTGGGCCGCCTGGACGGCGTTCTCGGCGAGACGGCCCGGCGCGAGCATCGCTTCGCCTGGCTGACGGACCCCCACAGCGGCCAGTGGGTCGTCGTCGACGCGTACTACCCGCGCAACCACGTCGTCGTCATCACCAGCGCTGATCCGCAGCTGCGTCGCCTGTGTGAGGAGCAGGTGCCCGCCCACGGCCTCGTCCTGCTCAGCGGAGCGCCCCATGCGCTGGCCGGCGCCCCGAGCGACGACCCGACCCCGGAGCTGCTGGCGCGGCTGCACGCCGCGGGCTGGAGTCCCGGGGCGCCCCCGCCGGCGGCCCAGACCGACGCGTCCGGGGCCGCGCCGGGGCCCGGCCCCGGCGCGGCGACCGCCCCGGGAGCCCGGACCGGCGGCCCGGGCGCCGGGGCGCGGACCCGCGCCGGCGCGAGCCGCCGGGGCCGGACGGGCGGCACGCCCGGCGGCGTGGGCGACGTGAGCACCGGGATCATGCTCGTCATCGTCGTCGTGCTCGAGCTCGCGGTCGGCGGCGGCGTCATCGGCCTGGGCGCGGGGGACCCGCTGCTGGGCTTCGGCTTCGTGCTCGACGCCTGCGCCCGGGTCGTCGGGGCGGTCGCCGCCTCCCACGCCGGTGATCTCGACGCCGCCTGGGCGAGCGTCGTCATCGGATCCCCGGCGCTGTGGTCCCGGGACGGCTCTGCCTCCGACGCCGCCGCCGCCGCCCAGCTCACCGCGGTGATCGCCGGAGTCGTGCTGGCCCTCGGGTTCATCGTGGCCGTGCTCTGAGCCGGAACCGGCCGGGCACCCCTCGCCGTGGGCTCAGCGCCGACGGCGAGGTCACCCCGGAGCCCGGCCCACAGCCGGGCTCTGCGCGTCCGTCCGCGGGAGCGGACGGGCTCCGGGAGCGACCGCGCTCAGGCGCCGACGGTGGCGCCGAGGCCCGCGGCCTCGCGCAGGGCGGCGGCCTTGTCGGTCGCCTCCCAGGTGAAATCGGGATCCTCACGACCGAAGTGACCGTAGGCGGCGGTCTTCTGGTAGATCGGGCGGTGGAGCCGGAGATAGTCGCGGAAGGCGCCCGGACGCAGGTCGAAGAACTCGTTCACCAGCTCCATGATGCGGCCGCGGCCGACCTTCTCGGTCCCGAAGGTCTCGACGAGCACGGACACCGGCTTGGCGACGCCGATCGCGTAGGCGACCTGGACCTCGGCGCGGTCGGCGAGACCGGCCGCGACGATGTTCTTGGCCACGTAGCGGGCCGCGTAGGCGGCCGAGCGGTCGACCTTGGAGGGGTCCTTGCCGGAG
>DASSZV010000052.1:0-58720 GCA_035702765.1 Solirubrobacteraceae bacterium
CCACCGTCAGCGGTCGCGTCCAGGGGGTCGGCTTCCGGGAGTTCACCCGCGCGCGAGCGCGGGACCTCGGCCTGCAAGGGTGGGTGCGCAACGAGGAGGACGGCACGATCCGTCTCCACGCCGAGGGTGAGGCCGAAGCCCTGGAGGCGCTCACGGCCCTGCTGGCCGTCGGTCCGCCGGGCGCTCGGGTCGCCTTCGTCGGCCCCCAGCCGGTGCCCGACGAGGGCCATGAGCAGTTCGCCATCCGGGGCGTTCCCGCCGGGTCCGCCCCGGTCTGGGATCGCCGCCGCCGGCACCCGTGAGGACCATCCGGGCGCCCAATGGCTGCTCATCACACGCCGCGAGAACGGCGGCTGAAGGCGCCTCAGACCGGCACGGGGTGGCGCCGCAGGGCCAGCAGGCTGTGCCCGACCCAGATGAGCAGGGCCGCAGTACAGGCGGCGGCGGCGAAGACCATCACCCCGGACCATCCCGAACTGGCATGGAGCGGTCCGGCGATGGCCGAACCGGCCGCGCCGCCGACGAACACGGTGCCCATGTACACGGTGTTGATGCGCGCCCGCGCTTCCGGAGCCAGGGCGTAGATCTCCTGCTGGGAGAAGATCTGGTGGCCCTGGACGCCGACGTCGAGCAGCACCCCGCCCAGTCCGAGCAGCAGGATGCTGGAGGACCCCAAGCCGGAGAGGACCATCGCCACCACGGCGGTGCCGAGCGTCACCCCGCTGCCCCAGCGGTTGAGACCCCGGTCGGCGAGCCGACCGGCGACCGGTGCGATGGCGGCTCCCGTGGCGCCGACCAGCGCAAAGAGCCCGACGTCGGCCTGTGAGACGTGGTGGACGTCGATGAGCACATAGGCGACGGTGCTCCAGTAGGCGGAGAAGGCGGCAAAGAGCAGGGCCTGGCAGGCCGCCCGCCGCCGCAGGGGGCCGAGTTCGATCGCGTACCGGCCGACCGAGCGCATGAGCGAGCCATATCCCGCGTGATGGTCAGGGTCCCGCGCGGGGAGGAACCGCGCGAGCAGCAGCGCAAGGCCGAGCATGAGCCCGGCTGAGATGTAGAAGATCGCCCGCCAGCCGAGCAGCGCCGCCGCCTCCGCGGAGACGGTGCGGGCGAGCAGGATGCCCAGCAGCAGCCCGCTCATCACCCGACCCATCACCTGGCCCCGGGAGGCGTCGGGAGCGAGATGGGCGGCAAAGGGCACGAGGATCTGGGCCACCGTGGAGAAGATCCCCACCACCAGGTAGGCGATCATGAACACGGCGAGGGTCGGCGCGCTCGCGGTGACGGCGAGCGCCGCGGCGGCAACGAGCAGCATCACCGGGGTGAGGCGCCGCACCTGAAGCAGGTCGCCCAGGGGGAGCACGAAGATCAGCCCGATCGCGTAGCCGATCTGGGAGAGCGTGACGACGATGGTCACCGACCCCTCGCCGACGCCGAAGCTGCGCCCCAGGGCCTCCAGCACGGGCTGGGCGTAGTAGAGGTTCGCCACGGCGATCCCGCACGCGAGCGCGAGGACGCCGGTGAGGACGCTGAGCTTGACCGGCTTCACCGGCATGGGATGACCCAATTCATTGCTTCCTCAACTATATCCCGGCCCAGCGGTATTCACACCTCGGTCTGGCCGCCGCTCCGCGGGCGGGTGGACAGTGGCATTCACATCCCCCGTCAGGCCGGTTCACCAAGCATGAGCAGTCTGCACGTCTGAAGCCGGCCGGGATGTGCAGAATGCACGGGGCTCGAAAGTCCGCGATCAGCAAGGCATGCGCCGACGGTGTGTGAGCACACGAGCACACACCGCCCCGGGCGGAGCCCTGCGACCGTATTGCGGCCGTATTGCGGCCGGCGCTCCGGCGGGCGAGCTAAATCGACTCGAGCACGTCGAAGGACCAGACCTCCGACGCGGTGCCGACGGGCCCCGAGGCCCGATGCTGGGCGTGACCGGCGGAGAAGTCCGCGGAGTTCATCCACGCCTGGAAGTGCTCCTCGGTGCGCCAGTGGGTGACGACGAGGCAGATGTCACGGCCGTCGTTGGGGGCGAGCAGCTCAAAGCCCTCGAACCCCTCCGCCCCTTCCACGCGCCCGGCCCGCTGGGCGAAGCGCTGGGCGAACTCCTCCCGGCGCTCAGCGGGCACGGTGATGGCGTTGATCTTCACGACGGTCACGGGTCTGCTGCCTCCTCGGCATCGCTGGGCACGATGGGAGCGCCACGGTCCGCCCGCGCCCGGGCGGCGGCCTCACGCATCTCGAACATGTCCGTGGCCCACGAGCCGAGCTCGCGGGTGATGTCCCGCCCCGCACCGGTGATGATCGCGGCGATCCGGCCGACGTGCTCAAAGCCGCTTTCCACGACGGTCTGGAGCGTGTCCTTGGAGATCTCGAGGTCCGAGAGCGGCACGGTGGGCTGATTATCCCGATCCGCGCCGGAGGACATAGTGCTCCGTGCGCTCGCCCTCGACCATCTCACGCCGGCGAAGCTGCCCCGCTCACCTCTGCCGGCGATTATGGTCCGGCCATGAGCACTTCGAGCGCACCTCTCACCGGACGCACCATCCTCATGTCCGGCGGCAGCCGGGGCATCGGCCTGGCCATCGCCCTGCGCGCCGCCCGTGACGGCGCGAACGTGGCCCTGCTCGCCAAGACCGACACCCCCCACCCGAAGCTGCCGGGGACGATCCACACCGCGGCGGCGGAGATCGAGGCGGCCGGCGGACGGGCGCTGGCCATCGTGGGGGACGTCCGCGACGAGTCGTCGGTGAAGTCGGCGGTCTTACAGACCGCCGACACCTTTGGCGGAATCGACGTGGTGGTGAACAACGCCTCGGCGATCGACCTCTCCCCCTCCACCGACCTGGCGATGAAGAAGTTCGACCTCATGCAGGCGATCGAGGTGCGCGGCACCTTCCTGTTCACCCGGGAGGCCATCCCCCATCTACAGGCCTCCGACCACGCCCACGTACTCACCCTCTCCCCCCCGCTCAACCTGTCCCAGCGATGGCTGGGCGCCAACGTCGGCTACATGCTCGCCAAGTACGGCATGACGCTCGCCGCGCTCGGCTTCGCCGCCGAGTTCGCCGATGCCGGGATCGCCTCCAACACGCTGTGGCCACGGACGGTGATCGCCACCGCGGCGGTGCAGAACGTGCTGGGCGGGACCGAGATGATGGCCCGCTCGCGGACCCCCGAGATCATGGCCGACGCGGCCTACGCGATCATCTCGCGCCCTCCGCGGGAGCGCACGGGTGAGACGCTCATCGACGAGGACGTCCTGGCGGGCGCCGACCTGTCGGCCTACGGACCGGCCGACGCCCTGACGGACATCTTCGTCGACTGATCAGGCCGCGCGGTCGCGCAGCCGGGGCAGCACGTCGGCGGCGAACTGATCCAGGGCCCGGGACTGGTCGTCGCCGGGAAAGTGGAAGACGAGCTCGGAGAAGCCCAGATCGGTGTACCAGGTGATCTTCTCGACCACCTCGTCAGGATCGTCCGAGACGATGAAGCGGGTGTGGGCCCGGTCGGCGGCGCCCTCGGCGAGCCGCTCCATCTCCAGCGGATCCTCGGTGCCACCCTTCTCCTCGGCGGTGAGGGCCAACGCGGCCCACGGTCGGCACGCCTCGCGCGCGAAGTCGACGTCATGGTCGTAGGAGACCTTGATCTCGATGTTCCGGACGATCGTGGCCGGATCCTTGCCCGCCGCTTGGGCGCCCTCGCCGAGCGCACCCAGGAGGTTGTGATAGAGCTCCTCCCCCTTGCCGGAGGTGCAGATGAACCCGTCCCCGATCTCACCGGCCAGGTGGGCGGCCTTGGGGCCGCCCGCGGCGACGTAGATCGGCACCGCCTGCTCGGGCTTGTCGTAGATGGTCGCCTTCTCGGTCCGGTAGTAGCTGCCCTCGAAGTCGACCCGCTCACCGTTCCAAAGCTCCCGGATGAGCCGGACCGACTCGGCCAGGCGCCCGGAGCGCTCCTTGAACTTCGGCCATTCCGCGCCGGTCGCCGGCGTCTCGTTCATCGCCTCACCGGAGCCGACCCCGAGCACCACCCGGCCCGGATTGAGCGCCCCGAGGGTGGCGAAGGTGTGCGCCACCACGGAGGGGTGATAGCGCATGGTCGGGGTGAGCACGCTCGTCTGCAGCACGACCCGCTCGGTGCGCTCGCCCAGGGCGCCGAGCCAGGCCAGCGCGTTGGGTGCGTGCCCACCGTGGTGGCGCCAGGGCTGGAAGTGGTCGGAGACCGCGACGATGTCGAAGCCGTGCTGCTCGGCGGCGACGGAGAAGTCGAGCAGCTGGCGCGGCGGGAACTGCTCAGCGGAGGCTTTGTAACCAAGACGGAGGGGCATGCCCCGTATTCTGACGCCGTGCCGGTGCGACGAAACTCCTGAAGGTCTCTATACGCCCCCGCTACCCCGGAGCGGAGCGGCGCCGCTCCTTCCGTTCGGCCCGCTGCTCCTCCCGCGCCCGCCGGTTCGCGTTGGAACGGGCCGCCGCCGCACCCCGCAGACCCGGTGAGCGCGAGGTGGCAAAACCGGAGATGAGCCGTTCCGGCTCCGGCGCGCCGCAGGCCGGACAGGCGGGTCCCGGGCCATCCATCGCGGCGCGGCCCTCGTAGTGCTCTCCGCAGGCCCGGCAGGAAAAGTCATAGAGCGGCATGGCGATGCTCAAAGTACCGCCGTGCGCTCCTGCAGGGAAGCCCCGGCGAGGGCGACGCACTCCAGCAGGTCCTCGAGGACGAGGTACGGCACGGCCCACGTGCCCGCGCCACACTCGGCAGCGCGTCCGCGCATCGCCCGCAGGTAGCGAGTGAGCAGCAGGCGCGAGAGCCAGCGCGGCCCGGCGAGGGAGAGCAGCGCGCGCAGGAGCATGTAGTGCCAGACGTTCCAGAAGAGCCGGCGGAAGAGGATCTCCCGCGCGGCGGGGTGCAGGCGGAAGAGGTGCACCGCCCCGGCCCAGCGGGTCGTGTGAGCGAGCTTGCCCCACGGGCCCAGGTCCACCACCTCGTGATGGACGAGGGCGTCGGCGGCGAAGACCGCCCGGGCGCCCAGCGCCCGAGCCCGCCAGCCCAGGTCCGTGTCCTCGCCGACCGGGGCGGCGCGCAGCCCGCGCGGCAGCAGCGAGTCGTCAAAGCCGCCGAGGCGCTGGAGCAGCGTGCGCGGGTAGAGGATGTTGCAGGTCTCATAGCGCCCGTCGGCGGCCTGGACCGAGACGACACGGGCCCACAGGGTGCGTCGCAGACGGGCGAGATCGGCGGGGTCGGGGTCGGTGCGGCCCTGAACGATCGTGAGCTCACCGGGGCGAGGACCGGCGGCGTGTGCGCGCAGCAGACCGGCCAGCCAACCGGGGAGGGGCCGGCAGTCATCGTCGGTGAAGGCGATGAGCGGCGCGCGGGCCGCGCGCCAGCCGGAGTTGCGACCCCCGGCTGGACCGAGCGTCCGCTCATGGCGGATGCGGTTGAGCCGCAACGGCGAACGCGCCGCGATCCGGTCGAGCGCCGCCGCGGTCGCCGGTCCGGAACCGTTGTCCACCACGATCACCTCGAAGCGGTCGGCGCCGAGGCTCTGGCCGGCCAGGGCCTCGAGCAGGCGGGCCAGCGACTCGGGACGCTCGTAGCTGGAGACGACGACGGAGACCTCCGGGGCGGGGACCTCGGCGGCGGGGACCTCGGCGGCGGGGACGTCAGGGGCGGGCACGGGGCCGATGCTAGGCCCCCGGCGCGAGGCTGCGCACCCGCCAGCGCGGCCGGTTGGGCAATCGCCGACCGAGGCTGAAGGCACCAGCCTCGAGCATGTCGAGGCACGGATCCAGGGCGCCCGCGCGGTCTCCGCGGGCCCAGGCGGACAGCGCGAGGCGCAGGTCGTGAGCCAGGCGCCGGCTGATGCCGAGTGCCCCCGCGGCCGGGAAGCTGCCCGGGTGTCGGCGATCACACCAGGCGGCTCCGGCTCCATGACGGACGAGTTGGAGCAACAGGTCGCCGAGGGCCGCCCGGGTGAGATGCCCGACCCGGGCCCGCGGACGCGCCTCGAGCCCCCAGCCCGCCTCACGCAGGCGGAAGCACAGGTCGGCGTCCTCACCCGCCCGGGCATGCTCGACGAAGCCACCGACGCGGACGAACGCGTCCCGACGGACGGCGAGGTTCGCTGACTGGGCGTAGGGGTGATCGGGTCGGCCGAGAGTGACCTGGTCGGACATGTGGCCGCGGCGCAGAAGGTGAGCGGCCACGCGTGAGACCCCGTCCGACGGCGGCACATCGAGGATCGCTCCAGCGAGGATCGCCGTGGACGGATCCGGCGCCGGGTGCAGAAGGGCGTCGAGATGATCGGGACCCGGCAGGGTGTCGGCGTCGAGGAAGACGAGCCACTCCCCCATGGCCGCGGCGGCCCCGCGGTTCCGGGCGAAGGCCGGCGTGGCCACCCCGCCCGCCGGGTGGATGCGCACCCCGTGAGCGGCCAGCTTCGCGCTCGCTCCGCGCCGGTTGTCGGCGATGATGAGCTCGTCCCCGGGCCCGCGGCGCAGCGCACCCAGGCGAGTGACCAGGGCGATCAGGGCGGTCTCATCCCCAGTGAAGGGAACGATCACCGACGCCGTCGGGCGTGCGGGCACGGACAGCCGACGGTCAGCCGGGGGAGTTGATCAGTCGCGCAGGGCGGGAGTCGCGTCGGCGTCCCGCTGCTGCAGGGCGGCCTGGACACGTGCATCCTGCTCAGCCTGCTCAGCCTGCTCAAGCTGGGCCAGCGCCTGCTCGTACTCGTCGAAGCTGCGCATGACCCGCAGCCAGCGCCAGCCGTGACGGCGCGAGAGTTCGTGGCTGCGGTCCGGGTCCCCGGGACGCACCCGCTGCCCGCGGCCGAACGGTTCCGCGGCGGGCTCGGTGGCCGCGCGGGCCGCGGCGAGACGGTCGGCAGCGACAGCGCGGGCCGCGGCCTCACGAGCCGCGGTCTCGCGCTCACGGTCGGCGACCAGGCGCCGGTGATCGGTCATGGCGCGACCGAGGTCGACGAACTCGTCTGCGGCGATCAGACTCGACTCGATGTGGGCGCGCAGGGTGCTGAGCTCGGTCGGCGTGGCCAGCCGCGGGCGGCGCTTGCGCAGCCGCACGCCGCGGAAGCAGAACTCGTCCCAGGAGCGGGCGAAGGCGACGAAGTTGGTGCGACCCCCGTTGCGGTGGGCGGCGAGCATCGGGCAGACACCGTCATCGGTGGTGTAGGCGCCGACGACGATCGTGTTGTTGTCGATGCCCACGAGCATCGCCCGCCGGGTCTGCACCGGCAGGCAGTCGATCGCGCGCCGCAGCGCGGTGATCTGGGATGTGCGCCGGTCTGCCATAAGCTCGCGAGGAATCCTAACTCCGTAGAGCTCCGTAGGGAAGATGCAATCCTTCAATCGCACGGGAAGTTGCAGCCAGCCGCTCTCACCCGGCCGGCCGTCTCGCCCCTCCCCTCGCTCGTGAACGCGCCGCGTCGCATCTTCCTCGGCGCCTTCGGCCAGCCGGGGCACGCCTTCCCCATGCTCGCCCTGGGCGCCGCCCTGGCCCGGCGCGGGCACGTGGTCACCTACGAGACCTGGGCGCACTGGCGAGACGACGTCGAGGCGGCCGGGATGCGCTTCGTGGCTGCTCCCGAGTATCCGGTCTTCCCCACTCCCGACCAGCCTCTGGAGCCCTACGAGATCGTCCACCGGGCGGCCGCCGAGACGCGTGAGCAGATCCAGGCCGCCCGCGCCGAGGTCGTCGTCCACGACATCCTCACCCTCGCCCCGGCGCTCGCCGGCGAGCTGGAGGGGGTGGCGGTGGCCACCCTCATCCCGCACCTCTATCCCGTCACCGGCCCCGGACATCCCCCCTATGCGATCGGCGCGCGGCTGCCTCGCACGCGGATGGGACGTGAGCTCTGGCACCGGCTCAACGCCCGCATGGAGGGCGGGCTGCGCCTGGGCCGCGACCAGCTCAACGCGACCCGGGGGCGCCTCGGCCTACCCGCCCAGACGCGCCTGCACGGCGGCCTCTCCCAGCAGCTCTGCCTGGTCGGCACGTTCCCCCAGCTCGAGTATCCGCGGGCCTGGCCCGCCCACACCCATGTCGTCGGCCCGCTCTTCTGGGAGCCTCCGAGCGCGGCGGTCAACCCGCCGCCCGGCGACGGTCCGCTCGTGCTCGTCGCCCCCTCGACCGCCCAGGATCCCCGCCAGCGGATGCTCCAGGCCGCGCTCACCGGGCTGCGCGGGCTGTCGGTGCCCCGCGGAGCGGGTGCGGGCCCCCCGTCGGCGGCCGTGCGGGTCGTTGCGGCGACCAACCGCCGCCCCCTGGACCGGCCCGTCCCCGACTCCCCGCACACCCGGCTGGTCAACTGGCTCTCCTACACCCAGACGATGCCCGCCGCCGATCTTGTCGTCTGCCACGCCGGGCACGGCACGCTCGTACGCGCCCTGGCCTGCGGCACCCCGGTGCTGGCCGTGCCCCACCTGGGCGACATGGGCGAGAACGCCGCGCGCCTGGACTGGTCCGGCGCCGGACTGCGCCTGCCCTGGCGCCTGCTCTCCCCGCGCACGCTGCGGGCCGCGGTGTCGCTCGCCCTCGACCCCACCCTGGGTCTCGCCGGCCGGGCCGCCGAGTTCGGCGCCTGGGCCCGTGCCCACGACGGCGCCGACCGCGCCGCCGCGCTCGTCGAGTCGCTCGTCGGAGGGGGCTGAACCAGGGGTTCCGTGCGTTTCCGGTATGTCCGCGACAGACATGGCCCGTCCGCTGCCGGTGGAAACATATATTCGTGCTTGAACGTGATGTCCTCAAAGAGGCTGTCGCCAAGGGGCTGACCGAACGACAGATTGCGACTCAGCTGGGCTGCACCAAGCCCAAGGTGCACTATTGGCTCGGAGTGCACGGTCTGCGGACCCAGCATCCGAGCAAGCGAGCCTCGAATCCCGCCTCTCTGGCGGGACGCGCCCGCGGCGACAAGCAGATCATGAACACCTGCGCCGTCCACGGTCGCGAACGCTTTGTGCTCGAGGCATCGGGCTACTACCGATGCACGCGGTGCCGGGCTGACCGCGTCGCCATGCGCCGCCGCGACCTGAAGGCGACGCTTGTCGCCGAATTCGGCGGCGTCTGCGCCCTCTGCAGCTATGACCGCTGTGTCTGGGCGCTGGAGTTCCATCATCGTGACCCAGCCCAGAAGTCGTTCAGCATCGGCTCGACCGGACGTACCCGGTCACTTGAAAGCCTGCGCGCAGAAGCGGCGAAATGCGTCCTCCTCTGCTCGAACTGCCATCAGGAAGTGGAGAGCGGGCTGACGGTTCTGCCGAGTACACTGGGCCCGGCCAGACGGCTCCCGCCATCCGCGGGAGCCGAGCAGGCGCTCCCTGGGGAGTAGCTCAGCTGGCAGAGCGTTCGACTGTTAATCGAAATGTCGCGGGTTCGAGCCCCGCCTCCCCAGCTCTCGAAGGCCCGCCCACCGGCGGGCCTTCGCGCGTTGAAGGCCCTGCGGGCCAAAAGCTCTGGCGCAGTCAGAGCGGCCGTTCCAGGCGCCCGACGACCTGACCGAGGTTCTCGCGCACCGTCTGGCGTTCGCGCGCGAGGTCGGCAACGCCCTCCCCGCGCAGGCGGGCGACGACGAGCTGGCGCTCGACGTGGGCGAGCTCGAGCAGCAGCCGGGCGTGCTCGAGCTGCTCGGCCCCCACGGTGCGACCGGTGGCCGACGCGCGCACGGCGCGGGCGCGCAGATCCTCCAGCGCCGCGTCAACCTGCTCCTCCGAGATCCTCGGGGCACTCGGGCTCTGGGGGCTCTCCCCGACCGGGTCGACGGCCACCACCCCGGGGGAGATCTCCAGCTGGCCGGCCAGGCGGCGCACGACGCGGCGCAGGACCGCGCTGGTGAAAAGCCGGTCGGGATCCACGGCGCTGAGCTCCGTCCGGCCGACCTCACCGCCGGCCAGGCAGGCCACGAGGAAGGCGCGCTCGACGTTGACCCCAAGCTCGGGCGCGGCCGCCACCGCGGCACCCTGCCCTCCCCCGTCCGCTCCGCTCGGGGGAGATCCTCCCGCGCCTGGTCCTCCCTCACCCGATCTCTCGCCGCCCGATTCCCGGGCTCCCGTTCGCCTGCCCTCCGCGGCTGGACCGGATCCCGCCCCGGCCCAGCCGCCCGAGCCGGCGCCCCGGTTCGCACCCGCGGAGGCGGCCTGCTCAGTGCTCACGCGCTGGAGCAGGCTGACCAGCCGTCCCTCGTTGATCTCGAGCGCCCCGGCGATGCGGCGGCGCAACTCGTCGAGCAGGACGCTCTCGGGCACCGGGGCCAGCGTGGGGGCGAGCGCGGCGATGGCCGCGTCCTTGCCCTCGGCCGAGGACAGGTCCGAGCGGGTGAGGATCCGCTCGACGGCGAAGACGACGTAGGGCTGGCTCGTCTTCACGCGGTCGGCCAGCGCCGCAGGCCCCGCTCGCTGGATGAGCTCGCCCGGATCCGCCCCGGGGGGCAGGGCGACGACGCGCAGCTCCAGGCCCGTCTGGGCACACAGCTCCGCGGCCCGGGCCATCGCCTCCTGTCCGGCGGTGTCGGCGTCGAGGCACAGCTCGAGGGTGCCCACGAGCCGCCGCAGCTCGGCGACCTGCTCCTTGGTGAGGGAGGTCCCCATGATCCCCACGGCGTGCGCGACGCCGGCCTGATGGAGGGCGATGACGTCTGTGTAGCCCTCGGCGAGCACCACGCGTCCGGCCTTGGCGGCGGGGCCGCGCGCCTCCTGGATGCCGTAGAGCACCTCGCGCTTGGAGTAGAGGTCGCCCTCGGCGGTGTTCACGTACTTACCCAGCCAGTCACGCTCGTCGCCGGGCAGTTTGCGCGCGCCGAAGCCGATCACGCGACCGCGGGAGTCGGCGGTGGGGAACATGATCTGGGCGCGAAAGCGGTCAAAGAGCCGGCCGGCGTCCTTGCGCGAGCGCTGGATGAGCCCGGCGGCGAGCATCTCCTCGTCGGAGAACCCGGCGCCGCGTGACCCCAGCAGCACCCGGTCCCAGGCCTCGGGCGCCCACCCGACGCGGAAGCGCCGCAGCACCTCAGGGTCCAGGCCGCGCTGCTCGATCAGGTAGGCGCGGGCGGCCTCCCCCTCCCGGGACTCCCAGAGCATCCGCTCGTAGAAGCTGGCGGTGCGGGTGAGCAGCGAGTAGAGCCGCTCCCGCCGGGCCCGCCGGGCGGCGGCCTCGGGATCCTCGTCGACGGTCTCCAGAGTCACACCGAAGCGGTCGGCCAATGCCTCCAGCGCGCCCTTGAAGTCGAGCCCCTCGGTGGCCATGACGAAGTCGAACGGATCCCCGGATTCGCTGCAGCCAAAGCAGTGGTAGTGCTTTTCGTCGGGACGCACATGGAAGGAGGGCGTGTGCTCATCATGGAAGGGACAGCAGCCGAAGTAGGAGTCCACGCCTGCGCGGCGCAGCTCCACCCGAGCCTCGACCAGGCGGACCATGTCGACCGCGTCGCGCACCCGGTCACGGGAGTCGGGGGCATAGCGACTCACGGGGCGAAGGCGACCGGGACCGTGAGCGCCTCGAAGGTGGCGAGGCAGAAGCGGTCGGTCATCCCGGCGATGTGGTCGGTCACCCGACGGGGAAGGTCCCCCGGCGGGATCGATGCCGGAATCTCCTGCGGATGGGCGCAGAAGTGGTCGAACAGGGTCGTGATGACGAGGTCGATCTTCTCGTGCTCGCGGGTCGCCGCCGGTCCGAGGTAGACGCGCTCGAACATGAATTCGCGCAGTGCGAGCATCGCCGCTCCGAGCTCAGGGCTCTGCACGATCGCCCCCGCAGCCGCGGAGTGCTCGACGAGGTCGTGGACGAGCGCGTCGATGCGGTGGGAACCGGTGTCCCCGAGCGTGTCGATGAGACCCGAGGGGAGATCCCCGGCGGCGATGACCCCGGCGCGCAGGGCGTCGTCGATGTCATGGTTGAGGTAGGCGATGCGATCGACGACGCGGACGATCCGGCCCTCGAGCGTGGTCGGGGGATCCGCCCGCCCCGAGTGCCCCAGGATCCCCTCACGTACCGGCTCGGTGAGGTTGAGACCCTCGCCGTCTCGTTCCAGCTGGTCGACGACGTGCAGGGACTGCTCGTTATGCCAGAAGCGCTGCCCGAAGCGGCCGCTGAGGCAGCGGTGCAGAGCGCTCTCTCCGATGTGGCCAAAGGGCGGATGCCCGAGGTCGTGGCCGAGGCCGATGGCCTCGACGAGATCCTCGTTGAGCGCGAGGGCACGGGCGACGGTCCGTGAGATCTGGGTCACCTCGAGGGTGTGGGTGAGCCGCGTGCGGTAGTGGTCGCCCTCGGGCAGCACGAAGACCTGGGTCTTGTGCTTGAGCCGGCGGAAGGCCTTGGAGTGCACGATCCGGTCCCGGTCCCGCTGGAAGGGGGTGCGGATCCCGCAGTCGGACTCAGGCCGGGCGCGGCGGGCTGGATAGGAGCGCACGGCCAGCGGGCTGAGGTCCTCGCGCTCTCGGGCGATGACCCGCGCGGCGAAGGCGTCGGCGACCGGTCCTCCGGGGTGGCTGTGAGCCGCATGGGTCGCCATGGGGTCGATTCTCGCACCGCCCGTGGCGGCGACGGTCACCCGCCGACGGTCAGGCGCCGACCGGGCGCAGGCGCACGTTCGCGTGGTGTTCGGCGGTCTCGCGGATCGCCCGTTCGGCCTGGGCGAGGGCACGCGGCTCCGCCTGGGGTGCCCGGGCCAGCGGTCGGCCGAGCGCCTCCACCATGAACGCGTAGGCCTCCTCCGACAGGGCGAAGGCCCCGGCCTCACAGGCGCTGCAGACCACGCCGCCCGCCGCGGCCGAGAACCCGCTGAGATGGTCCTGCTCCCCACAGCTGGCGCACGAGCCGAGCTGGGGTACCAGCCCGGCCGCGAGCAGAAGCTTGAGCCGGAAGGCGAGGCCGTTGGCCACCCAGGCCCCCTCGTCTGCGGCGAGCCCCGCGGCGAGCAGGGAGAGCTCGTTGCCCAGCAGCGCGTAGACCTCAGGGTGGGGGTCGTCGGTCTCGAACAGCCGTCCGACGGCATCAGCGGCGCGCGCCGCGCCGCTGAGCGCGGGCTCCGCCGACCACAGACCCGAGCGCGCGTTGATGGTGTCCGCGCCGGTCACCGTGAGCAGCTCGGAGCGTCCCGCCCGCAGCAGCAGCTCCACCTCCATGAAGGGCTCCAGGCGCGCCCCGAAACGCGATCTGGCCCGTCGCGCCCCCTTGGCGATCGCGCTGAGGCGACCGTGTCCTGGGGTGTAGACGTGCAGGATGCGGTCGGCCTCTCCGTAGCGGATGGAACGCAGCACGATCGCGTTGGTTTTGAACGTCCCGGCCATGGCTATCTTTAGTGAAGTATGGCTGAGGTCACTCTTTACTCCACCACCATGTGTCCCTACTGCGAGGGCGCCAAGGCGCTGCTGCGCAAGCGCGGCGTCGAGTTCACCGAGGTCCACCTGTCCCGGTCAGCCGATGACCGGGACAAGCTCACCCAGCTCACGGGCGGCTGGAGCTTCCCCCAGGTCGTCATCAACGACCACGTCGTGGGCGGATTCGACGAGCTGCGCGTGATCGACCGGGCTGGCCGGCTCGGCGAGCTGCTCGCGCTCGAGAGCTAACCAGCGGCGACGCGGCGGGTCCGCGTGGCCGCGCGGCGCCGTGGGCGCGGCTGACAGGACGGGCACAGATGCGTGCCTCGGCCGGCGACGACGGTTTTGACGATCGCCGTCCCGCACCGCGGACAGGGCTGACCGGCGCGGTTGAAGACGAGGAAGAGATCCTGGAAGGACCCGCGCTGGCCGTCGACGTGGCGGAAGTCGTCGATCGAGGCTCCCTTGGCGTCGATCCCCAGTGCCAACGCGCAGATGATCGCTTCGGCCAGCGCCGCCCATTGAGCGGGGGTGAGCGCCCCGGCCTCACGTTCGGGGTGGATACCCGCGCGGAACAGCGACTCGTCGGCGTAGATGTTCCCCACCCCGGCGATCCGGCGCTGGTCGAGGATGAACGCCTTGATCGGCGCCCGGCGCCCGCGTGCGGCCCGGCGCAGGGCGGTGGCGGAGAACTCGGGGGAGAAGGGCTCGGGCCCGAGGCGGGCGTCAAGATAGGCCGCACAGTCCGCGCCGGCGCTGAGCAGATGGCCGGTCCCGAAGCGCCGCGGGTCGACATAGAGGATCCGGTGGCCGTCGTCGAGGCCGAAGCGCACCCGGGTATGCGGGGGCTCCGACGCGGGATCCCACAGCAGCGCGCCGGTCATGCGCAGGTGCACCAGCAGGTGACGGTCGCCGTCCAGGCGCCAGATGAGGTACTTGCCCGCCCGTTCGAGGGCCTCCACCCGCGCCCCGCGCAGGGCGGCGGCCACGGGCTCGGAGGGCTCGGGCAGCGTCCAGCGGGCGTCGAGGATCTCCACCGACGCCAGCGTCCGGCCCTCGAGATGGGGCGCCAGCTGGCGCCGGATCGTCTCGACCTCGGGCAGCTCGGGCACGGCTCAGCCCTCCGGGGAGTCCAGGCTGAGGGATTTGCGCACCGGGGAGAAGACGAGGTGATCCTCGTGCGGGAACGCGGCCGGCGGGGAGTAGGCCTCCAGCACCAGCTCGGACCCGCGCAGGAGGACATGTTCAGAGCGCACACGGCGCAGGCGTCCCGAGATCGTCTCGGTCGCGTCGAGGATGATCACCGGCGCCCCCTGGAGCCGCCCTGTGCCGGCGCGCTGGACCCGGAAGGTGCGATCGCGGCGCCGCGCGCGGCGCTCGAGCGTGGTGAGCGCGGCGCTGACCCCCGCGCCGGTCCTCGGCGGCGGGACGCGCGTGCTGTAGCGCCACAGGGCGATGATCGAGGACCCCGAGGAGATGACGTCCATGAGCGGCGGCTGGCCGGGGGTGACCGTCCAGTCGGCGGGAACGCGCAGGCGGACCCCGGCGGCGGGCACGCTGAGGGTGCGAAACGCGGTGGGCGTCGCGGTCGTTCCCACCGGGGGGGCGCTCGCGCGACCACACCCCGCCAGGGCGAGAAGAAGGATGCCGGCGCGCAGGGGCCCCGACATCACCGCGGCGCCCCGGGCCCCGCGGCGGGAGCTCGGTCGGCACGGGTCACGGCTCATGGGCAGCGATGATGACAGCCCGCTCCCCGCGACCCGAGACGCATCCCCCCGACGTGCGCCACACCCGGCGCGGGCCGCGGCCTCTGGACCTCAGCCGATCTGGGCGCGCGGATGAGCCTCGAAGTACACGTCGCGCAGCCGGTCGGATGACAGGTGGGTGTACACCTGGGTGGTGCCGATGTCGGCGTGGCCGAGCATCTCCTGCAGGGAGCGCAGGTCACAGCCGCCGGCCAGCAGGTGCGTGGCGAAGGTGTGGCGCAGAGTGTGCGGGCTCATCCGCGCATCCAGCCCGGCGCTGCGCGCGTGACCCTGGACGATCTTGTAAAGACCCTGGCGGGAGAGCTGGACCCCACGGAGGTTGACAAAGACGTGGGACTCGTCGCGGTTGCCGACCAGCCCGGGCCGGCCGTGCTCGAGGTAGGCGCCCAGCGCACGCAGCGCCGCGGAGCCGACCGGGACGAGCCGCTCCTTGGCCCCCTTGCCGCGGGCGATGAGGATTCCCGCCTCCCGATCCAGCTGGGCCAGCTCGAGGCCGATGGCCTCCGAGGCGCGCAGGCCGCAGGCGTACATCGTCTCCAGCAGGGCCCGGTCGCGCAGAGCGGCCGGCGTGGTGCCCTGCGGCTGGTCCAGCAGCCGGGCGACCTCGTCGCGACTGAGCACCTTGGGCAGGCGCTCACGGCTGCGCGGCGCGCGCAGCTCCGCGGTCGGGTCGTCGGCGAGGATCCCCTCCCGGCGCAGGTGGCGGTAGAAGGAGCGCAGGCAGGCGATCTTGCGCTGCAGGGTGGCCGGGGCCGCCGGCCGGCGCGCGGGGGTGCCGTCCACGGCCGGGAGGCCCTCGGCGAGCTGGCTGACGAACTCCCGCAGCTCACGCGGGCCGGCGTGGACCGGGTCGACACCGACCCGGCCGAGGAACTCTCCGTACTGGGCCAGGTCGGAACTGTAGGCCTCGAGCGTGTTGCGGCTCAGCCCGCGCTCGAGCTCGAGGTAGGCGAGGAAGTCAAGGGTGAGCTCACGCAGCTGGGCGGCGGGGCTCGCCGGCGTGGCGGTGGCGGTGCCGGTGCCATCTGCGGCCGGAGGGGAGGCAAGGGCCATGGACAGATCTCCTTTTCGCCCCCGGGCCCCCTGTCCCCTGCCCCTGCAACGGCGCTGGCGCCCACACCAGAACCGGCGCCGAGGTCCCCGAGCACCGCTGGGGCGCCCCTCCCCGGCGGTCGAGTCCCGGTGTGTGGACTCAGGCGAGCTCGACGAGGTTGAGGGCCAGCGCGAGGCCGTCCTCCAGCGCTGTGAGCGACACGCGCTCGGTACGCTCGTGCGCCCTCTCGGTGCCGTTGGCGAGGTTCATCACCTCGAGGCCGGCGAGGCGCAGGGCGTTGGCGTCCGAGCCCCCGCCGCTGATAATCCGCCGCGGGGTGTAGCCGAGGTCGGACAGTGCCCGCTCGGCGAGGACGAGGGTCGGCTCGCCCGGCCGCACCCGGTAGCCGCCGAACATCCGCTCCAGCTGGATGTCCAGGTCACATCCGGCCCCGTCGGCGGCGTCCTGGAAGGCGTCGACGCTCTGGGTGACGACACTGTCGACCCGGCTCGGGTCGATCCCGCGGACCTCGCACTCCACCTGGCATCGGTCCGCCACGACGTTGGTGGCACTCCCGCCGCTGACCAGCCCGACGTTCGCGGTGGTCTCGGCGTCAAGGCGTCCCTGGGGCAGGGCGGTGATCGCCGCGGCGGCGGCGACGATCGCGTTGACGCCCCGCTCCGGGTGCAGACCGGCGTGCGCGGCCCGGCCGCGGATGTCGGCACGAATGCGCATGTAGGTCGGTGAGACGACGACGATCTCTCCCAGCGGGGTCGCGTGGTCGAAGACGTAGCCCATCCGGGCATTCAGCCGGGCGACGTCGAAGGCCTTGGCGCCGTGCAGCCCGGTCTCCTCGGAAATCGTGAAGAGCAGCTCGATCCCCACCGGCGGCGGACGATGCGCGTAGCGGCGGGCGACCTCGACGAGCGCGGCGACGGCAGCCTTGTTGTCGGCACCCAGGATGCCCGGCTGGGCGTTCTGGTATCCGCCGCCGGAGAGCACCGGTTCGAGCGGGGCGACCGGGGGCACGGTGTCCATGTGCGCGCAGAGCACGATCCAGCGCTCACTCCTGCCAGGAATCCGCACGAGCAGGTTCCCCGCGTCGGCACCGGCGGCGCGGCCGGCGTCATCCTCGCTCACCGCGAGGCCGAGGGCACCGAGCTCGGCGGTGAGCCAATCAGCCACCCCGCGCTCGGACCCGGTCGGGCTAGGGATCCGGCAGAGCGCCCGAAAGGTCTCACCGAGCCGCCGGCGCTCGGCGTCATCGAGCGCGACGCTCACCGGTACCACCCGGCCACCGGCAACTCAGGAGGCAGCCGCGTGCCGGACGGCGGCGACGTTGACGTCGCCGCGCGGATCCGCCCCGCCGGAGCGTCGGTGGGCGGCGCCCACGAACTCCCGGAACAAAGGCGAGGGCCGGTCCGGCCGGCTCTTGAACTCCGGGTGGAACTGGGAGGCGACGAAGAACGGATGCTGCTCACGGGAGAGTTCGCAGATCTCGACGAGACGCTCGTCCGGGGTGGTGCCGGAGAAGATCAACCCGGCCGCCTGGAGCTTGCGCTTGAGGTGATTGTTCACCTCATAGCGGTGGCGGTGGCGCTCGTAGACGACGGACTCCCCGTAGGCCTCGCGCGCCAGGGTGTGATCGTGGAGCTTCACCGGGTCGGCGCCCAGGCGCATCGTCCCCCCCATGTCGGCGATCTCCTTCTGCTCGGGCAGGAGGTCGATGACCGGGAACGGCGTTTCGGGATCCATCTCGGTCGAGTTCGCGCCGGGCATGTCCGCGACGTGACGGGCGAACTCGGCGACGAGTACGTGCATGCCCAGGCAGACGCCCAGATAGGGGATCTGCTCCTCACGGGCGATCCGCGCGGCGGCGATCTTGCCCTCAAAGCCGCGACCACCGAAGCCACCGGGGACGAGGATCCCGTCGGCACTGCGCAGACGCGCGCCCACCTCGGGGCTGCCGACGCTCTCGGAGTCGATCCAGTCGATGCTCACCTTCGTGCCGTGGTGGACCCCGCTGTGGCGAAGGGCCTCGACCACGGAGAGGTAGGCGTCCTCGAGCTGGACGTACTTGCCCACCAGGGCGATCCGCACCTCACCGGAGACCGCGGCCGCGCGATCCAGGTACGCCTGCCAGCCGCTGAGGTCCGGGGCGGGCGCGTCGGCGATACCGAAGTGCTCGGAGAGGATGTAGTCGTCCACCCCCTGGGAGGCGTACGCCACGGGGATGCTGTAGACGTCCCTGACGTCGTAGCCGGAGGTGACCGCCTCAACCGGGAGGCTGGCGAACAGTGCGATCTTGCGACGGATCTCCGTGGAGAGGGGCTGCTCGGAACGGCAGATGAGCATGTCCGCGTTGATGCCGATGCGCCGCAGCTCGTTCACCGAGTGCTGGGTCGGCTTGGTCTTCAGCTCACCCGCGTGACCGATGTAGGGCACCAGGGTGAGGTGGATGAACATGCAGCGACGCCGGCCCACGTCGGCCGGGAACTGGCGCAGGGCCTCGAGGAAGGGCAGAGACTCGATGTCGCCGACGGTGCCGCCCACCTCGGTGATGACGAAGTCGACGTCGGTCGAGTCGGCCATGACACGGATCCGAGACTTGATCTCGTCGGTGATGTGGGGCACCACCTGGACGGTGCCGCCGAGGTAGTCCCCGCGGCGTTCGCGACGGATCACCGTGTTGTAGATGCCGCCTGCGGTGACGTTCGACGCGCGGGAGGAGTTCGCGTCGGTGAAGCGCTCGTAGTGACCCAGATCGAGGTCGGTCTCGGCCCCGTCCTCGGTGACGAACACCTCACCGTGCTGATACGGCGACATCGTGCCCGGATCGACATTGATGTACGGGTCGAACTTCTGCAACTGCACCGTGAAGCCACGGGAGCGCAGGAGGCGGCCGATGGAGGCGGCGGCGATGCCCTTGCCCAGCGAGGAGACGACCCCGCCGGTAATGAAGATGAACCTGGTCTCGGGCTGGGCCATACCGCTTTCTGCAGAGTAGCCCCCACGACGGACGGGGCGGGCGTCCTCTTCGCTCTGAGCGGGTTTCCGCGTGTCCCGCGAGCCCGGGGCAGGCATGGTTCAGGCGGCCCGCAGGAGCTCGCGGGCGTGCCCCCGGGCGGCCCGGTCGCCCTCGTCGGCGCCGAGCATCCGCACGAGCTCGGCGAGCACACCGTCGCCGGCCAGGGCGTTCACCGTCGTCCGAGCCGGATCGCGGGAGGTGTCCTTGACGATCGTGAAGTGGCGCTCGCCCAGCGCGGCCACCTGGGGCAGGTGGGTGATGCAGAGCACCTGGCGGCCCTGAGCGAGGTCCCGCAGGTGCGCGCCGACCGCCCGCGCGGTATGCCCGCCGATGCCGGCGTCGATCTCGTCGAAGACGAGCGTCGCGTCCTGGCTGTCGCCGCCGCCCGCGGCCGAATGGGCGACCGACAGCAGCGCGAGCATGACCCGCGACATCTCCCCGCCCGAGGCGACCTCACGCAGCGGCCCCAGGCCGAGGCCGGGGTTCGGCGCGATGAGGAACTCCACAGCGTCCTGTCCGCTGCGACCGAAGCCGTCCGGGCGCCGGCGGACCGACACCTCAAAGCGCGCCTCGGCCATGGCCAGCTCGGCCAGACGGCCCAGGACCTCGCGGGCGAGCCGTGGTGCCGCGGCCTCCCGGGCCGCGCTCAACGCGTCCGCCAGCTCGCGCCGACGGCTGTGGGCAGCCTCCAACTCGCGCTGCACCCCGGCGACGCTCGCGTCGAGGTCGCGCAGCTCCGCCTCGCGGCGCCGACAGCGCTGCGCGTGCTCGAGCACCGCGGCGATGCTGCCGCCGTGCTTGCGCGCGAGCCGGGCGAGCTCGGCCAGGCGCTCCTCGACCGCCTCGAGCCGTCCGGGCTCGGCCTCCATACCCTCGGCGTGACCGCGCAGCTCCGCGGCGGCATCCTCGGCCTCATAGCGCAGCGAGGCCAGCCGCTCGGCCAGGGGCGCGAGCCCGGGGTCGATGGCCGCCGCTCCTGCGAGCTCGTCCGCGGCGCGAGCGAGCAGCGCCACCGCGCCCAGTCCCTCCTCGGAGGGCGCGAGCGCCTCGGCGGCGATCTGGGTCGCCGCGGCCAGGCCCTCGGCATGGCGCAGACGCTCGCGCTCGGCGAGAAGCTGGGCCTCTTCGACCTCGCTCGGGGCGATGCGGTCGATCTCCGCGAGTTCGAAGCCGAGCAGGTCGAGCTCACGCTCGCGCGCACCGTCCGCGCCGGCCAGATCCTCGAACCGGGCCTCCAGCGCCTTCACCGCGTCCTGGGCCGCCGCCGCCCCGGCCCGCAGCTCGGCCTGGCAGGGACCGCAGAAGCGGTCGAGCACGTCGAGCTGGGCGGCGGTGACCATCAGCCGACGGTGCTCGTGCTGGCCGTAGAAGGACAGCAGCCGCGAGCCGAGCTCGCGCAGGTCCGCGACGGTCGCCGAGCGCCCACACAGATAGGCCCGGGTGCGCCCGTCGGGCCACACCCGGCGGGCGAGGACGACCTCCTCAGCCCCCGCGGGGATGCGCTCGTCCTCGGCGAGCCAATCCGGCAGGGCGAAGATCCCCTCGACGTAGGCCTCCCCGGCGCCCTCACGGACAATCCCGGCCCGTGCCTTCCCGCCGAGCAGGAGATCGAGCGCCGAGGCGAGCAGCGACTTGCCCGCGCCGGTCTCCCCGGTGAGCACGTTGAGACCGGGACCGAGGCTCAGCTCGGCGCGTTCCATCAACAGCAGGTTCTCGACGCGCAGCTCGTGGAGCACGGTCCCTGTTCTAGCGCCCGGGGCGGACGCCCCCACGGGTCAGGGCAGCGTGGCCAAGCGACCGAACTTCTCACGCAGACGGCCGTAGAAGTTCGCCACGCCGACCTGCGCGAGCAGCCCCTGGTCGGGCACGAAGGCGACCTCGATGTCGGCCCCGGGGCAGAGCTCGGCCATCGGGCGGCCGTCCAGGACGATGTCGACGGCCTCCTCCCGGGACCGGTTGACGATCGTCAGCCGGTCACTGGGAGCGACGACGAGCGCTCGCGCGGTGAGCGAGTGCGGCGCGATGAAGGAGACGACGTAGCCCGACACGCCCCAGGCCATCACCGGCCCGCCGTTGGCGAGGTTGTAGCCCGTCGAGCCCGCGGGCGTGGCGACGACGAGCCCGTCGCACTTCACCCGCCCGATCTCCTCCTCGCCGATGAAGTAGGCGAGGTCGGCCACGCGCCGGCCCTGGCGGCGCTGGACGGAGACGTCGTTCATGGCCATGCGCTCGCGTCCCGTCCAGTCCGAGGCCCCCTCGACGGCGATCCCCGGTAGTGAGAGCACCTCGAAGGCTCCCGCAAACGCGGCCTCGAGGCCCTCGCGGGCGTGCTCGCGATCCACCGCCGAGAGGAAGCCGATCTCCCCGAAGTTCACGCCGAAGACCGGCACACCTGTCCCCGCGTAGCGCCGCAGCGCGGTGAGGATCGTTCCGTCCCCACCCAGGGCGAAGCAGATCTCGACGTCACGGCGCACCGGAGCGTTGATCTCGACGCCGTCGGCCGGATGGAGGTGGTGCTTCTCGGTCTCCCTCGCGTCGAAGCGCAGCGTCACCCCCTCCGCCTGGGCGAGGGCGACAAGCCGCGAGAGCGCCGGTGCGGTCTCCTCGGGTCGGCGGTGGGTGAACACCGTCGCGGTGCGTGGCTTCTGGGCGACCACCGTGCTCGGCGGCATGCCCGGCGCGACCGCCCCGCCCGCAGAGCCGGTCGGGCCCGCAGAGCCGCTCGGGCCCGCAGAGCCGCTCGGGCGCGCAGAGCCGCCCGGGCCCCCGGAGCCGCTCGGGCGCGCGCCGGGCGCCACCGGATGCGCGCCCACCGGGTCAGCGGGCGTCGCCGCGTCCTCCACCGGTTCGCTCACGGCTCGACCGCCAGCGCTGCGGCCTCGACGTCGACGGACTCCCCGCCGTGGCGCAGCCAGACGAAGCTCTCGCGGTTGCCCTTGGGTCCCGGCAACCCGCTGGAGGCAAAGCCGCCCACCCGAGCGCCGAGCCTCAAGCCGGCGCGAGCGACCTCCACGAGCACCTCACGTCGCAGCGCCGCCTCTCGCACGACTCCGCCCTTGCCCAGGCGCTCGCGCCCGACCTCGAACTGGGGCTTCACCATGGCGAGGCAGTCGAACGGCTCGGCGGCGACGGCGAGCACGGCCGGCAGGACCTTGGTGAGGGAGATGAACGAGACGTCAATCACGATGAGGTCGGGAGCGTAGGGGAGCGTCGCACGCTCGAGCGAACGCGCATTGCAGCGCTCGATGACGCTCACCCGCGGATCCTCGCGCACGCTCCAGGCGAGTTCGCCGTAGGCGACGTCGAGGGCGATGACGTGGCTGGCGCCCCGCTGGAGCAGGCAGTCGGTGAACCCGCCCGTGGAGGCTCCGACGTCGAGACAACGCCGACCCGCCACCGCGAGGCCGAGCGTGTCGAGGGCGTTGGCGAGCTTGATCCCCCCGCGCGACACGTACCCGAGTCCGGCCGCGACCTCGATCTCGATGTCGTCGGGCACCGGCTGTCCGGCCTTGGCGGCCCGCTCACGACCCGGCCCGACGCGAACATCGCCGGCGAGCACCGCGGCGGCGGCCCGGCTGCGGGTGTCAAAGAGCCCGCGGTCGACGAGCAGCTGATCGAGGCGTCGCTTCTCCATGGCGGGCGCTTACGTGAGGTGAGTGACAAACATCACAGTGAAGCGGTTCGCCCGGGCCGATTATCTTCTCAGCGCCACTGACCCTCATCAGCAGGCCCCAAGAAGCATCTCTCCTCCCTCGTGAACGGCCCGCAGATCCTGCGGGCCGTTTCATTTCCGGGCACCGGGTGGGGTCGCTCAGGCTACCCGGTCCCGGCCGCTCACGGCGGCGAGCACGCGCTCGGCGATCCGCTCGGGCGTGAAACCGACCTCGGCGTGGAGCAACGCCGGGGCCCCGTGCGTGATGAAGCGGTCCGGCAGGCCGACCCGCAAGGTGCCCACCGAGGAACCGGAGTCCGACAGCAGCTCGAGCACCCCGGAGCCGAAGCCCCCGGGCAGGACGCCCTCCTCGATCGTCACGAGCAGCTCGTGCTCGGCGGCGAGCTGGGCGATGAGGCCCTTGTCGAGCGGCTTGGCGAAGCGAGCGTCGGCGACGGTCGCGGCGATCCCCTGCTCGGCGAGGATCTCGGCCGCGCCGAGGGCCCGACTCACGCCGGTGCCGTAGCCGAGCAGGGCGACGCGCGCATTGGCCGGTTCGACGAGCAGCTCGCCCCGGCCGATGGGGAGCACGCGCGGCTGCTCGGGCAGGGCGACACCGAGGCCGTTGCCGCGCGGATAACGCAGGGCGATCGGACCGTCGTCGTAGGCCAGGGCGGTATGGAGCATGTGCACGAGCATCGCCTCGTCGCGCGGGGCCATGAGCACGATATGGGGCAGTGGGCGCAGATAGGCGATGTCGAAGACGCCGTGATGGGTGGGGCCGTCATCGCCGACGAGCCCGGCGCGGTCCATGGCGAATACGACGTTGAGCTTTTGCAGGCAGACGTCATGGACGATCTGATCGAAGGCGCGCTGGAGGAACGTCGAGTAGATCGCCGCCACCGGCTTGGCCCCGGCGAGCGCGAGCCCGGCCGCGAGCAGGATCGCGTGCTGCTCGGCGATGCCGACGTCGAAGTAGCGGTCCGGCAGCGCGGTCTGGAGGATGTTCAGGCCGGTGCCGGAGTTCATCGCCGCGGTGATCCCGAGCACCCGCGGGTCGAGTCGGGCCTCGCGCACGAGGGCGTCACCGAACACCTGCGTGTAGGCGGGTGGCGGTGATGCCGGCTTGGGGCTCGGCATCACCGAGCCGGCGCCGTTGGTCGCCTTCGTGGCGGAGCTGGCCACCGCGGGCATCCGGTCGACGATCGAGTTCGGCTTGGCGGCATGCCACTTCTCCATGCCCTCCAGGCCGCCGTCCTCGGCCGGGGCGAAGCCCTTGCCCTTCACCGTTGCGCAGTGGATGACCACGGGGCGCTCGGCGTCCAGAGCCTCGCGCAGGGCGCGGCGCAGCGCCCTCACGTCATGGCCGTCGACGACGCCGATGTAGGCCCAGTCGAGCTCCTCCCACCACAGCCCCGGGGCCATAAAGGCCTTCAGCGACTCCTTGAAGTGCGGACCGAAGGACTCGAACATATGGCCGATCCCGGCCGGCAGCTTCGTCAGGCCGGTCTCCACGTCCTCACGCGCGTGCCACAGCTTCGGGTTGAGCCGGATGCGGTTGAACATCTGGGACATCGCCCCGACGTTCGGGGAGATCGACATGCCGTTGTCGTTGAGGATGACCACCACGGGCGTACCGAGGCCGCCGGCGTGGGCGACCGCCTCGAGGGCGACGCCGCCGGTCATCGCTCCGTCGCCGATCACCGCGACGACCTTGCCATCGGGCTCGAGGCCGCGGCGCATGGCCTCCTTCAGGCCGACCGCGTAGCCGATCGACGTGGAGGCGTGGCCGGCGCCCATGATGTCGTGCTCGGACTCCTGGATCGCACAGAACGGAGCGAGCCCCTCGTAGTGACGGATCGTCTGGAGCTGGTCGCGGCGGCCGGTGAGAATCTTGTGCGGGTAGGCCTGGTGGCCGACATCCCAGAGGACCTTGTCCCGGGGGGACTCCAGCAGGGAGTGCAGGGCCACGGCAATCTCGCAGGTGCCGAGGTTCGCGCCGAAGTGGCCGCCGATCTCGCCGACGGTGTCGATGATGTGCTCGCGCACCTCCTGGGCCACCTGCTGGAGCTGATCCTCGGTGAGGCCGTGCAGGTCCTGGGGCGCGTTGATGTTCTGGAGAAGTTCTGACATGAGAGGCTCGGCTTAGAAGCTGCGGAGGGCGATGAAGTCGGTGATCTGCCTCAGCGTGGAGACGTCACCCTCGAGCCGGGCGCTCGCCTGGTCCAGAGCGCGCGCCGCTCGGGCATGGCATTCGGAGGCGAGCCGCTGGGCCCCGGCGAGTCCGTACTCGGTGACATAGGTGCGCTTGCCCAGGCGCTCGTCGCTGCCCTGGGCCTTGCCGAGGTCCTGACTGGACCCGGTCACATCGAGGATGTCATCGACGATCTGGAACAACACTCCGAGCTCATTTGCGTAGGTTCCGAATGCTCTGATTGTCGCAGGGTCAACGCCGAGCAACCGGAGCACACAGGAGATCGAGGCGGCGATCAGCGCCCCCGTCTTGAGCGCGTGCAGGCGCAGCAGGCCCTCGGCGTCGCTGCCGGCGGTTTCCTTCACGTCGATGAACTGCCCGCCGACCATCCCCGAGACGCCGGTGGCGCGGGCGAGATCCGCCGCGGCCGCGAGCTTGTGGGCGGGGTCGCCGGCCTGGTGGGTGAGCAGATGATCAAAGGCCTCGGCGTAAAGCCCGTCGCCGGCGAGGATGGCCACGTCTTCGCCGTAAGCGATATGACAGGTTGGCCTTCCCCGGCGCAGGTCGTCGTCGTCCATCGCCGGGAGGTCGTCGTGGATGAGGCTGTAGGTATGGATGAGCTCCAGGGACGCGGCCAGGGGCATGACCGTCTCGGGATCGGTGCCCGCCGCGCGGGCCGTGGCGAGGGCGAGCACGGGCCGGATCCGTTTGCCGCCGGCGAGCAGGCTGTAGCGCATCGCCTCGACGAGGCCGGCCACATCGGGCTGGGAGGCGAAGCTGAGTCCGCGAAGATAGGTGTCGACCCGCGCCCGCAGGTCGTCGGGGTAGACGGGGGACCGACTCGGCGGGGCCGCGGTGCTCATCGCCTCCTGACTTCCCGGGACCGCACGGGGATTCACGCGGCCGGCAGTGGCAGCTGTCCCGGCAGATCCGGCAGCGGTTCGAGCGCGGCGCGCGCCGAGACGTCGACCTGGCTGGCAGCCTCGGAGGCCAGGCGGGCGCAGTCCTCGATCAGGGCGAGGGTGACATCGGGCTCGGCGTCACCGGCCCGGAGTTGGCTGGCCGCGTGCTGCAGACGCGCACGGAGCTCGAGCAGAGCGTCGGACACCTGGCCAAGGGTAGCGGTCCCCCCATGCGGCCGGATCTCCAGTCCAGCGCCGCGGCGCGCCCGGCGCGACTCACAGCGCGTCCAGGGCGGCGTTGACGAGCGCGTCGGCGCGGGCGTTCTGTGACCGCGGAACCGTGCGGATCGACCAGCTGGCAAAGCCGTCCAAAAGCGCCCGGGCTGCCGCGTGGAGCTCGCGCATGGCGGGGTGCTTCACCGTGTAGAGCCCCTGCAGTTGGCGGGCCACCAGCTCGGAGTCCCCGACGAGCTGGATCTCGCTCTCCCCCAGCTCCCGAGCCCGCTGCAGCGCGGTCAGCACGGCACGGTACTCGGCGACGTTGTTGGTGGCCACGCCGATCGGTTCGGCGAGTTCCTCAATCACGCTGCCGTCCGCCCGGGCGATGACGACGCCGATGGCGGCGGGTCCCGGGTTGCCCCGGGCGCCTCCGTCGACGTGGATGAGCAGCACCGTGCCGTGCTCAGACGGCGGGCGTCTCGGGAAGATCGCCGGGGACGCGGGCCCGGCGGCGGTCGCGGACCAGGCGCTGCTCGCTCTCGAGCGTCCCATCCCGGCCCGGCGCACGGCGGGAGGCCCGGCGGCGGTCGATGATCACCTCGACATTGGGGTCACCGGCGTAGTAGTGCTGCATCTTCTCGAACAGCTCGTCGGCGAGCGCCTCTGGGATCACGCAATAGATCACGGCGTGGGGATCCTAACGCCGACCGGGGCGAGGCGACGCGATGGGCCTGCCGCGGAGATCCGCTGGCCCTGGCTCAGAGAGTGCCGACATGCAGGCGGCCGCCCTCATCGGCGAGCGCTGCGGGTACCCGCTCGTCCCCGTCGAGCTCGGTGAGCTCATAGCCCTGAGCATCGAGACGGACGCTCGGGCGGGACGATCCGAGGTCCACCTCGTAGCGGTACCAGCACAGCTCCCAGGACGCCACGACCCGCACGAGGCTCGGGTGGGCACGGTCGGGTATGACGGCGACCGTCGGCGCGCCGAGAGACCGGGACACACCGGCGACGGTGCGCGGGTGCTCGCTGAGGTTGAAGGCGTCGACCGCGGCGGAGATCTTGGAGTCATCACCGGTGGGGACCGCGTGGACCTGGCGCGGCTCGCGTGGGGCCGACGGTCCCGGAGTGGCCGCGTTGTAGCGTTCCGCGGGGCGCTCGCGCGGGGGACGCTCCCGGGCCGGGCGGTCACGTACAGGGGCGCGCTCGGCCGACGCGGAGCTGCGCTCACCGCGCCGGCGCCGCGGCGTGCGTGGGCCCGGGGCACTCGCAAGGCCCCCGTGGTCGGCGGGCCAGGCATCACCGGAGAGCGCGTCGTCGAGGGTCGCCGCGGGCCCCGGGCTGGCTGCCGGGGCACTGGGCGTCCGGTTGCGCCGGCGTCGGCTGAACACCGACCGGCGCCGCTCCTGAGCGAGTGCCGAGAGGTCGTAGTCGGGCACCGAACCCTCGCGGATCCATCCCTCCTGCAGCGCGCGCGGCTTGCACAGCTCGCAAACCTGGTGGCGTGCACCACCGACGAGGAACACCTCTGCCCGCTCGCCCCGCAGTAGCGTCCGCCCGCAGATATCGCAGGGGATGTACGCGTCGGTCGGCCGGATGTCCTTGGTGGTCATCCAGCCTAATCTAGCTCGGCCGTAAGCTTGGACCGCAATCTCAGCACCGCTTTGGTGTGGAGCTGGGAAACCCGGGATTCGGTGACGCCAAGCACCTCTCCGATCTCCCGCAGGGTGAGGTTTTCGTAGTAGTAGAGGGCGATGACGAGCTTCTCGCGTTCGGGCAGCGCGGCGATCGCTCCGGCGATCCGGTCACGCAGCTCGCTCTGGTCGACCACCGCCTCGGGATCGGGCGCGTTGGTGTCGGGGAGCGTGTCGAGCAGGCTCACCGAATCACCGTTCTGGTCGTTGGTGTTCCACAGCTCATCGAGGGCGATGATCGTGGAGTGGCTGATCTGGACCAACGCGTCCTGGAAGTCCGAGACGGACATCTCCAGCTCAGCCGCCATCTCCTCGTCCGAGGGGGCGCGCTGCAGACGCGCCTCGAGCTTCTGGTTGGCCCGCTCGATCTCCCGGGCCCGCGTGCGGACCGACCGGGGAACCCAGTCGAGGGTGCGCAGCTCGTCGATGATCGACCCCCGGATGCGGGTGATCGCGTAGGTCTCGAACTTGATCTGGCGACTCAGGTCGAAGCGCTCGATCGCGTTGATGAGACCGGTGAGGCCGTAAGAGACCAGGTCGGCCTCATCGACGTGGGCCGGCAGTCCGGCGCTCATGCGCCCGGCGACGTACTTCACCAGCGGCGAGTAGGCGACCACAAGGCGCTCACGGGCCCGGTCATCGCCCTGGCGCTTGTAGCGCTTCCACAGTTCCCGCAGCTCGATCGCTTTGACGTGTGTATCCATCCTTAGAAGTCGTGTTCCTAGGCTCGCGGGTGGGATTTGGCGTACGCCGAACGGAGCCGCGCCGATTCGACGCGAGTGTAAACCTGCGTCGTGGAAATGGTCGCATGTCCAAGCAATTCCTGAATCGACCGGAGATCGGCACCGCCGTCGAGCAGGTGCGTGGCGAAGGAGTGACGGAGCGCGTGAGGGTGCGTGTTCTGGCGCAGACGTAGGCGCCGGCGTACGTCGCTGGTGCTCAAACGGCGCCCGCTCTTGGACAGGAACAGCGCCGCCGGCGCCGGCACGGGGGCCGTCGGGACGCTCAGGGCCGGACGGGCGCGATCCAGGTACACGCCCAGAGCCCGCCGGGCGTGCTCTCCGAGCGGCACCAGCCGCACCTTGTCCCCCTTGCCGTGGATGCGCACGAGGTCAGCATCGAAGTCCACTGAGTCCAGGTCGAGGTTGACGACCTCCTCGGCGCGTAGGCCGCAGGCGTAGGCGAGCTCGAACATCGCCCGGTCGCGCAGGTCGAGCGCGGAGCCCGATCCGATCCCGTCGAGGAGGGCCGCGACCTCAACGGCCTTGAGGACCTCAGGCAGTCGCTGGGCCCGTTTGGGAGCCGACAGGAGATCGGCCGGGTTCGCCCCGCGGTGGCCGCCCTCGACGAGGACGCGCTGGAAGGCGCGGATCGCCGCGAGCTTGCGCGCGATCGAGGTCGGCGCCAGACCCCGCTCTGACAGCGCGGCCAGGTAGCGCCGCAGGGCCTTGAGCTCGACGGTGTCGGGAGTGACCCCACTGGGTTCCAGCGCCACGCGCAGCCCGCGGATGTCGGCGAGATAGGCCGCCAGCGTCTTCTCGGCCACCGCGCGCCGTCTCAGGTCGCGCGCGAACTCCTCGATGGCCAGGTCCCAGGTCACGCGGTGGCTTTCGCCGGACCGGGACGACTTCCTACCCGCCGGCGCTCAGTGCGTGGAGACGTCCACCACGGTGCCGATCGGCGTGTACGGGTAGACCGCCGCGGCCTCCGAGAACGGCATCTCGACACATCCGTCGCTCTGGGGGAACCCGTAGGAGGCTCGGATGAAGCCGTGGAGAGCGTCGCCGCCGTTGAAGTAGGAGACATCGGGGATGCCCGGGTCGTGGTAATGCGAGCCGTCGGGGTTGACTCCCGACATGGTCGTCGTCGGCAGGTGCTCGAAGACCGCGAAGACCCCGGTCTGGGTCCCCCCAGCTGCGGCGACACCGGTGTTCACCGCGCCGCTGACGACCGTGCGACCGTCGTGCCAGGTCGTCTCCGTCTCCCCGTGGGAGGCCTCATGGACCTCCACGAACGTGTAGCCAAAGGTGTTGGTGGCGTGCTTGAGCTTTGCGGCCAGCAGTGCCTTCCACACGCTGGGGCCGTCGATGCCGTCGCTGACCAGCCCGTTGGCATTCTCGAACGACATGACGGCGGCCTTGGTGAGCTCGCCGTAGCTGCCTGCCTGCCACTGGGCCTTCAGCGCCGCCGGGGTATTGGCCCAGCGCCAGCTGAAGTGGCCTGACGGCGGCGTCGTGGCAGCGGACTCCTGAGCCTGGAGCGTGTCGGCCACGGGCGCGCCGCTCGGGGTGAAGGACACCGGGAGATAGCCGAGTCCGGCCAGCAGCTGCTGCAGCCGCAGGGTCGATCCGGCGGGGACCTGCCAGGTGCCGACGGGGTCTCCCGTGCCCCCCACGAGGTGGACCCCCCCGGGCAGCGCGATCTGAACCCTGGCTCCGAGCCCGAAGCCGTAGCCAGAGGGCACGAACTGGATCGAGTGAGCCGAGAGCGTGCGCCAGGTCCCGGCGCCCGCCGGAGTGACCGCCGGCATGCTGTGTGACAGCGCACGGGTCACCGGGGTGTTGAAGGTGAGGGTGATCGGCGTCTGGGCGCTGATCGCGGACCCCGGGGCCGGAGACGCGACGGCGGTGGCGGTGGACCCGGCCGGGAACCAGGACATCGTCTGGGTGGCGGGGACCTCCCAGCGCCGGGGGGCGGCAGCCACCTCGAGGGTCCCGGCGCTCCCGCCCGGTCGCACGACGACGGTGTCCTGGGCGCGACCAAGCGGCCGGCTCCTCACCTGGTGCCCGACCGGCGCGCTGCCGAAGAGAACCACCGGTGCGCTGAAGCGCAGCTGCAGAGGGGAACCGTGCCGGACCGTGACGTACGCCGTGCGCAGAGTGGCGACCGGGGTGGTCAGGTGGAGGTCCATACGTTCGGTGGCGCCGGCCAGCCAGGCGCTCCAGCCGGGACGGTGGATCATGGCGACGACCGTCACGGGCTGCCCGGTCTCCACGGGCACGCTCGGCCACACCTGATTGCCGACCAGCCGGACGGGAAGGTCCTTCTGTTCGCGCCCGACGGTGGCGGAGAGGTGGGTGACCCGTGCGCCCCCAAAGGGCAGCTTGAGGGTCGCCAGCGAGCGGGGGCTGGGGGTGAGCGCCGCCTGGGAGGTGGTGATGAGGATTCCCAGCGCGACGGCGGCGAACACCGGGACCGCGAGCGCAGCCAGGGCCATGACACGGACGCGCCAGCGATGGGTGTCACGGCCGAAGTTGAGCTCCGGGTAGCTCGAGGGAGGGTTCACATTGGACACGGCAGGCCGCCCTTCACGCGTAGTCCAAAAAGCATAACCCGGGGCGTCCGTGGCGCCGGTCATCCGACGAACTTTGCAAGGCTTTTCTCACCAACAGGGGAGATTCCCCCCACGGCCCGGGCCCACACCTCCGGGCCGCCAGGTCCGGCCAGCTCCTCGCCGCTCGCCGCCAGCAGGCGCCCCGGTCGAGTCCCCACCTGCAGGGTCACCATCGCCGGCAGCCGCGTGCGGGCTGGGCATCAGCGGACCGGCGGGACGAGCCGGTCAACCGCTCACCGCCGGGGTTCAGTCCGTGTGCACGGGCGCGGAGGCATCCGGCTCGTCGTGGGCGGCCGCTCGCATCCGGGAGCCCTCCCAGCGCGACAGTCGCCAGATGTCGCTGCGCACTTGGTCGATCTTCACCTGCCGACCGACGGCGTGCTCGTTCGCGGTGGCGAGGAAACGCAGCTCGTCTCCGGTGAGGGACATCCACTTGGCCAGGACGTCGTCGGAGTCCGGCAGGCGATCACTCCCGCCGGGACCCGGGTCGTCCGGGAAGACGACGCAGTGTTCCTGCAGCGGTGTGCCCGTGGAGACGAGGAAGGAGATCAGCGGACGGTGGGGATAGATCAGGTAGGCCACCTCTCCCCCGCTGTCATGGGCCTCGCGGGCGCTCCAGACCCGGATGAAGCCGAGCTCCCGGTACATGCTCCATTCCTCGTCGTTGACGCAAGAGCGCAGGAGCTCACGCGCACGCTGTTCGGCCCGGCGCTCGCGTCCGGGATCGGCCATGAGGAAGTTCTCCAGCCGCCGACGGCGGGCCCGCATCCGCTTCCACGCCTCGACGAGCGCGGGCCCGACGAGGTCGAAGAGCAGCGCGACCGCGACGATCAGCGAGGCTCCCAGGGCGAGCAGCATGCTCAGCCGCCTGCCGCCCGCGGCATGAAGATGACCCGCTCGGCGTCGCGCGGCACGTCCTCGAAACTGCGCACCATGCGAGCGCTTCGCTGATTCATGGCGTCTTGGACGGGCACGGCGGCCCAGAGTCCGGACTCGATCTGCCGACGGAACTCCTCCATCAGCCGCTCCTCATCCTCGGCGGCGTTCACGTCACCTTCAGCGATCACGACCTCACCGTGACCGGACTTCATCCTGAGGAATCGCACCGCCGCAGTATGCCAGAGGCAGGTGCGGTCGGGAACCGGCCCAGCGCGCCGACTCAGTGGCTGGAGCCGCTTGCGAATCGGTGCTCAGGAGAAGCGGGGGGATCGCACACCGATCACGTCAACCGGACCCGGACCCGCCCCGATCGAGTCCAGACCGTCCCGCACGGCGAGACCGGCCACGCGCCGAGCAAATCGCGCGGCCACGATCAGCGAGTCGCCGTGGGCGAGCCGCGCCGCGAGCACGCTGGAGTGGGTGCAGCCCGAACCGTGGGCGGACCCGCCCGGATGCCGCGGCCCCTCGAGCTCGACGATCTCGTGCCCGTCGAAGAGCACGTCAGTGGCCACCTCCCGGTGTCCACCGGTGACGATCACGGCCCCCACCCCCAGCCGCCCGATCTCGCGGGCGAGCCACCGCGGGTCCTGTCGGTGCCCGGCGCCCGTCCGCGCCTCCCCGCTGACCACGGCCGCCGCGTCCCCGCCGACGATGGCCGCCGCGTCCCCGCCGACGATGGCCGCCGCCTCGGGAAGGTTCGGCGTGGTCACCGTGACACGGGGCAGCAGCTCGCGAACGAGCGCCTCGCGCGCCTCGGGTTCGAGCAGCGCAGACCCCGATTCAGAGACCATCACCGGGTCGAGGACGACCGGGACGTTCGTAGCGTGACGCTCGAGGGCCCGGCAGACCGCGTGGATCGTCGCCACAGTGCCGAGCATCCCGATCTTCACCGCATCCAGCCCGATGTCCTCGCTCACCGCCCGGACCTGCGCCTCGATCACCGGGGCGGGAACGTGATGCACGCTGCTCACCGCGACGGTGTTCTGGGCGGTGATGGCCGTGATCGCCGTCATGCCGTGCACACCGCAGGCCGCGAACGCCTTCAGGTCGGCCTGGATCCCCGCACCTCCGCCCGAATCGGATCCGGCGATGGACAAGACACGAGGGATCCGATCTGAGGCCATGCCGCGAGATCTAAGCGCATCCTCCGAGGGCTCATCCGCCCAGGACGGTGAGCCCTCCCCCGGGTCCCCGGGCCACCGCCCCCTTGAGTTCCAGCGCGGCGAGCGTGCTCAGGCTCGACACCTCGATCCGGGTGACGTTGTCGTCGCCCGCGGCGATCCGGCGCAGCAGTTCCGATTCCCCCGGCGTGAGCGCCGCTCGCACCCGGTCCGGGACCTCGACGATGCCCTCACCGTGGATGAGGTCGAGGATGTCCTGAGCGTTGCGCACCGCGCGGACACGCCCGGGTTCGACGTGGTCGCGCGCGGCGACGAACTTGGCCAGCAGCAGATTGGTGCCTCCGCTCTGGGGATGTCCGACGGGCCCGGGAAGCACGCCGATCCAACGTCGGCAGCGGTCGGCGTGCCAGGCCGTGATGAGCGCGCCCGAGCGGATCGGCGCCTCGATGACAACCGTGATCGCAGCCAATCCGGCAATCACACGGTTCCGAGCCCGCAGGGCCCAGCGCCAGGTCGCCATCGCCGGTCCCAGCTCACTGATGACCTGGCCGTGCTCACGGATCTCCCGGTAGAGCCGGGTCTTCCTCACCGGATAGGCGGTCTGGGGCGGCCCGGCGAGCACGGCGACTGTCGCCCCGCCCTGAGCCAGCGCTCCCTCGTGCGCGGCGCTGTCAATGCCGGGCGCCATCCCGCTGATCACCGTCACGCCGGCGGCGGCGAGATCTCCGGCGATCCGGGCTGCGGCCCCGCACCCGTACGAAGTGGCGCCCCGGGTGCCCACGATCGCCACCGCGTCATCGGGGACCGGACGGTTTACCAGCGGCGCAGGGCCACAGACCGACAGCACGGCGGGCGCCATCGCCTCGAGCGCCAGCAGTTGGGCCGGATATTCCTGCGCACAGCGGCAGACCAGCGCGACCTGCACTTCGGCAGCCGCCTCGCGCTGGGCCTCGGCGTCGCGGTGACTGAAGCGGGCGTAGGCCCGGACGAGCTCCTCGTGGTCGCGACCGCCCAGCAGGCTGATGAGCTCGAGGTCCTCCAGGCCGAGGAGGTTCTCGACCATGGTGCGCTGGCGCTCGATGTGCCCGGCAAGCCGTTCGATCAGCCAGCGCCGGCGCAGACAGGGGAAGCAGGCGGTCATGCAGCCATCCGCGGGAGCTCGGCCGTGGTGCGCTGGCGCAGCAGGAGGGCGAGCATGAGGTCCTCCTCGGTGATGCGGGCGTGCCCGTGGAGATGAGCGATCGTCTGAGCCACGCGCACCACCCGGTCACGTCCCCGCGGCGAGAGGTCCCCCCGGTCATAGGCGCTGCGCATGGCCGACTTCGCGGCCGGTTCGAGCGTCGGCTTGAGGACCTCGTGGTGGCGAGCACGGTCTCTCGCCTCGAGCACGCGCTCGCGCACCTGCGCCGACGTGGTATGCGGCGGGCGGGCGAGCTCGCTCGCGCTGGGCCGTTGGACGTTCACCATGAGGTCGATGCGATCCAGCAGCGGTCCACTGAGGCGCCGGCGGTAGCGCAGCAGGTCGGCGTCGGTGCACTGACAGCGGTGGTCCCCCGCACCGGCGAATCCGCAGGGACATGGGTTGGTCGCGGCGACGAGCATCACCCGGGTGGGAAAGGTGAGGGCGCGCTGTCCCCGCACGATCGTCGCGTACCCGTCCTCCAGCGGCTGGCGCAGCGCCTCCAGCGTCGGCCGCGCGAATTCAGCGAGCTCGTCGAGGAAGAGCACGCCGCGATGGGCGAGACTCGCTTCACCCGCCCGGGGCACGGGTCCGCCCCCGACCATTCCCGCGGCCGAGATGGTGTGATGGGGGGCGCGGAATGGGCGGGCTCGCATCAGTCCGCCACCGCCCTGACCGGCGATGGAGTGGATGCGGGTCACCTCAAGCGCCTCCTCCTGCCCCAAGGGCGGCAGGATCGAGGGCAACCGCCGCGCCAGCATCGTCTTGCCGGTGCCGGGTGGGCCTTCGAGGAGGAGGTTGTGCGCACCAGCGGCCGCTACCTCCAGGGCCAGCAGTGGCAGCTGATGGCCTCGCACGTCAGCGAGGTCGAGTTCGGGTTCTCGCAGCGGGGTGAGCTCCCGCGGCGGAGGCGGCGCGGGGATCCGAACTCCGGTGGCCGCGTCCACGACGTCCCGCAGTCCGTCGACAGCCGCAACCTGGAGTCCTTCCACCAAGGCCGCCTCCCCGCCACGGTCACGGGGCACGATGAGCCGCGCGATTCCGTGGTGTCGCGCCCCCTCGGCCACCGCCAGCGCACCAGGCACCGCCCGTAGTTCCCCGTTGAGCGAGAGCTCCCCGAACACCGCCACGTCCGTCACGTAGGCCGACGGCATCTGCCCGCTGGCGGCCAGGAGAGCGAGGGCGAGGGCCGCATCAAAGCCTGGCCCCGCCTTGCGGAGCGAGGCCGGAGCGAGGTTGGCGGTGATGCGCTGCTGGGGGAAGTCAAAGCCCGAATTCTGGATCGCCGCACGGACCCGCTCACGCGACTCCCGCACCGCGGCATCGCCGAGTCCGACGATGGTGAAGGCCGGGAGGCCCGGCCTGATGTCTACCTCGACAGTGACCGGCCGGGGATGGAGTCCGTCGATGGTGAAGGTGAGGACGCGAGAGAACATGCTCTCACCGTACGTTTCAACCCGACACAGGTGGCGATCATCTGTATCACCTCTGTCACACCAGATTCTCATCCGGATAACGGCTCAGGCGGCTGTGCGTTGCTTGAGCGACAGTTGTGACATATCTGATACGAAGGTTGCTCACCTGTTGGTCTTCCATGCCTAGCGTGAACGGGCATGGACGACACGACTCCCTCGCCTTCTCAGCGGCCCGCACCGCACGCCGCATCGGGGCCATCCGCCACATCCCGGCTGGCCCCCGCATCTGCGCCAGCGGCCGGATCCGAGCCGACCACCCGATCTGAACCAGCCCCCATGGGAGGGCCACTCGGCGACTCAGGTGGCCGCGCAGCCGTAGATGCCCCCTCAGCGAAGGCGACACCTGACCCGCGTCGGCGCCTAGGTGCGCTCGGCGAGGAGATCGCCGCAAGCCACCTGATGCGCTCCGGCTATGCGATTCTTGCGCGCAACTTTCGCACTCGGTGGGGCGAACTAGACATCGTGGCCACCAACGGTGACACCCTCGTGTTCTGTGAGGTGAAGACCCGACGCGTCAACCGGGATGGCCGTGATCCACTGGAGTCAGTGCACGCGCGCAAGCAGTTGCAGCTGCGCCGAATGGCGGGCCAGTGGCTTGCCCAGAGCGGGCCACGCCGGCGCATGGGCGCGTATCGCTTTGACGCGATCGGCATCACGCTGGATGCCGATGATCGGCTCCTGCGACTCGACCATCTCGAGGCGGCTTTCTGAGGTGACCGCGGTGCGCACGCACGGCGGGACTCAGCTCAGTCGAGGGTGAGCTGCTGGTAGGCGGCGGACTGGAACGACATGCGGTGCAGCGGGGTGACGCCTAGGCGCTTGATCGCCTGGCGGTGCTCGGAGGTGGCATATCCCACGTGCTGACCAAACTCCCAGCCTGGCATGCGGGCATCCACTCGGCGCATGTAGCGGTCACGCGTCTCCTTGGCGATGACCGAGGCGGCAGCGATGGCCGCACTCGTGGCGTCCCCCCTGATGACGGCGCGCTGGGGAAACGGCAGTTCCGGCACGGCGAAGCCGTCCGAGAGACAGATGCAGCCGTCCACGGCCACCGCCGCAAGGGCATCATGAAGCGCGTGGAGGTTCGTCACATGCAGGCCCCGCTCATCGATGCCCGGGGCGCAGCGCGAGACGACCGCGACCTTCGTGGCCAGGCGCAGAATGACCGGATAGAGCTCGGCGCGCAGAGCGGCACTCCGGCGTTTGGAGTCGTTCAGCGCGGAGAGCACCCGGATGTCGGCGGGACGCAGCCGTTCGTGGTCGAAGAGCACGGCGGCGGCGACGAGCGGACCGGCCAGGCAGCCGCGCCCGGCCTCATCGGCGCCGGCAACGTAACGCACTCCGAGCGAGCGGTCGTGCCGGAACAGCTTGGGCCCCGGGGGGCGTCGCCGGGCGCCGCCTCCGCGCCGGACCGCGGTGCTCGCGACGCTCGCTGGCGCGCTGACGCTGCCGTCCGTGGAGTCGGCATCGGTCCGGCACGGCGTCGTGTGAATGCGGCCCATGCTCAGCCATGATGCAGGACCCGCCGGGCGGAAGGACGGAAAGAGCGGGAGGGCGCGGGCGGGAGGGCGCGGGCGGGCGCGGGCGGGAGGGCGCGGGCGGCCACCCCCCCGGTGAATCTCTAGATGGTGCCGAAGCGCCCCAGCGGCCAGTAGGCGAAGAACACCCGTCCGATCAGCCAGGCCCGCGGAACGGGACCCCAGAAGCGACTGTCCTCAGAATCGGCCCGGTTATCACCCATCACGTAGTAGTCCCCGGAAGGCACGACGATCGTTCCCGGGAAGTTGCAGACGCTGAGGCCGGCACAACCGGCAGCGTCACCGTAGGGCTCGCGATGACCGTTGCGGAGAACGGCACCGTTGATGATGCGCAGGTGGTCCCCCGGCAGGCCCACGACCCGCTTGACGAAGGTCAACTTCGACGGGCCCGACCCCACGCGGTCACAGGCACCGGCACCGGCACCGGCACCGCCACCGCCACCGCCAGTAAAGGGCGCGGACCGAGCCGGCTCGGCGCAGCTCGCCGTGTCGAACGGTGGATGGAAAACGTAGATCTGGCCCAGCGCCGGTGCGCCGAAGTGCATGCCGATACGGTCGACGAGGATGTGCTCACCGACGGTGAGCGTCGGTTCCATCGACGCACTCGGGACCTGGTAGGGCTTCACCACCCAGGCCTGCACACCATAGGCGACGAGCCCGGCGAGGACCACAACGACAACGAGCTCCCGAAGGGAGCTCGTTCGCGACGCTCGACGTCTCAGCATGGCCGGCCCCGACGGGACCCGACCACGCGAGGCCGACGACTCAGGACTCGGCGGAGGAGTCCCCGGAGGCCTCAGAGACGTCACCGGCCTCGGCCGCGGGCGCCTCAGGGGCGTCCGCTGACTCGACCACGGGAGCCTCGGAGGCGGGAGCCTCGGCGGCCGGTGCGTCAGCGACCTCGGCGATGGGCGCGGTCTCGACCTCGTCAGGCGCCAATTCCGGCTCCTCCGCGAAGGCGGGGCCGTAGAGGAGCTCGCGCACGACGACCTGCTCGGGGCCGGTGTTGCGACGCTCCTTGACCCGGGCGCGCTTACCGACACGGTCACGCAGGTAGTAGAGCTTGGCACGACGGACGTCACCGCGGGCGGCGACCTCGATCTTCTCGATCTTGGGCGAGTGCAGCGGGAACGTGCGCTCGACGCCGACGCCGAAGGAGTTCTTGCGGACGGTGAAGGTCTCGCGGGCACCATGGCCTTGGCGCTTGATCACCACGCCCTCAAAGACCTGGGTCCGGCGCCGAGTGCCCTCGATCACCTGGAAATGGACGCGAAGGCGGTCTCCGGCGTCGAAAGACGGTACGCGGCGGAGCTGGGCACGCTCCAAAGTCTCGATCACTGTGCTCATGGGCGACGGCTCAGGATAGCGGGTCCGCTCCGGCGCTCCGGGCGGCCCGGCGACGGGACTCCTCCAGACGCCAGGCACGGATGTTCGCGTGGTGCCCGGAGAGCAGAATCTCGGGCACCGGCCAGCCGCGGTGGTCGGCCGGGCGGGTGTAGTGGGGATACTCCGGCGCGCCCTCCAGAGCGACGCTGTAGGACTCCTCCAGCGCCGAGTCCTCATGCCCGAGCGATCCGGGCAGCTTGCGCAGCACCGCGTCGGCGAGCACCATCGCGGCGAGCTCCCCGCCGGCCAGCACGTAGCGTCCGATGGAGATCCGGTCGGAACAGAAGTGTTCGAGGATGCGCTCATCGAAGCCCTCGTAGCGTCCGCACAGGAGCGTGAGCGCTGGCTCGGCGGCCAACTCGTCGACCAGGCCGTCGTCAAGGATGCGCCCGCCCGGAGTGAGCGCGATGACGCGCCGGGGCGGGTGCTGGGGACCCGCACCGGCCACAAGCTCGACCGGATCGACACCGTAGCGGGCCCGCATGGCCCACTCGACGACGTCGACTCTGAGGACCATCCCGGCGCCCCCGCCGAAGGGCGTGTCGTCGACCACACGTCCGCTGAGCGTCGTCGTCGCCCGGTAGTCGACGTAGTCGAGGCGATGACCGGCGGCGAGCGCGTTGCGGACGTGGCGCTGGCTCTCGAACCAGCCGAAGGCCTCCGGAAACAGGGTAAAGACGTCGATGTCCACGTGCTGGGCTCGCGCTCAGGCCTCGCCGAGGAAGGCGAGGTCGACATCGATCACCTTGGCGTCGACGTCGACGCTGCGCACGGCGTCCCCGACCAGCGGGACGAGCAGTGGATTGGCGATGCCCGGGCGGGCGACCTCGAGCACCTCACAGGAGGGCAGGCCCATGAGTCGCGTCACCGCGCCGACCTCACGGTCACCGTCGACGACGCGACATGCCTCCAGGTCCTCGGCCCACCATTCATCCTCCCCCAGTTCCGGAGCCAACTCGCGGGGCGCCATGAGGGCCTGGCCGCGCAGGGCGAGCGCTCCCTCCCGGTCGGTCACCCCGGCCAAACGCAGGATGATGCGAGCGTCATGCCCGGCCCGGCGGTTCACCGCGTAGGCCCGACCGTCGATGGTGAGGACCACGCCGTCGACCAGCAGCTGCGGGGTGGGCTGGGCGACGTGAAAGGAACCGTCGAGGCCGTGGGGCGAGCCCACGCGGCCAGCCAGCAGCAGGCCTCGGCCGCTCATGGACGGCTCAGGAGTCGACGATGTCGACGAACACGCGCCGCTCACCGTTGGCCGCCGCGGCGGCCTTGATGATCGTGCGCAGCGCGCTGGCGGTGCGACCGCCTCGACCGATCACGTTGCCGTAATCGTCGGGACCGACGGACAGCTCGAGGATGGTCGCACGACCGTCCTCGTTGACCTCCTTCACCGAGACCTGCTCAGGGTCGTCGACGAGTCCCTCGGCGAGGTACTCGAGCAGCTCCCGGGGCGAGTAGGCCTCGTCGCTCAAGCGACCGGATCAGACGCGTCAGCCGCAACCTGGCGGCCGTTGATCTTCAGCAGCTTCTTCACCGAATCGGTCGGCTGCGCGCCGCGAGCCAGCCAGTCGTTGATGCGAGCCTCGTCGAGCACGATGGTCGAGGGCTCGGTCTGTGCGTTGTAATGCCCGACGGTCTCGATCACTCGACCGTCGCGCTTGGAGCGCTGGTCGGCCACGACGACGCGCCAGATCGGGTTCTTGCGTCCGCCGACGCGAGTGAGTCGAAGTCTGACAGCCATAGGTGGCGTCAAGATAGCAGCGGGCCCGGGGCCGCTTCACGGCGCTGCTGAGCCCACAGCCAGCAGCGCCGCCATCCGGGGTCGGCTAGCGACGGGCGCGCGGGGCGCCTGGACCGCCCCCGCCCATGAGCGCGGCGAGATCCGGGGTCTTGCCCTGGGAGACCTGCCTCATCACCTTGCGCATCTGCTCGAACTGGGTGATCAGCGCCTTCACCTGCTGGATGCTCGTGCCCGAGCCGTTGGCGATGCGCAGGCGCCGGCGGCCCTTGATGATCTCAGGGTGGCGCCGCTCCTGGGCGGTCATCGAGAGGATGATCGCCTGGATGCGGTCGAACTCGCGGTCGTCGATCTTCAGGTCCTTGATCTGGGAACCAACCCCGGGGAGCATTCCGAGCAGGTTCTGCAGCGGGCCGAGGCGGCGGATCTGGCGGAATTGGTCGAGCATGTCGTCGAGGGTGAACTCGTTCTTGCGGAACTTGCGCTCGAGCTCCTTGGCCTGGCTCTCGTCATAGGCGGCCTCAGCCCGCTCGATCAGCGACAGCACGTCCCCCATGCCAAGGATGCGCTGGGCCATGCGGTCGGGATGGAAGCGCTCGAACTGGTCCTGCTTCTCCCCCACCGAGGCGAAGACGATCGGCTTGCCGGTAACCGCCTTCACCGACAGGGCGGCACCGCCACGGGCGTCGCCGTCGAGCTTGGACATGATGACCCCGTCGAAGTCGACGGTCTCGCCGAACTGCTCGGCGACGTTCACCGCGTCCTGACCGGTCATCGCGTCGACGACGAGCCAGATGTGGTCGGGGCGGATCGCCTTCTTGATGTCGGCGAGCTCGCGCATGAGCTCCTGGTCGACGTGGAGGCGGCCCGAGGTGTCGACGATCAGCACGTCCTTGCCCTCGGAGATGGCCCGGTCCCGGGCCCAGGCGGCGATCTTCACCGGGTCGCGGTCGGTCCCCTGCTCATAGACGGCGGCGCCGGCCTGAGTGCCGACCTTGATGAGCTGCTCCACCGCGGCCGGGCGGTAGACGTCACAGGCCGCGACGGCGACCGATGACTTGTGCTTCTCGCGCAGGTACCGCGCGAGCTTGCCCGTCGCGGTCGTCTTGCCCGAGCCCTGGAGGCCGGCCATCAGGATGACCGTCGGCGGGCGCGGGGAGAAGGTGAGCTCGGTCGCCTCCCCGCCCATGAGGTCGGTGAGCTCGTCCGAGACGATCTTCACCACCTGCTGGCCGGGGTTCAGCTTGCCGATGATGTCGCCGCCCAGGGCCTTCTCCTTCACCGCGTTGGTGAAGGCGCGAACGACCTGGAAGTTGACGTCGGCCTCGAGCAGCGCGAGCCGGATCTCGCGCATGGCCGCGTTGATGTCCGCCTCGGTGAGGGTGCCGTGGCCACGGACGTCGGCGAGGGTCGCCTGGAGCTTCTCAGACAGCGATTCGAGCATGGGGATCTGAGGCTACTCCGCGGCCGGAGCGTCGCCGTTGCGAGCCGGGTCGGCGGGGGGGCCGACCGGGGGTTCGGCCCCCCCGTGAGCCGCTCCCGATTGCGCGGTGAGAGCGTTCTGGAGGCCGGAGATGGCTGCGGTGTACTCGGAGGGAATGACGAAGACCTTGTTCGCCGACCCCTGGGCCAGGCGGGGCAGCATCTGCAGGTACTGGTAGGAGAGCAGCTGGGGATCCGGCTTGCCCTGGTGGATCGCCTCGAACACGGTGGCGATCGCCTGAGCCTGGCCCTCGGCCTCGAGGATCGCCGCCTGGCGGGCCCCCTCGGCGCGCAGAACCGCGGCCTGCTTCTCCCCCTCGGCGGTGAGGATCGCCGATTGCTTGACCCCCTCGGCGGTGAGGATCGCCGCGCGACGGTCGCGCTCGGCGCGCATCTGCATCTCCATGCTGCCCTGGATCGAAGCCGGCGGGTCGATCGACTTGATCTCGACGCGGTTGATGCGGACCCCCCACTTGCCCGTGGCGTCGTCGAGCACGCCGCGGAGCTGGGCGTTGATGTGGTCACGGCTGGTGAGCGCCTGCTCGAGGGTGAGAGAGCCGATCACGTTGCGCAGCGTGGTGACAGTGATCTGCTCGATGGCCTGGAGCGGGTTGGCGACCTCATAGGTCGCCGAGCGCGCGTCGTTGACGGTGAAGTACAGGACGGTGTCGATGCCGACGACCAGGTTGTCCTCGGTGATCACCGGCTGGGGCGGGAAGGAGACGACCTGCTCGCGCAGGTCGATCAACGGGCGCAGACGGTCGAAGAACGGGACGAGCAGCGTGAGGCCGGGGCTGAGGGTGCGGTGATAGCGCCCCAGCCGTTCGACGATGCCCGCCTTGGCCTGGGGCACGATGCGGACGCTCCGGGCCGCGGTGATCACCAACAGCACGACGATCACGGCGGCGACGATCAGACCTGCCATGGCCTCAGCTCCTTGGGTTGGGAGCGGGGCACGCGGGCGCACCTCACTCCATCACGAGCGCGGTGGCGCCCCGAATATCGACGACCTCGACCTCGGTGCCGACGGCGATCTCACTGAGGTCGTCGTACGCCCGGGCGCTCCAGATCTCGGCGCCGATACGCACGGTGCCGACCCCCTCACGGTTGGCGATCCGCTCGAGCACCACGGCGTGCTGGCCGATGAGGGCGGCCGCCCCCGTCCGCAGCAGGGGTGTGGAGTGCAGGAGGCGCGAGGCGACCAACGGACGCAGGCTCACCAGCGCGACAAGGGTGACCACGACGAAGACGGCGAAGTCGACGGGCGCCCCGCCGCCGACGGCGTCAGCACCCGAGGCGAGTCCCGCCCCGAGAGCAAATGGCGCCAGCCAGAAGCCGGCGGTGAGGGTCAGTTCCCCGACCCCGAATCCGCAGGCCACCAGGAGCCACCAGACCCAGCCGGTCATCGTCCTCTAAGGGTACTGCTTGGCCGGCACGCCCAGCCGGGACTCGCCGCGTCAGCTCACCAGCGCGCGGGCGAACTCGTGCGCTTCGAAGGGGCGGAGATCCTCGAGCTTCTCCCCCACGCCGATGAGCTTCACGGGGATCCCCAGGTCGTGGGCGATGGCCAGAGCGATGCCGCCCTTGGCCGTCCCGTCGAGCTTGGTGAGAACGAGCCCGGAGACGGCGATCGACTCGGAGAACAGCTGGGCCTGGCGCAGTCCGTTCTGGCCCGTCGTGGCATCGACGGTGAGCAGCGTCTCCTGCGGGGCCTCGGGGATCTGCTTGGCGATCACCCGGCGGATCTTGGCCAGCTCCTCCATCAGGTTGTCCTGGGTGTGCAGGCGCCCGGCGGTGTCGACGATGATCACGTCCGCGCCCATCTCGAGGCCGACCCGGACGCCCTCGTAGGCGACGCTGCCGGGGTCGGAGTTGTCGGGCCCGCGCACGAACGTCGCCCCGGCCCGGTCTGCCCAGGTGTGCAGCTGCTCGACGGCGGCGGCACGGAAGGTGTCGGCGGCGGCCAGCACGACCGTGTAGCCGAGCTCGCGGCTGAGGTGGTGGGCGAGTTTGCCCGTCGTCGTCGTCTTGCCCGTTCCGTTGACGCCGGCCATCAGGATGACGGTCGGCTTGGCCCGCAGGTCGATGCGGTCATCACGCCCATCGGGCGTGGCGATTCCGGCGAGCAGGTCAACCAGACGGTCGGTGAGCTCCTGGCCGCCGCTGAGGCCGCCCTCGGTCGCCTCGCGCTCAAGCTGGGCGACGACCTCGGCGGTCGTGCGAGCTCCGACGTCGGCGTAGATGAGGGCCTCTTCCAGACGCTCCCACGTCTCCTCGTTGAGCTCCTCGAAGAGCGTCGCCTGGATCTCGGCGCCCAGGGCCTGACGCGTCTTGCGCAGGTTCTCACGCAGGCGCCGGAATCGCCCGACGCGGCGCTCCTCCGGCTCGACCTGGGCAACGGCCGACCCGCTGCCGGCGCCGTCGGCGGTGATGAAGAGGTCACTCCAGTCGCGCGGCATGGGCGCGACGATAACAGCGGCCCAGCGGGCCCCGGCGTGCGGGGCCCCAGCCCGCTGCGGCTCAGACCGTCGGCCCCGGAGGCGGCCCGCCGAGGGGATCGGGGGTGCTGGCGTTGAGCGGCTGGGGCCGCAGGGAGAAGGCCACCCGCTCCTGATCGAGTTCGGCGTCAAGCATCTGGTCCTCGAGCACCGGGGCGATGTCCGAGGACAGGAAGACGTCGTGACCCGCGCCGGCCGGGACAAGCTGGTCACCGTCCTGGGGCCCGTTCACCACCTCGATGCCGATGCCGGGCCGGCCGGTGGGATCCAGCTGGCCCCGGAGGCGCAGACCCGAGCTCTCGGGCAGGTCGGGATGGTCGAGCAGGGCGTGCACCGCCGCGGAGGCGGTGGGGGTCAGGGTCAGCACGTGGCGCTCCTTCGCAGATCGCTCCGCCCCGGCGCAGTCGCGGGGCCTCTCTCCGGGAGGCTGCCTCCGCCGGCGGGGCCTGAAACGTGAAGTTCGTCCTGGGCGGGCCGACGCGGGCGCGCCCCGGCGCGCTCAGGCGGCTTGGACGGTCGCCTCGCGCGCGGGCAGGCGCCGGGAGATGACCTTGGAGATGCCGTCGCCGCCCATGGACACCCCATACAGCGCGTCAGCGGCCTCCATCGTGCGCTTCTGATGGGTGACGACGATGAACTGGGCGCGGTCGTTGTAGGTGTCGAGCAGGTCCAGGAAGCGCGAGATGTTGAGGTCGTCAAGGGCGGCCTCGACCTCGTCCATGATGTAGAAGGGACACGGCTTGGCGAGGAAGACCGCGAAGAGAAAGGCCAGGGCGGTCATCGACTTCTCTCCGCCAGACAACAGGGTGAGGCGCTTCATGGCCTTGCCCGCCGGGGTGATCTCGATCTCCACGCCGGGCTGCTGCTCGGCGTCCTGACCGCCCTCGCCGTCATCCTCCGCCCCGGCGTCAGCGTCAACACCCTCTCCGTCTCCCCCGCCGGCGGCGTCCTCGCCGCGGCGGCCGCCGATGACGCGGGGCTGACCGTCGTTCTCGCTCACCAGTCGCAGCCGTCCGCTGCCGCCGGGGAAGACGCGGGCGGCGAGCTCCTCGAAGTTCCTGGCCGCCGCACTGAAGGTCTCCTCGAAGGTCTCGCGGATCTGGCGGTCGGTGTCGCGGATGAGTTTCTCCAGCTCCCGCAGCGCGGTCTCCAGGTCGGTGCGCTGGCGCTCGAGCTCCTCGACGTGCTCCAGGGCCTCCTCGTACTCCTGCTGGGCCAGCGGGTTCACGGGCCCCAGCTGCTCGCGGCGGCGCTGCAGGCGGGTGATCCGTTCAGCCAGGGCGGCGCGGGCGGGCTCTTCCAGCGGCGCCTCGGCGGGCGCGGGAGCGAGCTCGAGCTCGGCGGCGAGCGCCTCGAGCTGGCTCTGGGCCTCGGCCGCGAGATCCTCGGCCCGCTGGCGGCGCACCTCGACCCCGGTGAGGGCGTTGGCCGCCGCGTTGAGGGCGTTCTGCTGGGCGGCCTCGGCCCGGGCGGCCTCGCGCAGGGCGCCGGTGGCGGCCTCGGCGGCCTCGCGGTCGGCCGCCAGGGCCGTATCGAAGACGGTGCGCTGGGCGGCGATGATCTCGGAGAGCTCGCGCAGGTCCTCGACGATCCCGAGCAGGTGGGGCACAAGCGCGGTGTGGCGCTCGATCGAGCCGCGCAGGTGGCCGATCCGGGCCGCCCGCTCGGCGCGCTCGCTCACCAGCCGCTCACCGCGGGCATGCTCGGCGCGCAGCTCGGCGCGCAGCTGGGCCCGCCGCCCGGCGCTCTCCCCCTCGTCGGGGGCGCGGCGGCGCCGCTCAATCTGGGCGCCGAGACGCCGGACGTGCTCGGTGGCCTCATCCCGGCGGTGCACGGCGGCGCGGTGGGCGGCCACGGCCGTCTCCCGCGCGGCGTCGAGTTCGGCGATCTGTCCGACAAGCGCCTGGGCGCGTCCCTTCGCGGTGTGCTCCTGGGCCACGGCGGCCTCGGAGGCGGCGAGCAGTTCGGCCTGGCGGTTGCGCTCGGCCAGCACCCGCTCCTCCCCCACTGCGGCGGCCTGGCGCAGCTCCCGGGTGGCCGGCGCGTACACGCGGCCGCCGCGGGTCACCGCGACCCCGGGGAAGTCAGGGTCGATCGCCTCGAGTGCCTCGACGTCGTCGAGGACCCAGACGTCGGCGAGCAATCCGCGCGCCAGCTCGGCGGCGGGTCCCGCGCCGGACACCTGCTCGGCGAGGGAGACGGCCCCGGGGAGCGGGGCTGTGGACGTGGCCCGGTGCTGCGCGGCCACCGAGGTCGCCTCCGCGGACCCACCCCCCGCAGCCGACGCGGTCCCCGGGCCGGCGATGAGCACGCGGCCGCCGTCCTTGCCGGCGCGACCGAGCAGACGGGCCGCCTCGGCACGGTCGGCGGCCACCGCGGCACTCAGGCGTCCGTCGAGGGCGGCGGCGACGGCCAGCTCGTAGCCGGCGGCCACCGCCAGCGCATCTGAGAGCGCCCGTCCGCCACCCGGGGCGCTGGCGTGGCTGCGCAGGAACTGATTGACCGCGGCGAGCTCCCCGCCGACCTGGGCGCTGCGGCGCCGGGCCGCGTCGACCTCCCGGTCGGCCTCGCGCACGACCTGGCGGGCCGCGTCGAGGGCCCGCTCGGCCTCCGTGCGCGCGGCGAGCGTGCCACCCAGGGCCGCCTCACAGCGGGCGAGCTCGGCCTCCGCCTCGGTCCGCTGGGTCTCGAGCTCGGCGAGCTGGCGGGCCAGCTCGGCCTCCCGGTCGGCCTCGAGGGCCTGGAGCTCGCGGGCGAGCGCGGTGACGCGCGCCTCCGCCTCGGGGTCGGGCCGGTCTGCCGCGGCCTGGGCCTCGAGCTGCTCGAGCTGGGCCTGGCTGCGTTCCCAGCGGCCGTCAACGCTGCGCAGCGTCTCGGCGACGCTGTCGGCCCGCAGCCCGACCCGATCCGCCGCGGCCTGGGCGGCGTAGGAACGGCGCGAGAGCTCCTCACGGCGGCTGGAACGCGCGGCGAGGGCCTCCTCGGCGGCACGCCGGCGCGCGGCGATGCGCCCCAGCTCGGTGGCCAGGCGCTCCCGTTCTGTCCGTGCCTGTTCCGCCGCGGCCGCCGCAGAGGCGAGCTCCTCGCGGCGACGGCGCGCATCGTCGCGGGCCAGTTCCCAGCGCGCCTCGAGCATCTGGCGGTGGATGCGCTCGTGGAGCTCGGCCGCCTCGGCTTGACGCTTGAGCGGTTTGAGCCGCGAACGCGCCTCGCGCTCGACATCGAGGGCCCGGTCGAGGTTGTCCTGGGTGTGTCCGAGCTTCAACTGGGCCCGGCGGCGGCGCTTGCGATGCTTGCCCAGCCCGGCGGCCTCCTCGATGAGCAGCCGACGGTCCCGGGGCTTGGAGATGACGATGGCGTCGACGCGGCCCTGGGAGATGACCGAATGCATCTCCTTACCCAGACCGGTGTCGGAGAGCACCTCGAGCACGTCGGTGAGGCGACAACGCGCACCGGCGAGGCGGTACTCGCCGTCCCCGGCCCGGTCCAGACGGCGCTGGATCGACACCTCCGGACCCATGCCCAGGCGGCCCTCCGCATCGTCGAGAACGAGCTCGACCTCGGCCGCCGAGGAGGCCTGGCGCCCCGGGGCCCCACCGAAGATCACGTCCGACATGGTCTGGCCGCGGATGGCCACCGGTGATTGCTCGCCCAGCGCCCAGAGCACCGCGTCGGTCACGTTGGACTTACCCGAGCCGTTCGGGCCGACGATGACGCTCGTGCCCGGCCCGAACTCGAGCCGCGTGCGATCCGGAAAGGACTTGAAGCCCTTCATGGTGATGCTCTTGAGGTACATCTCAGATCGCCTCGGGGCCAGGCACGGGCGCCGCGTCGGCGGCGGCTGAGCCGGACGTGGGCGCCGCCGCGGCGGCGGCTGAACCGGACGTGGGCGCCGCGGCGGCGGGGTCGGCGCCGGCGAGCAGCTCAAGCGCCGACCGGGCGGCCGCCTGCTCGGCGTCCTTCTTCGAGCGCCCCGCACCGCTGGCGATCTCCTCGGTGTCGACGCAGGCGGCGACGGTGAAGGTCCGCTCGTGCGGCGGACCCTGCTCGGAGACGACAACGTAGGAGACGACGGCTCCGCGGCGGGCGAGCTGCTCCTGGAGCGCCGACTTGAAGTCGACGGGTCGCTCCAGCGCCTCGGCGAGCTCGGGAGCGAACGCCTCGACGACGGCCTCCGCGGTGCGCTCGTAGCCGAAGGTGAGATAGACCGCGCCGATCACCGCCTCAATCACACTGGCAAGCACGCGCTCGGTCGCGACAAGGCCCGGCACCATCGCCGCCGCGGCGGCGGGAGCCTCGGCGCTGAGGCGGGCGGGCACGAGCAGCCGCTCGGCGACGGCGCGACAGGAGCGCCCCGAGACCGTCTGGGCGCGGACCTTGGTGAGCTGGCCGGCCCCGAAGCGCTCGGCCTCGAGGCTCGGGAACACGTGGCTGGTGATGGCCAGCGACAGGACGCTGTCACCGAGAAAGGCGAGCCGCTCGTAGGATTGCGAGCGGCGGGACGTCCAGGATGCGTGCGTGAAGACGTTGCGGGCGAGCTCGCGCGGCAACGCGTCGAGGAGTCCAGCGAGCTTGACCGGCGCCCCGGGCGCGTCTGTGTCGAGGGTGAAGGTCGGCGGTCGGCTAGTGGCCACTGGCGGTCGGGCTCGGATCGTTCGCGAGCACGAAATCCACCGCTTGGCCGACCGTCAGGATCTGTGCGGCCTGCTCCTCCGCCATCGTCACGCCGTAGGAGTCCTCGAGCTCCTGGACGAGCGTGTAGAGGTCGAGGGAGTCGGCGTCGAGGTCCTCACGGAACCGGGTCGCCTCGGTGACGGTCGCCGGGTCGAGCTCGAGCTCATCAGCGAGATGCGCGCGGATGGCTTCGAGTACTTGCTCGCGTGTCATGAGCTGATCACCGTACCTGCGGCCTCGGACGGCGCCGCGCCGTCCGCGTTGAGTGGGGTCTCCGACGGGCCGCCCGGGCCGGACTCGGGAGCGCGCCGCAGCGCCCCGGCTTCCTCGAGCGCCGCCCGGGTCCGTGCGATCACACTCTCCTCCACGCCACGGGCGGCGACCTCGATCGCCCGCGCGAAGCCGGTCCGCGTGAAGCGGCCGTGGGCGACGACCCCGAGTTGACGCAGGCCGAGCATGTAGGCGCCGCCCTGGAGCTCCGGGTCGATGTGGGCGCGCAGGCGCCGGACAGACGGGGCGAGCAGCAGCCCGCCAAGCTTGCCCTGCGTTGAGGCGAGGGCCGCGTCGCGCACTGCGCGCAGCACGGCCGCAGAGGTCGCCTCAATCGCCTTGAGGGTGATATTGCCGGTGAAACCGTCCATGACGACGACATCGATTTGCTGGTCGAGCATCGTCGTCGCCTCGATGTTGCCGGCGAAGTTGAGTCCAGCCCCGGCCTCCCCGGACAGGCGCTCGAACACCTCGCGGAGGTCTTCGGTGCCCTTGGAGGGCTCCTCTCCGTTGGAGAGCAGGGCGACCCGCGGCGCCTCGCGGCCCAGAACGGCCTGGGCGAAGGCGGAGCCCATGTGCGCGAACTGGACGAGGTGCTCGGGCCGGCAGGCGACGTTGGCCCCGACGTCAAGCAGCAGCACGGGGTCCCCACCCGGCCGGGGCAGCGGCAGCGCGAGGGCCGGGCGGTAGATCCCCCTGTCACGTTTGATGTTGAGCAGCCCGGCGGCGAGCGCCGAACCGGTGGAGCCACCGGAGACGAGCGCGTCGGCCCGCCCCTCCGAGACCGCCCTGGCGGCCTGGACGATCGAGGCCTCCGGGGTGGTCTTCACCGCGGCAGCCGGGTTCGGCGCCTTGGCGATGGAGATGGGGGCGTCGATCAGTTCGACGCCGGAGGCGGCGAGCTTCGCGCGCGCCGCACCGTCGCCGACTGCGGAGGCGTCGGCAAACAGCAGCACGCGGATCCCGCTCTCGGCGGCAGCGGCTGCACCGGCGGCGACCTCGGCTGGACCGAGATCTGCTCCGTTTCCGTCTACGGCAACGGTCACCATCGCCGGCGAACCCGCCCTGGGATCAGTCGAGGCGGTCGGCGCCTTCGACGACCGTGCGGCCCTTGTAGCTGCCGCAGGTCGGGCAGACGCGGTGGGGCAAGCGCGGGCTGTGGCACTGCGGGCACGTGTTGGTGGCCGGCACGTGAGCCTTGTGCTGGCTGCGGCGCTTGGTCGTGCGCGAGTGAGACTGCTTCTGCTTGGGGACGGCCATGACGGTGCAGGCTAGCAGGGGTGTCACCCCACCTTCGAGGGGTTTCCGGCAGGCCTCAGACCTCGGGGGTCTTGGCCTCTGACTCCGGTGTGGGATCGGCTTCTGCGGCCGGTGCGGGCGTATCGGGATCGGGATCGGGCTCGGGCTCGGCGTCGGGCTCGGCGTCCGGCTCGGACTCGGCGTCCGGCTCGGGCTCGGGCGCCGGCCTGCCACCGGGGGCCTCAAAGCTGAGCTCGGCCAGGGCAGCCCAGCGCGGATCAGGAGCCGCCTCGTGGTGGTGATCGGGACCGGCCACGTTGAGGTCAGCGCCGCAGACGGGACACAGTCCACGGCACTCCGGCCGGCACAGCAGGGCCGAGGGCAGGGCGAGCGCGAGGGCATCGCGCGTCCACGCGCCCAGATCGAGGATCGACTCGAGCACGTAGGGCGACTCCAGCTCGTCCCCCTCCCCGGGCTGGGAGACCTCGCGGGCGTCGACGGAGAAGACGGGGTCGGCCGGTTCGAGACAGCGCATGCACGGCCCGTGCAGGGCGGCGGTGAAGGCGACGTGCAGCGCGTACCCCTGTCCCGTCATGCGCGAGATGTCGAGCGTCACGGGAATCTGGTCGCCCACCGGGATCACCGTCGAACCATCACCCTCTGCCTCGGTCGCGGTGGATGGCGCCGCTGCGCCCACGCTGTAGCGGTGCCCCGCCAGCTCAAAGTCCTCGAGCGCGACGGCGAGGCCGAGACGGCGGCCCTCGCCGGAGGTGAGGCGCAGGGCGCCCAGGTCGAAGGTGTCGGTGCGGGTGGCCATCGGCCCAAGCCTAGTGACCCTCTCAGCGACGCCGCCGCGCCGATGGCATGATTTTCGGGCCTATGTCGGAGTGGTTCCTGCGTTACGGATTCGCGACGGTGCACCCGCGCCTGCTGATGGGGGCGGTCCCCCTGGACGCGAACGACGTGGCGATGCTCGCCGGCCACGGCGTCGACCGCATCCTCAACCTCGTCCAGGACGTTGAGTATCCCGAGGACGCGCGGCTCGAGGTGGAGATCGCCCTGACGGCTCAGGGGATCGAGGAGCAGCGCGTCGGGGTGGTCGACTTCGGAAACCTCGCCGCAGGCGCCCTGGAGGACGCCGTCGTCCAGGTTCTGCGTTGGCTCGAGGAGGGACACACCGTCTACCTGCACTGCCGCGCCGGATGGCAGCGGTCGGCGACCGTCGCCGCGGGTGCCATCGCCGCCGCCGAGCGGATCGGCGTCGATGAGGCGCTCCAACGGCTGCATGCCCGCAAACCGACTGCCCAACCCCTCCCCCACCAGGTCGAGGATCTCCAGCGCTGGTGGGAGACTCGCAGCTCGTCGGCCGCTGAGCCGAGCGCCTGAGCGAGAGCCGTCTCTCAGGTGGTCTCGACGCGCGCGATGAGATTGTCGAGGGCCACGCGCATCCCCCTGTGAAAGCTCCGCTGATAGAGCAACGCGTAGACCCCGGCGAGGGCGCCTTCACAGCGCACGCCATGGCGGATGGCGGTGACGCCGTCCGGGCCCGCCGTCAGGGTGTGGGACCAATGCAGGATCGCTCCCGGGACGCGGATGGACTCCGTGTAGCTGGTGCCCGCGGTCAGCTCGGTGATGGTGCTCGGCATGGCCGGACCCCTCCGCGGCTTGTTGTGAGCCGTGCGTCCGAGCTCGAGGGGCCCGTCAGGCCGTATCTCGCCCACCAGCGGATCCCAGTCCGGGGCGGTGGCAGTGTCCTCATAGACGGCCCAGATGCGCGCGGCCGGCGCACGTGTCGTGCCCGCCACCTCGATCATCCACATCTCAGCGTGGGGTCGCCGCAGACGGGCGCCGGCCGCTGAGGCGACCGCTCTGAGAACAGGGCGCCAGCACGCTGGCGGCGACCACGTCGCCACCGGTGATACTCCAGCTCAATGAACGTCGCACGACTCCCGCTCTCCTGTATCTCGCCGTGGCCCCGCTGATGCGGGTGACTCATGGTACTGACCTAGTACCAGATGGTACCTGATTCAGCGAGGAACCGCCGACGGGAGCTCGCTCGTCAGCTGCAGAGGGAGCAGGTGCTCGAGGGTCTCGCCGTGGCCGTGCTCGAGAAGGGCTATGCGGCGACGACGATCGCTGACATTGCTCGGCTCGGCCGTGTCTCGAAGTCCGCCATCTATGAGCACTTCTCGGACAAGGAGGATGCGTTCATCGCCCTGCACCAGGCGATCACCCTCCGCATCCTCGAGCGCATCATCGAGTCCGAGCGCGCCACCGCTCAGATCCCCGACTGGCGCGAGCGCGTGCGCTGCATCGTGCGCGGCTACATCGACGCCGCCACCACCGAACCGACGTACCTGCCCCTCGCCCTCGTCGAGGCCGCCACGGTGAGTCCGCGCGCACGAGCCTCACAGCAGGCCGCCCACGACCGCTTCGCCGAGCGTCTCCAGCACATGAGCCGCGACCTCGCCCGAGACACGCCTCAGGTCCGTCCGCTCACCCGCGAACTGGCGCTCGGTGCGGTCGGGGCGCTGAACGAACTCGTCGTCCGGGCGGCACCGGGTGGGCCCTCGGCGCTGCGGCGGATCGAGGGACCAGCCGGCGAGATCCTGCAGCGGTTCCTCTACGCCGACGGCCGGGCGCTCGGCTGAGCGGCTCGCCGACGGGGGCCCGCTGCTGAGCGAACCAGGGCCGCGATGCCGCGCGACGCCGCGCGACATCTGGGTCAGCTGGCGGCCCGACGGCCGAGCTCGAACAGCGGCGCGGGCCGCTCAGACGCTTCCGAGGCGAGTGCGGCGCGCTCATCGTCGCCGCCCAGGTTGACCGAACGGGCCGACAGGGTGATCTGGTCGACCTCGGGCAGCTCGGTGCCCTCGGCCACCACGCCGTGGTCGGCGAACTTGCGCGCACCGGGCAGGACGCGGGTCTCAAAGGAGCCGACGGTCTCGTTGTAGGCCTTCACGGCCGAGTTCAGGCGGTGGCCCACGGTTCCCAGCAGGGTGGAGAGCCTTGCGATGCGACCGTGGAGCTCGCGGCCGAGCTCGGAGACCGCACGGGCGGACTCGGCGACCTTCTCCTGCTGCCAGCCGTACCCGACGGTGTGCAGGAGGGCGAGCAGCGTCGTCGGGGTAGCGATGAGCACGTGACGGGCCATCGCATCCTCGATGAGCTCGGGGTCGGCCTCCAGCGCCGCGGAGTAGAGGTGCTCCCCGGGCAGAAAGAGCACGACGAAGTCCGGCGTCGAATCCATCCCCGCCCAGTAGGCCTTGTCGGCGAGCTGTCGGACATGCTTGCGCAGCAGCCGCGCGTGGTCGGCCAGAGCGCGGCTGCGCCGCTCCTCGTCCGCGGCTTCGTAGGCATCGAGGATCCCCTGCAGCGGGGCCTTGGCGTCGACGAGCACGTGACGGCCGCCGGGCAGGTTGACGACCATGTCCGGGCGCAGGGTGGCGTCCTCCGCCCCCGTGAAACTCGCCTGCTCGGAGAAGTCACAGTGGCGGACCATGCCGGCGAGCTCGACGACCTTGCGCAGCTGCATCTGGCCCCACTGTCCGCGCACGTTAGGTTTGCGCAGCGCGGTGACGAGGGCACCCGTCTCGGTGCGCAGGCGCTCCTGGCCCTCGGCCATCCCGCGCAGCTGCTGGACGAGCATGCCCTGGGAGCGTGCGCCCTCCTGCTTGAGCAGGTTGAGTTGGGCGTCGACCTTGCCGAGCTGTTCGGTGATCGGCTTGACGAGCTGCTCGACCGCGAGCTGGCGCTTCTCCAGCTCCCCCTTGGCCGCGCTGTTCGCGGCCCCGAGCTGGGTGCGCGCGAGCTCGACCACCTGCTTCATGTTCGCCTCCAACGCCTCCGCCGACAGCGCGCGGAAGGAGGTCGTCAGCTGCTCCTGGGCGGCGGTGAGCGCGTGCAGGCGCTCCTGGGAGAGCGCACGCTCATGCTCGAGGTCGCGGGCCGCCCCGGTCTGGGCGGCCTCGAGTTGGAGCGAGAGCGCGTGAACGCGGCCGCGGGCCCACAGGCCGGCGGCCGCAGCGCCGACGATGAGTCCGACGAGGAGGAAGACGATCGACATGACCTCCGAGCATGAGGTTCCCCGCGGACGGAACCGCCTCGGCGGCGGTCACGTGCAACAGATCCTGCAGAAACGCCGGCCCGCCGGAGGCGAGCTAGCCGACCTCGACCGGCTCGTCCTTGCCGGCCAGACGGTCGCGGCCACGCTGGACCGCGGCGATGAACTTCGAGAGATTCGTCTCCAGCGTGCCGAGGATCTCGTCGGCGTAGTCCTCGGCGCCGAGCCGGATCTCACGCTCACGGGCGCGGGCGTCCTCGATGATGTCCTCGGCGGCGCGCTCGGCCTGCTTGTAGATCTCCTCCTCGGAGATGAGGCGCTCCTGGCGCTCGCGCGCCTCCTTGACGATCCTCTCGGCCTCGCGCTTGGCCTCGGCGAGCATTTCCTGGCGCTCCTTGACGATCCAGCGGGCTTGCTTGATCTCCTCGGGGATCGTCGCGCGCATCTGGTCGAGGATGTCGTAGATCTCCTCTTTGTCGACGCGCACCTGGTCGGTCATCATCACGCCCTTGGCGTTATGGACCAGGTCATCCAGCTTGTCGATCAGAACTAGTACATCCATCGCAGTGCCAGGGTCTCTTTCGTCAGCGGCCGAGTCGTTCCTTCAAGGCGGTGGCGACTTCCGCCGGGACCAGCTCATCGATGTTCCCGCCGTAGGTGGCGAGCTCCTTGACGCCGCTGGACCTGATGAAACTGTACTTCGCTGAGGCCATCAGGTAAACGGACTCGATTTCCGGCGCCTGCAGGTCGTTCAGCTGATTCATCTCCAGCTCGTACTCAAAGTCGGAGATGGCGCGCAGCCCCTTGACGATCGCCTTGGCGCCGTGATTGGCGGCGAACTCGACCACGAGGTTGGCGAACGGTTCCGCGCTGACGTTCCCCAGAGGTGCGGTTGCGTTGAGAATGAAGCCCACTCGCTCCTCGGCGCTGAACAGCGGCTTGGACTTGCGGAACGGGGAGTTGGCCACGGCGACGATCACGTGATCGAACATGGCCGATGCCCGCGCGATGATGTCCAGGTGGCCGTTGGTGATCGGGTCATAGGAGCCCGCGCACACGGCGATGCGATTGTCAGGAGTCATGGGGCGTGGTGGATTCTGATGAGGGTGTCTCCGTAGCAGCGCTCGGTGTCGAGCGCCAGCGGGAGCTGAAGGGGCAGGCGACGGTCGCATTCGGCCACCACCCGGGCCCCGCGCGCGAGGACCGGTGGCAGGGTGGAACTCAGTTCCGGACCGAGGTCGGTCGCCAGCCTGTATGGAGGGTCGAGGAAGACGAGATCGTAAAGAGCCTGTTGGCTGCGCGCTGCATCGAGGTATGCACGGACCGGCCTGCGCACGATCTCGCCCTGCGCGCCCAGGGCGCGGAGGTTCGCCGCGATGACCGTGGTCGCAGCCTCAGAGCCGTCGACGAACACCGCCGACGCGGCCCCGCGCGAGAGCGCCTCGATGCCCAGCGCACCGGAGCCGGCGAAGAGATCGAGCACGGCGAGCCCGTCCAGCGGGCCGAGCATCGAGAAGAGCGCCTCCTTCACGCGGTCGGCAGTAGGGCGTACCTCTCGGCCGCGAGGAGCCTGCAGCCGGCGACCGCCGTAGATACCCGCGATGACCCGCACGGGCGGCCAATGTAGACGGCCCGGCTCAGGCCCGGATCGGGGCGAGCACCTCGTCTCCCAGCCGTGCGACGAGGTCGAGCGCAAGCAGCGCGTGCTCGGGGCGCTCAAGCCCGGGATCCGCGTCGATGATCGCGCGGGCGAGTAGGCGGGCGCGTTCCAGCAGCTCGGCATCCTCGGGCAGCAGTGCGTAGCGGAAGTTCGCCGCACCGGACTGGCGCAGGCCGGTGAGCTCCCCCTCCCCGCGCAGCCCGAGGTCGACCTCGGCCAGGCGGAAGCCGTCGCTCTCGCGTTCGAGCGCCTGAAGGCGCAGGGACTCGCGGCGGCCGAAGAGCAGGCAGGTCGAGGCGTGGGCGCCCCGACCGATGCGGCCGCGCAGCTGGTGCAGCTGGGAGATGCCGTAGCGGTCGGCGTCCTCGACGAGCATCACCGTCGCGTTGGGCACGTCGATCCCAACCTCGATGACCGTGGTGGCCACGAGCACGTCGGCGCCGCCCGAGGCGAAGGACTCCATCGCCGCCGCCTTCTCAGCCGGACGCATCTGGCCGTGGAGCAGCACGACGCGGAAGTCCGCGAGTTCCCCCGCGCGCAGGCGCTCGTACTCGGCGGTAGCCGCGCGGGCCTGCAGGACCTCAGACGCCTCGACGAGCGGACACACGATGAAGGCCTGGCGCCCGGCCACCAGCTGTTCCCGGATGTGCTCGTAGGCCCGGGTGCGCTCGGCGTCACTGGAACACACGCGGGTGCGGATCGGCTGGCGGCCGCGCGGGAGCTCACGCAGGACGGTGAAGTCGAGGTCACCGTAGTTCGACAGCGCGAGCGTGCGAGGGATCGGCGTGGCCGTCATGTGCAGGACATGGGGCGCCTCACGTCCGCCGTCGGGCAGCCGGGCGCCCTTAGCGTCCAGGGCCGCGCGCTGGGCGACGCCGAAGCGGTGCTGTTCGTCGACCACGGCAAGGGCGAGGCGACGGAAGCGGACCGTCTCCTCGATGAGCGCGTGGGTGCCCACCATCAGAGACATCTCCCCGGAGGCGAGCCGGTCCAGCAGCGGGCCGCGGCGCGAGGCGGGCGTGGACCCGGTGAGCAGGCCCGCCCCCACCAGCTCGCTGCCCAGCAGCCTCTGCAGAGTCTCGAAGTGCTGTTCGGCCAGGGTCTCGGTGGGCGCCATGAGCACGGCCTGGCCACCGTGCTCCATCGCCCGGAGCATCGCGTAGAGCGCCACGACGGTCTTACCCGTGCCCACGTCGCCCATGAGCAGGCGCTGCATCGGCTCGGTCCGGGCGATGTCGGCGTCGATCTCCGCCAGGGCGACCCGCTGGTCGGCGGTGAGACCGAAGGGCAGCCCCGTGGCCAGCCAGCGGGCGGTGAACTCGGGCGCCTGGTCGAGCCGGGGGGCGGTGAGGCGCCCGGCCCGGGCCCGCCGACGCAGGGCCAGGGCGAGCTGGGCCCCCAGCAGCTCGTCGAAGGCCATCCGCCTCCGGCCCGCCAGCGCGTCCTCCTCCCTCGTGGGGAAGTGTGCGGCCCGCAGGGCATCGGGCCGGCTGGGCAGTCGCTCGCGCCGGCGCAGCCGGGCCTCGAGCGGCTCGACGACATCGTCGAGCTCGGGCGCGTGGCGCTGAACGAGGGCGAGGATCTGGGTCGAACTGAGCCCCTCACTCGATGGGTAGTGCGCCACGGACTCCGCGCCCGCCCCTGCGGCGACCTCGGCGGTGACCGCGTGACCCTGGACGGTGAAGCCGCGCGCGGCGTCGAACTTGCCGTGCAGGACCAGGCGTGTGCCCGGCGGGTAGCGCTGGGCGAGCCAGGGCTGGTTGAAAAAGGTGACTCGCAGGCTACCCGAGGCGTCAAAGACGGTGGCCACGACGATCGGGCGCATCCCCGCCCGCCGCACGGGCCGGGAGGAGATCGAGCGCACCTCGGTGACGATCGAGGCGGTCTCGCCGTCCATCAGCTCGGCGATGAGCCGCGCCTCGCGACGGTCCCGGGGCAGGTGGCCGAGCAGGTCGGCGACGGTGTCGAGGCCGAGCGTGGCCGCGCCCGTGCGCATCTTGGGCCCCTCCAGCTCCAGCGGCCGCGACAGCGCCGAGGGTCGCGGCCAGCGCACGGAGGCGGCCAGCAGGTCCGCGGGGGCGATCGGGTCGGGACGGGCGAAGTGACGCGGGGCCGGGACGGGCACCGCGCCAGGATGATCGCCGCTGCGGACGCCCTCAGCCGCCACCGAGCTGGACGGCCTTGACCACGAGCAGCACGACGGACACGACAAGGTAGGACCGCAGCGCGAGCATTGCGGTCTTCTTGGGCGTCGACCAGACCGCGGGCGCGAGCAGCGCGATGGAGGGCATCGTCCAGTCCTCCTTG
>DASSZV010000082.1:0-3960 GCA_035702765.1 Solirubrobacteraceae bacterium
TCGAGCACGTGCGCCGACCAGCCGGCGACACGGGCGCAGGCGAACATCGCGGGCGTCAGGGCCGGCGGGATGTCGGCGACGTCGAGCACGACGGCCGACCAGAACTCGACGTTCGTGGCCAGCACCCGGTCGGGGCGACGAGCCTGCAGTTCGGCCAGCGCCGCCGTCTCCAGGGCCTCGGCCACCTCCACCCGGGGCGCCCCGAGCTCCCGCGCCGCCGCACGCAGCACCCGCGCCCGCGGATCCTCCGCGCGGTAGACGCGGTGCCCGAAGCCCATCAGGCGCTCGCCGCGGTCGAGGGCGTCCTTGACCCAGCGCTCCGCATCGCCCATCGCCGCGACCTCGTCGAGCATCTTCAGCACGCGGGACGGGGCGCCGCCGTGCAGGGGGCCGCTCAGAGCTCCCACCGCCGCACTCAGGGCGGCCGCCACGTCGGCGCCGGTCGAGGCCACGACCCGCGCCGTGAAGGTGGAGGCGTTCATCCCGTGCTCGGCGGCCGAGATCCAGTAGGCGTCGATCGCCTTCACGTGCCGCGGGTCAGCTTCGCCGCGCCAGCGCAGCAGGAACCGCTCGGGAATCGAGCGAGCCTCGTCGATCAGCCGCTGGGGCACCGGCGGCTTGCCGATCCCGCGGGCCGACTGGGCCACGAACGAGAGCGCCATCACCGAGGCGCGGGCGAGGTTGTCGCGGGCCTCCTCGTCGCTGATGTCGATCAGCTGACCGAAGCCCCACTGCGGACCGAGCATCGCCAGGGCCGACTGCACGTCGACGCGGGGGTCGCCCGAGTGGACGGCCAGCGGATGGGGCTCGGCGGGCGGCAGACCCGGCAGCAGCCGGCCGTCGACGAGCAGGCCCCACACCTGCTCGAACGGAACCCTGCCGACCAGCTCCTCGATGTTGACTCCGCGGTAGCGCAGAGCGCCCCCGGCGCGGTCGGGCTCGGCGATCTCGGTGGCGAAGGCGACGACGCCCTCGAGGCCGGATTGGACTTCATCGGTGGCACTCATCGGCATGGATCTCCTGCGAAGCGATAACGAAAGGGTGGGGCCAATCGACAGAGTAGGCTGCGCGGCGGGATGGAGGAGCTCATGCGCAAACCTGCCCTCGAGCTGGCCGAGCTGGTCAGGACGGAGCAGCTCACGCCCACCGAGCTGACCGAGACCTGCCTGCGGGAGATCGACCGCCTCGAGCCGCAGATCAACGCCTTCACCTACGTCGCCCACGAGGAGGCGCTCGCCCAGGCAGCCGCCGTCACACCCGGCCCTGAGCGCCCATTTGCGGGGGTGCCGATCGCCATCAAGGACAACCGCGCGGTGGCCGGCATGCCAATCACCATGGGCAGCGACGCCTGGGGCGACTACCGACCCGACTACGACGCCCACGTCGTCCGGCGCCTGCGGAACGCGGGCTTCGTCATCGTCGGCAAGACCGCGCTGCCCGAGAACGGGATCCTTCCCACCTGCGAGTCGCGCCGCAACGGGCCGACGGCCAACCCGTGGGACCCCACCCGCACACCGGGCGGCTCGAGCGGGGGCTCGGGAGCCGCGGTCGCCGCCGGCATGGTGCCCGTCGCCCACGGCAACGACGGCGGCGGCTCGACCCGGATCCCGGCCGCGTGCTGCGGGCTCGTGGGGCTCAAGACCCAGCGCAACCGGGTCTCGAGCGGACCTGACAGCGGCCAGAGCTACCTCACCGTGGACGGCGTGCTGACCCGCACCGTGGCCGACACCGCCGCGATCACCGAGATCATCGCCGGCTACGAGCCCGGCGATGCCAACTGGCCGCCGCCCCCGCCGGTGCCCTACACGGAGGCGGTCGGCCAACAACCGAACGCCCTGAAGATCGGCCTCACCCTGACCCCCGCCCTGGCCAGCGCCGAGCTCGACCCCGAGTGCGCCAGAGCCGTCCACGAAGCCGCCCGACTGCTCGAGCAGCTCGGGCACAGTGTCGAGCCCCTCGAAACGACCCCGTGGGGCGACAAGGACCTGCTGCCCGACTTCACCAAGGCCTTTGGCCCCGCCACCGCGATGGCCTCAATCGCCGCCGCCCGCCTCCACGGCCGCGAGGAACCACGCCAGGACGAGCTCGAGCCCCTGACCTGGGGGATGTATGAGCGCGCCAGGAACCTCAATGCGATCGACCAGCTCACCGCCCAGTCACGCCTCGAGCGCGTGGCGCGGGAGATCGTCACCGCCCTGATGCCCTACGACGTCGTCCTGACTCCCGCCCTCGCCCAGCGCCCGCTCCCCACCGGCGCCGTCCACGGCCGCGGCCCCGACCCGTTCGGCAACTACCGCCGCTCAGGCGCCTTCACCCCCTACACGGCGATCGTCAACGTCACCGGCCTGCCGGCCATCGCCCTGCCGCTCTTCCACGGCGACGACGGTCTCCCCACGGCGGTCCAGCTGATCGGCCGGCCCGCCCGGGAGGACGTGCTGATCTCCCTGGCCGCCCAGCTCGAGGCAGCCCTCCCATGGGCGGCCCGAAGGCCGCCAAAAACCTGACCCGCCGGGGGCCGTCACCCGAGCATTACGGCCCGGGCGGAACGCCTCCGAGCCGACCGCTAACCGACCCCCAGCACCGCCGCCATCGACCGCGGCCGCACCCCCAGCGACTCCACATCGGCGGTGCCGTGGCGGGCGACCATCGGGATCTGGAGCAGCTCGGCCTCGTCCCAGGTGGCGAATGCCGTCGGTCCCATGACCAGCTCGAGCGCCTTCAGCCCGCGGCGCACGATCCGCTCGGGCACCGGCACGATCGGGCGCCGCCGCCCGAACGAGGCCAGCGCCACCTCGATCAGGTCCCGCTGGGTCAGGGTCTGCGGACCGGCCAGCTCGAACCGTGCTCCCACCGCACGATCGGCCGCAGCGCCCCCCGGCAGCGCGGCCATCACGCAGTCGGCCACGTCATCGGCCCAGATCGGTTGGAACGGCGTGCGCCCGCTGCCCGGGATCGCCATCACCGGCAGCAGCGACATCCGCCTCACCAGTCTCAGGTACGGGTCGCCGGGCGCATAGACCACCGAGGGTGCGAACACCGTGTGGTCGAGGGAGGACTCCATCACGGCCCGCTCGGCGGTGGCCTTCGCGCGCATCAGCCGCGCCCGGCTGCGCGTCGAGGCGCCGAGCGTGGAGAAGAACACGAACCGCTTGACCCCGGCGCGCTCGGCCGCCCGGACCAGGCGCCACGTCGCCACGCCGGCCAGTTCCTCGATCGAGCCGCCGGGCTGGTCGCGGATCACCGAGGCGAGGTGCACGACCGTCTCCACCCCTCGCAGGGCGTGGCGGAACGACAGGTGGTCCTCGAGCTGGCCCAGAGCGATCTGCACGCGCACCCGCTGGGAGCCCAGCCGGCGTGGATCGCGGACCAGGCAGCGGACCGGCTGCCCGCTCGCCGTCAGCCGTCGCAGCAGCGGCGCTCCGATGGTGCCCGTGGCGCCGGTCAGCAGCAGCACGGCGCGCAGCGTAGCCATAAGCGCACCGCAGCGTCCCGCGGAGGCCGGGGACCGTAAAATGGCCTCCCGCCACCGCCCCCGAACAGGAAGATCGAAGACAACATGGCCTACGTGATCGCCGAGCCGTGCATCGGCACCAAGGACAACTCGTGTGTCGAGGTTTGCCCGGTCGACTGCATCCACCCCACCCCGGACGAACCCGACTACGACAAGGTCGAGATGCTCTACATCGACCCCGAGGAGTGCATCGACTGCGACGCCTGCGTCGAGGCCTGCCCCGTCGACGCATGCTTCGCCGAGGACCAGCTCCCCGAGGAGTGGCAGAAGTACGCCCAGATCAACGCGGACTACTACAAGAAGTCCTGAACTTCCCTCGGGCGGTTGACGCCCTGTTCCCGGGCCCTAGAAGCCCCCTGAAAATGTCAGGTTCTGTCCGGCGGGTTTAAGACCATTCTGGGCATGCTCGCTACTCGTTCTGTTCAGGTGGGGATGTTCGACGCGGCGGT
>DASSZV010000116.1:0-36997 GCA_035702765.1 Solirubrobacteraceae bacterium
TCGGCGTGCTCGTCGCCTTCGTCCTCGTGGCCGTCACCGGTGCGCAGTGGATCGACCCGGTCGCCGCCCTGCTCGTCGCCGGAACCATCTTCGTCACCGGTGTGCGCCTGCTCGCCCGCGCCGGTCAGGTGCTCGTCGACCAGTCCCTGCCCGCGGAGGAGGTCGCCGCGGTCGAGGCTGCCATCGCCAGCTTCGGTGACCGGGGCGTCGTCGGCTTCCACGCGCTGCGCACCCGCTCGGCCGGGTCGCGCCGCTACGTCGACCTGCACGTGCAGTTCTCCCCCGGGACCTCGCTCGAGGACGCCCACCGCGTCTCCCACGAGCTCCAGGATCAGATCGCCGGCCTGCTCGGTGGCGCCGACGTGCTCATGCACCTCGAGCCGGCGGACCGGATCCGTCCCGGCCAGCAGCTCACCCACCTCGGCCGGGGGCGGGTCGGGGACTCCTAGCTGCTGGTGCGGCCGCTCAGAGCAGGTTGATCCCCGCGGCGAACGCGATCACGAGGGTCACGATCGCATAGCCGAGGTAGCCCTCGACGAGCAGGATCGCCCCGAAGACGAAGAAGACGACGGCGGTGATCGACCAGGCGGCGCGAGCGAGGGGCACGGGTCGATTCTCCCCGTCGGGGCGGTCGGGAGGTTCGGCGGCGCTCATGAGCGGGTGCGGGACCGGGGACAGGGGGCGGGGAACGGCATCGTCCTGGGAGCTTATGCTGATGGTCGGGGGCGGCGAACGCACCCGAAACGTCCGGAAACCGTGTTAGCTTCGGCGATTCCTACCATCCCAGAGGAGTGGAACAAGTGACGAAAACGGAGTTCATCGACCAGGTCGCAGACCGTGCGGGTCTCTCCAAGAAGGATGCGTCCGACGCGGTCGATGCCTTCCTGGAGACGATCGAGGACGCCCTCAAGCGCGGCAGTGACGTCAGCTTCTCCGGCTTCGGGAAGTTCAGCGTCTCCAAGCGTGAGGCGCGCGAGGGCCGCAACCCCGCGACGGGTGAGAAGATCCAGATCGCCGCGTCCAACGTGCCCAAGTTCACCGCGGGTGCGGCCCTCAAGAAGGCTGTCAACTAGGCACCGCATGTGACCAGGGTCGCGGAGGGACGGGGGCCGGCCTTCGGCGACCGCTTGACCGAGCACGTCAGGCGGCGTGAGTCCCAGATCGTGCTCGGACTGGATCCCGATCCCGCGCGGCTGTGGCCGCGTGCGGTGGCGCAGGCTGGTGGGGTGGACGGCTCCGCTCCACCAGCCGCGCGAGCTGCCCGTGCGGTGGCCGCGCACTGCGCGATGGTGATCGAAGCCGCCGGGGAGCATTGCGTCGCGGTGAAGCCCCAGGTGGCCTGCTTCGAGCGGCTCGGCGCTCCGGGCTGGGACGCCCTCGCGGCCACCGTGGAGGCGGCTCAGGCGGCCGGCCTGCTCGTCATCGCCGACGCCAAGCGCGGGGACATCGACGTGAGCGCGGGCGCCTACGCACAGGCGTTCTTCACCGGGATGCAGACGCCGTACGGTCGGGTGACCGGCCTGGGCGCGGACGCGCTGACCGTCAATCCCTACCTGGGCCGCGACTCGCTGGAGCCGTTCCTCGCCGCCGCCCGCGAGGTCGCCGGGGGACTCTTCGTGCTCGCGCGCACCTCGAACCCGGGCGCCGCCGACCTGCAGGAGCGTGAGCTGCGCGACGGGACCGGCGACGTGGCCGCCTGCGTCGGTGCGCTCGTGGACGAGCTCGGCAGCTCCGGGGTCGGGTCCGCGGGCCTCAGCGACGTCGGCGCGGTCGTCGGGGCCACCGCTCCGCACCGGCTCGCCCAGCTGCGCGCGGCGATGCCCCACGCGCCGTTCCTGCTGCCCGGGGTGGGCCGTCAGGGCGGCCGGATCGAGGACATGGAGGCGGTCTTCGCCGTGGGCGTGGCCGGCGGCCTGCCCTCACTCTCGCGGTCCCTCGTCGACGCCCACCGTGACAGCGGCTCGGACCCGGCCGGCGCCGCCGCCGCCGAGGCCGCACGGGTCCGCGCGCTGGCCTGGGACGTCGCCGCCGCCGCCGGATGATCCGGGAGAACGCCGGCTGGCGCGGGAACCTCCGGGCGCTGGCCTAGCATCGGCTTCCAATGTCGGTTCCCGGCGACGATCCGGAGCCCCGCGGACCCCGGTCCGGGCTCGTTCCCCGCTCCGCGCGCCGCGGGCGCGGCCCCGGGCGCGTGCTCGCGCCGCTCAGCCTCGTCACGGTGCTCGTGGCGATCGTCCTGATCGCGGCGGGGGCCGGCTCGGGCAGCTCGCGCGCACCCGCAGGATCGGCTGGCGCCGCGCGGCATCGCGGTGCCTCCGGCTCCGGCCACGGCGGTCAGAGCACGACGACCCGGGCGCGCGGGCGGGCCACCGGGACCGGCACGACCGCCGCGGGCGCGGGGCGCGCCACCGCCACGGTACGGACCGCGACGTCCGCTGCGGGCACCTACACGATCGCCTCCGGGGACACCTTCGCGTCGATCGCGGCTCGGACAGGCGTGTCGGTGGCAACACTCGAGCAGCTCAATCCCGGCGTCTCCTCGAGCGCCCTCAGCGTCGGTCAGGTCATCCGGCTGCGATGAACTCCGCCGTCTCTGCGCCCCGGGCGCGGCGCCGCTCGAGGGCGCTGCGCTGCGGACTGCTCTGCGGCGTGCTGCTGTGGCTCGCACCCGCCGCAGCGGCGCAGGCCGGCTCCGCGCGCGGCGCGAGCGCCGCGATTGCCCCGCCGGCTCTGGCGGTGACCGGGGCGAGCCTCACCGTCGCCGACACGGGCCAGCGCCTCTACGGCATCCATCCGGACCGGCGGCTGCTCATCGCCTCGACGACGAAGCTGATGACCGCCCTGGTCGTCTTCCAGCACGTGCACGACTTCTCCACGATCTTCACCCACCCTGACTGGCGGGCGGCGCCGGATGACTCCCAGATCGGCCTGGTACCGGGTGAGCGCATGAGCGTGCATGACCTGATGCTCGCGCTGTTGTTGCCCTCTGCCGACGACGCCGCCTACGACCTCGCCTACAACGTCGGGCACGGGTCGGTGGCGCGCTTCGTCGCCGAGATGAACGCGGATGCGGTCGCCCTCGGCCTGCACCACACCCACTACGCCAATCCGATCGGGTTCGACCAGGCCGGGAACTACTCCAGCCCCTACGACCTCACGCGGCTGGCCGCCTACATGCTCGCTCATCACCCGTTCTTCGCCCGGGCGGTGGCCCTCACCCACGCGACGCTGCACACCGGGGACTACGTCCGCGAGATCACCAACACCGACACGCTGCTCGGGGTTCATCCCTGGATCACCGGGGTGAAGACCGGCCATACCGACGCGGCGGGTTACATCCTCGTCTCCTCGGGCACCCGCCACGGGCTCACACTCGTCGCCTCCGTGCTCGGCACCACCTCCGAGGCAGCGCGCAACGCCAGCGCCCTGGCCCTGCTGGGGTACGGCTTCGCGGCGTTCCGCCCCGTCGCCCCACTGCACCGCGGGCAGGTCCTCGCCCGGCTGCCCGTCCGCGAGGAGCACCGGCGGGCGGCGGTCGTCGCGGACGCCGGCTGGCGGCGGGTCGTCCCGCGCTTCGCCCGCGTGCGGCTCGCCCTGGCGCTCCCGCGGATGCTCGCGGGACCGCGGGCCGCCCGCACCCGCGTGGGGACGGCCACGGTGCTCGTGAACGGTCGCGCGGCGGCCCGCGTGGCGCTCGTCCTGAGCCGCCGCGTACCCGCCGTGCCGCTGCTCACCAGGCTCGCCCGCGCCGCGGTCGGACCCACTACGCTGGGTGGGCTCGCGCTCTGTGTGGGGCTCCTCCTCGCGGTGCTGGCCCTGCGGCGCAGACGAGGGTCGGCCGATGCTCGGAGGCGAGCGGAACTGGAGGCGAGATGATCATCACCGTCACCCTGAACCCGGCGCTGGACAAGACGCTCGAGGTGCCGTCCTTCACCCCGGGGCGGCGTCACCGCACCGTCGACCACGTCACCATGCCCGGCGGCAAGGGCGTCAACGTGGCGCGGGCGCTCAAGCGCCTGGGCCAACCGGTGATCGCCACCGGACTCTGTGGCGGGGCCACGGGTGTGCGCATCGTCGAGGCCCTCACCGAGGACTCGATCCTCAACTTCTTCCTGCGCATCCGCGAGGAGTCCCGCACGAACACGGCGGTGCTCGATCCGACGACCGGACTGCACACCGAGATCAACGAGCGCGGTCCGTCGGTGTCCGCGCACGAGCTGGAGATCTTCCGTGAGAAGCTCATCTACCTGGCGGCTGGAGCCTCGATCGTCGTGTTCGCCGGAAGCCTGCCCCGTGGCGTGGAGCCCGACGCCTACGCGACCCTCATCCGAGATGTGAAGAAGCTCGGGGTGACGACGATCATCGACACCGACGGAGAGCAGCTGCGCCTGGCCGCCAAGGCCGAGCCAGAGGTCGTCTCGCCGAACGAGCTCGAGGCCGAGGAGCTTGTCGGGCACGAGTTCAACGACGCCGACGACCGGGCCCAAGCCGTGGTGGAGATCGCCAGCTTGGGACCCGCCGAGGCGATCATGACGGTGCCGGACGGCTGCTACGCCCAGGTGCGAGAGGACGGCGGCGTCAACGCCGTCTACCGAGCGACGATCACGCCGCTGGAGGCCGTCTCCCCGATCGGCTCCGGAGACGCTTTCCTCGCCGGCTATGTCGCCGCCCGCTATCTCGAGCGCGAACCCGCCGACTGTCTCCGCTTCGGCGTCGCCTGCGGCGCGGAATCGACCCAGCACGTCGGGGCCGGGATCCTCGACGCCAGCCGCGTGGAACGCCTCGCCGACGAGGTCGTCATGGAGCGGGTGACGGTCGGCGAGCGCGTCCTGTGAGCTGAGTCCCGCTGCTAAATTGAGCCGTCAATCGCTGGTCGCAGATCGGGTCCCGCCAGCCCGGCCTCCCGCAGGCAGTTCTGTGTCCGAGCTCCGCACACGCCGCCGAAAGAGGGGTTCATCCATGCCGTCCGCCACCTGCCGTACGCTCCGCTGATGGAAGTCGAGATCGGACGCGGCAAGAAGGCCCGCCGGGCCTACGGGTTCGACGACATCGCGATCGTCCCCTCCCGGCGCACGCGGGACCCCGACGACGTCGACATTTCCTGGACGCTCGGTCCCTACCGCTTCGAGCTACCGCTGCTCGGCGCCGCGCTCGACGGCGTGGTGAACCCGACCACCGCCGGCCTCATCGGCAAGCTCGGTGGTCTCGCGGTGATGAACCTCGAGGGGATCCAGACCCGCTACGAGGACGCCGACGGCATCCTCGAGCGCATCTCGACGTACTCCAAGGACATTGCCACCCGGGAACTCCAGGACATCTACCAGGAGCCGGTGAAGCCCGAGCTGATCGCCCAGCGGATCAAGGAGATCAAGGCCCACGGCGTCGTCGCCGCCGCCTCGCTCACGCCGCAGAAGGTGAAGCGCTACTACGAGGTCGCGCTCGAGGCCGGCCTCGACATCCTCGTCATCCAGGGCACCGTCGTCTCGGCCGAGCACGTGTCCAAGGACGAGAGCCGGCCACCGCTCAACCTCAAGGAGTTCATCCGCGAGCTCGACATCCCCGTCGTCGTCGGCGGCTGTGCGACCTACCACACGGGACTGCACCTCATGCGTACCGGCGCGGCCGGCGTGCTCGTCGGCGTCGGCCCCGGCGCGATCTGCACGACGCGCGGGGTCCTCGGGCTCGGCGTGCCCCAGGCGACGGCGATCGCCGACGTGGCGGCGGCTCGCTCCCAGCACATGCTCGAGACCGGTGACTACGTGCGCGTCATCGCCGACGGAGGGATGCGCAACGGCGGCGACATCGCCAAGGCGATCGCCTGCGGCGCCGACGCGGTGATGCTCGGCTCCGCGCTCGCCCGCGCCTATGAGGCCCCCGGCCGCGGCTACAACTGGGGCATGGCGACCTTCCACCCGACGCTGCCGCGCGGCACACGGGTCACCACGCGCCAGAACGGCAGCCTCGAGGAGATCCTCACCGGACCCGCGCACGAGAACGACGGCACCTTCAACCTGATGGGCGCGCTGCGGACCTCGATGGCCACCTGCGGGTACCGCGACATCGCGGAGTTCAACCGGGCCGAGTTGCTCGTCGCACCGGCCCTGCAGACCGAGGGCAAGCACCTCCAGCGCGACCAGGGCGTCGGCATGGGCGCTCGGGGCGGAGCACAGACGGTTGGCGCCACCGACTGATCCGGAGTCCGTCGGCGCGGCCGCCCAGGTCGCCGCGCCGGGGGACTCCGGATCGCCGCAGCTCGACGAGGCAGAACTCCTCGCCCTCGGCCATGAGGCCGAGGGTCTGGCCGCCGCTCAGGCCAACAGCGTCGTCGTCCTCGACTACGGCGGCCAGTACTCCCAGCTCATCGCCCGCCGCGTGCGGGAGTGCGGGGTGTTCTCAACGCTGCTGCCCCATCACGTGGGAGCCGCCGAAGTCGCCAAGCTGCATCCCCAGGGTCTGATCCTCTCCGGGGGGCCAGCCTCGGTGTACGCCGACAATGCGCCCGCACTCGATCCCGGGCTGCTCGAGCTGGGCATCCCCGTGCTGGGCATCTGCTACGGGATGCAGCTGCTCGCACTCGAACTCGGCGGCCGTGTCGAGGGCGCCGAGGTGGGGGAGTTCGGGCGCTCGCAGCTGAGTGTCGGGGTCTCGGGGCGCCTGCTCGCTCATACCCCTGAGCAGCAGACCTGCTGGATGTCGCACCGCGACACGGTCTTCGCCGCGCCGCCGCAGTTCACCGCGCTGGCCTCCTCGACGGCCTCACCGGTGGCCGCCTTCGAGTCGCTGTCCCGCGAGATCTACGGCATCCAGTTCCACCCCGAGGTGGTCCACACGCCCTACGGGCAACAGGTGCTGCAGAACTTTCTGCTCGACATCTGCCGCTGTGACGGCTCCTGGAGCGCCGCGAGCGTCATCGAGGAGCAGGTCGCGCGGATTCGTGAGCAGGTCGGGGACGGGCACGCGATCTGCGGGCTGTCCGGTGGCGTGGATTCGACCGTGGCGGCGCTGCTCGTCCACCGGGCCATCGGCGAGCGGCTCACCTGCGTGTTCGTCGACGGCGGGCTCATGCGCAAGAACGAGGGGGAGCAGGTGGTGGCCGCCTTCCGCGACCACTTCCACGTCCCGCTTGTCGCGGTCGACGCCGAGGAGCGCTTCCTGGCCAAGCTGAAGGGGGTCACCGACCCCGAGCGCAAGCGCAAGGTCATCGGTACCGAGTTCATCCGCGTCTTCGAGGAGCAGGCCCTCCAGCTTCAGGACGCGAAGTTCCTCGTCCAGGGGACCCTCTACTCCGACGTGATCGAGTCCGGCGGGGGGACGGGGACGGCGACGATCAAGTCCCACCACAATGTCGGCGGACTGCCCGAGGACCTGGAGTTCACCCTCGTCGAGCCTCTGCGCACGCTGTTCAAGGACGAGGTTCGGGCGGTGGGCGCGGAGCTGGGGCTGCCCGAGCGCTTTGTCTGGCGTCAGCCCTTCCCCGGACCGGGCTTGGCGATCCGCATCGTCGGGGGCGAGGTGACGCGAGAGCGATTGGACATCCTGCGGGAGGCCGACGCGATCCTCCAGGAGGAGATCCGCGCGGCCGGGCTCTACCGGGACCTCTGGCAGTCCTTCTGCGTGCTCCCGGACATACGCACCGTCGGGGTCCAGGGGGACGAGCGCACCTACGGCAACGTGATCGTGATCCGTGCGGTCACCTCCGACGATGCGATGACCGCCGACTGGGCACGGCTGCCCTATGACCTGCTCGAGCAGATCTCGCGCCGGCTGATCAACGAGATCCGGCCCGTCGGGCGGGTCGTGCTCGACATCACCTCCAAGCCACCCGGCACGATCGAGTGGGAGTAGGTCCCGGGCGCCGGGACGTCGCGGGACCGAGGAGCGCTTCAGGCGAGCTGGGCGAGACGGACGATCGCTTCGACGTGGGGCGCGCGCGGGCTGGGCAGCTCATCCACGGGGAACCAGCGCACCTCGGCGATCTCGCCCCGGTCAACGGTGAGCGGGCCCCCCGGCCCGCGGTGGACGAAGCAGTGCAGCGTGTCCTGGCGGTGGTCGACATGTGAGCGGACACTGCCCAGCGGGACCCACTCCAGGCCCCCCAGGCCCAGCTCCTCCTGCATCTCACGGTGCGCCGCGATCGCCGGCGCCTCGCCGCCGTGGAGGCCCCCGCCGGGGACGTCCCAGCGCCACGAGCCGTACGTATGGCGGACGAGCAGCACCCGGCCCTCATCCCAGAGCAGGCACTTCACCCCACGGGTTCGGGGTCGACGCAGGAACCACAGGACCCTCAGGACGGCATAGGCGCAGCGATAGACGAGCCGCCGGAGGGGCACGGGGAGAGGCATGACCGCGATTATGCGATGCTCGGGGCAGGTCGGTCCCGCCCTCCGCGGGGGACCTCCACGACCGCGCTATCATCGTCCCCCTGCCGCACGCCGACGTGCGGCCTTTTTCACGCCATGAAGACTTACGTAGCCAAACCCACCGACCGCGAGCGCAACTGGGTGCTGGTCGACGCGACCGGCCTCACGCTGGGCCGCCTGTCGACACAGATCGCCGACGTCCTGCGCGGCAAGCGCAAGCCGACGTACACCCCGCACATCGACACCGGCGACTTCGTCGTCGTCGTCAACGCCGAGAAGATCGCGGTGACGGGGAAGAAGCTCGAGCAGAAGCTTTACTACCGCCACTCGGGGTACCCCGGCGGACTGAAGTCGCGCACCCTGGCTGAGCAGCTCGAGCGCCAGCCCGAAGAGGTCATCCGCCATGCGGTCAAGGGCATGCTGCCCCGCAACCGGCTGGCCCGCAAGCAGCTCACCAAGCTGAAGATCTACGCCGGGCCGGAGCATCCCCACGCCGCCCAGCAGCCCGTTCCGATGGAGATTCATTCGTGACCGACGAGAGCCTGACCCCGGAGGAGGAGACGACTCCTCCCGCCGACGCCGAGACCCCCGCGGGGGCGTCTGAGTCCGTGCCGGAGGAGCCCGCCGCCGAGCGTGAGCCCGCTGCGGTCGCCGAGGCACCCGTGCAGGCCGTCCCCGCCGCGGCCGGGCCGGACGAGGCCGCCGCCGAGGTTCCCGCGGGCACCGAGCCGCCCGCCGCCACAGAGTCCGACGTCGAGTACATCGAGGAGGACGACACCCCCCGGGTGAAGCCCGCCATCCCGGGTCTCGATCTCATGCCGGACCTCGTCGCCGACGGTGAGGAGTACCTCGACGCCGAGGCTCGCGCCGCCGCCGAGGCCGAACGTGAGGAAGCGGCCGCTCGCGCCGCTGCCGGCGAGGTCCCTGACGAGGAGGACTCCTCCCCGATCGCTGACGCGGCCATCAACCTGGCCGCCGGGGCTCGCTACACCGCCACCGGCAAGCGCAAGACCGCCGTGGCGCGCGTCATCCTCAAGCCGGGAACGGGCGAGTACCTCATCAACGGCAAGTCGCTGAACGACTTCTTCCCGCGCGAGACGCTGCAGCGTGTCATCCGCCAGCCGCTCGAGACGGTCGGGTACGACAACCGGATGGACGTCATCGCGCGGATGCACGGCGGCGGTGTCTCCGCCCAAGCCGGAGCGCTGCGGCACGGCATCTCCCGCGCTCTGCTCGAGGCCGACCCCAACCTGCGCGGCGAGCTCAAGCGCCGCGGCTTCCTCACGCGTGACCCGCGCGTGAAGGAGCGCAAGAAGGCTGGTCTCAAGAAGGCGCGTAAGCGGCCGCAGTTCTCCAAGCGCTAGTTCCGCCTCTGCGCGGACGCGGCGCGTCTGGACCCTACATGTCGAGGCAGCTCTTCGGCACCGACGGCATCCGTGGTGCCGCCGGGGAATTCCTCACCGCGGAACTCGCGCTCGCCTTGGCGCGAGCCGCGGTGCGGCTGTCCCCGCAACCGCGGCCGAAGGTGCTCATCGTGCGCGATACGCGTGAGTCGGGGGAGATGCTCGAGGCCGCCCTGGCCGCGGGCATCACCGCCGCCGGTGGCGACGCCTATCTCGCCGGAGTCCTGCCGACCCCGGCGGCGCCGCTGCTGCTGCGCCAACGCGGCTTTCACCTGGCGGCGGTCATTTCCGCCTCCCACAATCCCTACGCCGACAACGGGATCAAGCTCTTCGGCCCGGATGGCTTCAAGCTCGACGACGCGACTGAGTTGGCCATCGAGTCAGCGATGCTCGCCCACGCCCCGGCGGGTGCCCGCCGGCCCGCGACGATCGGCCGGATCCACCGGCTCCACACGCCGCTGGAGGATTATCTCGGGGAGCTGGCCGCACGCTTTGGCGGACTCGACCTCGCGGGACGCCGGATCCTCCTGGACTGCGCCAACGGCGCGACGCACGCCGCGGCACCGATGTTCTTCCGGGGACTGGGAGCGCAGGTGACCGTGCTGGCGGACCAGCCCGACGGTACGAACATCAACGCGGAGTGCGGCTCGACCCATCTAGAGCCGCTCGTCGCGGCCATGCGCCAGGGCGCTCACGACGTCGGCTTCGCCTTCGATGGGGACGGTGATCGTGTGCTCGCCGTCGATGCGGACGGGACCGTCGTCGACGGTGACGAGCTCATCGCCCTCGCTGCCCTGCACCTCAGGGACCGCGGCGAGCTCGGGGGCGGGGTGGCCGTCACCGTCATGACCAACTACGGCTTCCACACGGCGATGGCCGGGGCGGGGATCGAGGTGGCGACCACCGCGGTCGGTGACCGCTACGTGCTGGACGAGCTGCGCCAGCGCGGCTGGCGCTTGGGTGGGGAGCAGTCCGGACACATCATCGACCTCGCGGCCGGTCCCTCCGGCGACGGTATCGTCAGCGCGCTGCTCACGCTCGAGGCGCTCGCCGGGGGCGACCTGCGCGAGCGCCACGCCATGGCCAAGCTCCCGCAGAAGCTCGTGAACATTCGCGCGGGGGACCGCAGCCACCTACAGGCCGCGCTCGGCGCCGCCCCGGTCAGCGCGGCGATCGACGCGGCCGACGCCAGCCTCAGCGGACGCGGGCGCGTGCTCGTGCGCGCCAGCGGCACCGAACCGCTGGTCCGCGTGATGGTCGAGGCGCCGACGGTGCAGGAGACCGATGCTCTGTGCGCGAGCCTCGCCCGCGTCGTCGAGGACGAGTTGGCCCGCCAGGGCGGCTGATCATCGCGGCCCGGCAGGAAAGTCCGGCCCGGGCACGCAGTTAATATCGGACACCCGTTCCGCCCGGACGACGAAGGAGCCTTCTGCAATGTGCGGCATCGTTGGATACGTGGGTCCGCGTGAGGCGCGGCCCCTGCTGTTGGAGGGCCTCGAGAAGCTCGAGTACCGCGGCTACGACTCGGCGGGCATCTCGGTCATCGCCGGGGACCGCATCGACGCCGTCCGGGCGGTGGGCAACCTCAGCGCGCTGAAGAGCGCGCTCGCCCAGCGGGCAACGGTGACACGTGAGACGGCGAGCTCGGAGACCGGCTCCTTCACCGCGATCTCGCTGTCGGACCCCGTCGCCGGGCCGGGAGCGGGCGCGAGCGAGCCGGTGCCCCCACAGGGCACCGGCATCGGCCACACCCGCTGGGCCACCCACGGCGGCGTCACCGAGGCCAACGCCCATCCCCACTACGACTCGGCCGATCGCATCCACATCGTCCTCAACGGGATCGTCGAGAACTACGTGGCCCTGAAGGCGCGCCTGGTCGACATGGGGGCGCGCTTCACCTCGGAGACCGACGCCGAGGTGATCGCCCACCTCATCGCCCACCACTACGTCCGCGGCAACCTGCTCGAGGCCGTGCGGGCGACCTACCAGGAGCTTGATGGGCACTTCTCCTTCGTGGCCATGAGCGTCGAGGAACCCGGCACGCTCGTCGGCGTGCGCAAGGAGTGCCCGCTGATCATCGGACGCGGGCCGGACGAGACCTTCATCGCTTCGGCGGTGCCCGCGTTCATGGCCCACACGCGCGAGGTCCAGTACATGAACGACGATGAAGTCGTCGTCGTCACCGCGGCGGGAGCGGAGTTCTCCACCGTCGCGGGCGAGCCGCTCCAGCGTGAGATCTCCGTCGTCGACTGGGACCCCCAGACGGCCGAGAAGCAGGGCTATGAGACCTTCATGCTCAAGGAGATTCACGAGCAGGCCGAGGCGATCGCGGACACCATCGGCGAGCGCGCGGTCCGCACGGACGGGATCGACCTCGACTTCGAGGGGGAGATCAGCATCGCCGCCCTGGCCGGGGTCCGGCGGATCGTCATCGTCGCCTGCGGCACCTCCTACCACGCCGGGCTGATCGGGCGCTACGCCATCGAGGAGTGGGCCCGCATCCCCGTTGAGGTGGAGATCGCCTCCGAGTACCGCTATCGCCACCCGCTCGTGGGTCCCGACGACCTGGTCATCGGGATCTCCCAGTCCGGAGAGACGCTCGACACGCTCATGGCCATGCGGGCCGGGCAGGAGAACGGCGCCCGCGTGCTCGCGCTCACCAACATCATGGGCAGCCAGATGACGCGGGAGGCCGACGGGGTCCTCTACACCCGGGCCGGCCTGGAGGTGAGCGTTGCCTCGACCAAGGCGTTCATCGCCCAGGTCACCGCGATGTACCTGCTCGCGCTGGCGCTCGCCGAACCGCGCGGCACCCTCGGGCGGGACGAGCTCGTCCGGCTCGTGGCCGAGATCCGCCGCCTGCCCCACCTCGTCACCGAGCTGCTCGAGGCCGAGGAGGCGAACATCACGCGGATCGCCGAGGATCTCGCGCTGGCGGAGTTCTTCCTCTACATCGGCCGTCATGCCGGGGTGCCCGTCGCCCTCGAGGGTGCTCTGAAGCTCAAGGAGATCTCCTACATCGCCACCGACGCCTACGCGGCCGGGGAGATGAAACACGGGCCGATCGCGCTGCTCGACGAGTCGACGCCGGTCGTCGCCGTCGCCACCGACTCCCCGGTGCTCGCCAAGCTCATTTCCAACGTCCAGGAGGTCCGGGCCCGCGGGGCGCGGGTGATCGCGGTCGCCTCAGAGGGCAACCTCACCATCGGCGAACACGCCCACGAGGTCATCCGGGTGCCCCGGACCGATCCGATGCTCGCGCCGCTGCTCGCCGTCATCCCCCTGCAGGTGCTCGCCTACGGGATCGCCCGCGCGCGCGGGCTCAACGTCGACCAGCCCCGCAACCTGGCCAAGACGGTCACCGTCGAGTAGGCCCCCTACCCTTGGACGGAGATGGCGGCTCCGTCCTGGCTCGAACCTCTGCCCGACGCCGCGCAGCAGCGCGCCATCGACCGCTGGGCGATCGAACAGCTGGGCACGCCGTCGGCGACGCTGATGGAGCGGGCGGGCACCGGCCTGGCCCGCGTTGTCGCCGAACGGGTGCCCGAGGGTCGCATCGCCGTGCTGGCGGGCAAGGGCAACAACGGGGGTGACGGGCGCGTCGCCGCGCGCGTCCTGCGTGACCGCGGCCGGGAGGTCGAGCTCATCGACGTGGTCGGCGCCGAGCCGGGCTTGGGGCACCGGCTCAGCGGTGTGACCGGGGTGGTCGACGCGCTGCTGGGCACCGGCTTCAGCGGGACGCCTCGGGACCCCGTGGCCGGGGCGATCGCCGCGATCAACGCCGCCGGCGAGGATGGCGCCACCGTTGTCGCCTGTGATGTCCCCTCCGGGGTCGACGCCTCCTCGGGCGAGGTGCTCGCCGCGGCCGTCCACGCCGATCACACCGTCACCTTCCATGCCGCCAAGCCCGGACTGTGGATCTCGCCAGGGAAGGCCTGCGCCGGCGAGGTGACGATCGTGGACATCGGCATCCCCGCCCGGGACTCACCGGTGGCGCTCGGAACGGGCCTGGTCACCTCCGGCGTGCTCTGGGAGGTCCCGCGCCGCGGTGCCGGGTCGAACAAGTTCACCTCCGGGCACGTGCTCATCGTCGCCGGGTCGGCCCGCTACACGGGCGCCCCGGCGATGGTCGCCATGTCCGCCGCACGTGCCGGGGCCGGCTACGTCACCGTCGCGGTGCCGCCGGCCGCCGTGCCGATCCTCCAGACCAAGCTGCTGGAGGAGATGGTCACCGATCACGACGGGGCCCTGGAGCTGCTCGAGCGGGCCGACTGCGTCGTCATCGGGGCCGGACTGGGCCGCGGTGACGCGGTCGCCGGCCTGGTGCGGCGGCTCTGTGCCGAGGGCGACGCTCCGACGGTGCTCGACGCCGACGCGCTCAACGCGCTCGCCGGTGACCTCGCGGCACTGCGTGGGCGGCCCGGGCCGACGGTGCTCACCCCCCATGCCGGCGAGCTTGCGCGGCTGCTGGAGACCGACAGCGCCGAGATCGCCGCCCACCGCCTGGCGGGCGCCCGCCGCGCCGCCGAGCTCGCCGGGGCGGTCGTCGTGCTCAAGGGCGACGACACGATCATCGCCCACCCCGACGGGCGGATCGGGGTGAGCCCGGGCGGTGTCCCCGCGCTGGCCACGGCGGGGACCGGTGACGTGCTCGGCGGGGTCATCGGCGCCTATCTGGCCAAGGGCATGGACGTCTTCGGCGCCGCCTGCGCCGGGGTCTACGCGCACCTGCGGGCCGGAGCGCTCGCCGCGGCGGAGATCGGTGCCGAGGGCGTCATCGCCTCCGACGTGATCGCCAAGCTGCCGCGCACGCTTCGCGCCGAGGATCTGGAGGGCGCGGGATAGTGGCGCTGCGCGCGGTCGCCGAGGTCAACCTCGCCGCTATCGAGCGCAACGTCCGGACCCTGGGACAGCGGCTCGGCGCCGCGACCCTGTGCGCGGTGGTGAAGGCCGATGCCTACGGACACGGTGCCGCGCCGGTGGCCCGGGCCGCGCTGGGCGCCGGGGCCCGTCAGCTCGCCGTGGCCACCGCCGGGGAGGCGGCCGAGTTGCGCGCGGCGGGGATCACCGCGCCGGTCCTCGTCATGGGGGCCCTGGGCCCTGAGGAGCTCGCCACCGCGCTGGAGGCCGAGGCGGAAATCGTCGCCTGGGACCGGCGCTTCCTCGAAGATCTCGCCGCCCGGGCCCGGACGCCCGTGCGCGTGCATGTGAAGCTCGACTCGGGGATGGGCCGGCTGGGTACCCGTGACACGGCGGCGGCCACCCGGGTCGTGCAGGCGATTCAGACGAGCCCAGGGCTGATCCTGGCCGGGCTGATGACGCACTTCGCCACCTCGGACGGAGACATCGAGTTCGCCGCCGAGCAGCTGCGCACCTTCCGCGCCTGGGCCGACGGCGCCGCACCGCCGAGCGTGCCCCGGCATGCGGCGAACTCGGGCGCGGTCCTCCACCTTCCGGCCGCGCACCTCGACATGGCGCGGTGTGGCATCGCCCTCTACGGCGGGGATCCGGCCAGCGTCGACCCGGACCCCTTCGGCCTGGAGCCGGCGCTGGCGCTGCGCTCCTACGTGGCGGCGGTCAAGCCGATCCTCCCGGGCCAGAGCGCGGGCTACGGAAGGCGTTTCATCGCCGGGGTACCGACGTACCTGGCCACCCTGCCCATCGGTTACGGGGACGGCCTCGGCCGAGCACTCACCAACAACTGCGACGTGCTCATCGGCGGGCGTCGTTACCCGCTCGTCGGGACGGTGTCGATGGACAACATCACCGTCGACGTGGGTCCCGAGCCGACGGTGCGGGTGGGGGAGACCGCCACGCTCATCGGCCGGGACGGAGACGAGCGCCAGACCGCCGAGGACCTGGCTCGCCGGGTCGGCACGATCAACTACGAGGTGCTCTGCGCGATCTCGGCCCGGGTGCCGCGCCGCTGGCACCGCGACGGGGCTCCGGCGTGAGCCCGCCGGAGGCCCTGGCCGGTCTCGGCGACGGTGTCTGGCTCGTCGGGGGGGCGCTGCGCGACGAGCTGCTGGGCCTGCGCTGCCACGACTTCGATCTTGCTGTGGCCGGGGACGCCCGGGCCCTGGCCCGGGAGCTGGGCCGGGCCACCGGCGCGGCGTCCTTCGCCCTCTCGGACGCCTTCGGTGCCTGGCGGGTGATCGCCGCAGACCGCAGCTGGCAGGTCGACCTCACCCCGCTCACGGGCCCCACGCTCGAGGCCGACCTGGCGCGCCGGGATCTCACCGTGAACGCCATGGCCCGCCCGGTGACCGGGGGGGCGGTGATCGACCCACACGGGGGCCGGACCGACCTCGCCGCGCGCCGCCTGCGCCAGGTGGGGGAAGGGGCCTTCAGCGCGGACCCCCTGCGGGTCCTCCGTCTGGCCCGTCAGAGCACCCAGCTGGGCTTCCGCATCGAACCTGCGACGCTCGCGGCCGCGCGGGCTGCCGCCCCGGGGCTCATCGGCGTGGCCGGCGAGCGCGTGTTCGCCGAGCTGCGGCAGATCCTGGGGGGGGAGCGGCCCGTGGAGGGACTGGAGGCGTTCATGGCCGTCGCCGCCGCCAGCGTCGTGCTCCCCGAGCTCGAGGCGCTCAGAGGGGTCGAGCAGAGTGTCTACCACCACCGTGACGTGCTCGGGCACACGCTGGAGGCCGTCGCCCACACGGTCGCGCTGGAGCGCGACCCCAAGGGCGTGGTGGGCCTGGACGCCGCGCCGGTGCGGGCGTTCCTGGCCGAGCCGTGCAGCGACGAGATGACCCGCGCCGAGATCCTCCGCTGGGGGGCTCTGTTGCACGACATCGCCAAACCGGGGACGCGGGCGGTGAGCCCCGAGGGCCGGGTGAGCTTTTACGGCCACGACCGTGAGGGGGCGCTCCTGGCCCGCACGATCCTCGCGCGCCTGCGGGCCTCGGAGCGCACCGCGACCCAGGTCGCCGCGCTCACCCGTCACCACCTGCGGCTCGGGTTCCTCGTGCATCGCCAGCCGCTCGAGCGTCGCGACGTGTTCGGCTACCTCGCCGCCTGCGAGCCGGTGAGCGCCGACGTGACGCTGCTCACCGTGGCCGACCGTCTCGCCACCCAGGGACGCAACGGGCCGCGGGCGACCGCCGAGCATCTCGCGCTCGCGCGCGAGATCTGGCCCGCGGCCCTGGCCTGGCAGCGTGACCGTCCGCGTGCGCCGGTGCGCGGTGACGTCCTGGCCCGGGCGCTGGAGCGCGCCCCCGGGCCGTGGCTCGCCCCCGTTCTGGAGGAGCTCGCGGCGGCGGACTACGCCGGCGAGCTGCCCGCGGGCCCCGAGGGGGCCATCGCGCACGCCCGGACATGGCTCGCCTCCGCGGGCGCCGTCTGAGCGATACCCTGACCGCCATGGCCGAGGACTGCATCTTCTGCAAGATCGTCGCGGGCGAGCTGCCCTCCCACCGGGTATACGAGGACGAGCGGACCGTCGCGTTCATGGACATCGCCCCGGGGACGCGGGGTCACCTGCTCGTCATCCCTCGGACCCATGCGGCCGACATCACGGCCATCGACCCGGAGGACCTCGCCGCGGTGGCCCGCTCCGCCCAGGTGATGGCCCGGCGGGTGACCGAGCGCCTGGGAGCCGACGGGGTGAACATCATCAACTCCTGCGGCGCGGCCGCGTGGCAGACCGTCTTTCATCTCCACTTCCACGTCATCCCCCGCTACGTCGAGGATCCTCTGCGCCTGCCCTGGGTTCCCAGCCCCGGCGATCCGGCCGAGTTGGCCGCCCTCGCCGCCGACCTGCGCTGAGACCTGAGACGGCCGCCGGGCCGTGCCGCAACGGTCGCTGGACCGCGCGACGGCGGCCGTCGGATCGCGCCGAGACGGCCAATGGACCGCGCGGCGATGGCCGTGGGGGGCCCGCCCGGGCAACCGGTAGGCAGCGGCGGACCCGCTTGATACCGTCCCCGGAACTCCGGTCGGGGCACAGGTTCGTGGCCGGGGCATTGTGTGTGCTGTTCAAAGGGGTTGGGAATACATGGCAACGGGAACCGTGAAATGGTTCAGCGACGAGAAGGGCTTCGGCTTCATCACGCCCGATGACGGCGGCCGGGACCTGTTCGTCCACTTCAGTGGCGTCAACGGGGACGGCTATAAGTCGTTGCCCGAGGGTGCGAAGGTGAGCTACGAGGAGGAAAGCGGGCCCAAGGGCCCCAAGGCGGTCAACGTCACCAAGGTGTAGCCGCGAGCGGTCCGGCCGGCCGGGCGGCGGACCCTCGTGCAAGCAAATCCGCAACATCACGCACCCGTGTCGGTTTAAATGGGTGTCATGAGACGTTCTTCGCTGGCCGCTGCGGCCGCCTCCTTACTGGCCGCGGCGGTCCCCGCGACCGCCTCCGCCACCGAGGTGCAGCTCGGTCAGACCTCCTCGCCGCTGGTGGCGCCCACCTGCCCGCCGGGAACCTCGGCGGCCAACTGCACCATCCTGCTCACGAAGATGACGGGGGTCGAGACGATGAGCGACTCGACGCTGTTCCCCACGCGGGTGAAGCAGCCCGGGGTCCTGTTCGCCATGACGCTGGGCATCTCCTCGGCGGCCAAGGCCTACGTGAGCAGCCTGGACAAGACCTACGGGGGCGCGCCCTCCGCCGAACTCACCGTCCTGCGCCCGCTCGGGTCCGCGGGACGCTACCGCTTCCAGGTCGTCGCCCAGAGCCCGGCCCAGACCCTCACCGCGTACCAGGGCTCGGTGGAGCAGTTCCCGCTCGCCCAGGCGCTGCCGGTGGTGCCGGGTGAGATCGTGGCCCTGTCGACCGGCACGTGGGCTCCGGTGCTCGCCATCGACCAGTCCAAGACGAGCTTCGCCTACCGCCAGCCGGTGGTGGCCACCCCGCAGACGCCGGGCGCCAAGCCGTCATGCTGGCAGACCACCCTGGGGACCCCGCTGAGCATCGGCAACCAGAACTCCTACGGATGCAACTACGCGGGCACGCGGATCGAGTACACGGCGACCGAGGTGACGACGCCGACCCCGTCCGCGGCGATCCGCCTCTCCCGGCGGATCTCCCGCGAGAACCGTCACCGCCGCCCGCGCACCATCCGGCGCTAGACCCCGGGGGCCTGCGCCCAGGCGCGGCGCGGCTCAGAGACCGGCGCCGCCGGTGGTCGAGCTCCCGCCACCGGATCCGCTTGCCGCGGAGCCAGCCGCGGCGGAACCGCCTGACGCCGCTGACCCGCCGGCGCCGGCCGCGGGCGAGCCACCCGAGGCGGCCGAGCCGGCGGCGCCGGCGGCGCTCGACCCCGCGGCTGCCGAGCCGGCGGCGGCCGAGCCGGCGGACCCGGTCGCGGCGGTACTCGTCGTGGTCGTGCCGCTCGCCGTGCCGGTCGTCGTGCTGTGCCCGGATGGGGGAGTGGGCGCGCTGATCCGCGGCACGGTGAGCGCCGGAGCGCCGGAGGTGTCGGCGGAGTTGCCCCCGCCGCCACAGGCCCCGAGGAGGACGGCGGCGGCGGCGGCGGCCAGGCTCGCGGTGAGGCGGCGGCTCACTCGCCCGTGAGCGGATCCATCGCGCTGCCGCACGTGGGGCAGACGACCAGGTCACGCTGGGAGAACTGATCGCAGTGGTTGCAGAAGCGCAGGTTTTCCACTGCCCACGGCAGCTCCGAGGCCGTCGGGGCGACCGGGGTGAGCTTGGCCACGGGGTGGAGCTCCTCACCCGTCTCGTGGTCAACGTAGCGCACGTCGGGCAGAGCCTCGATGATGTGCTCGCGCCCAGAGGCGGAACGGAAGCGATACTTGTCGCGGATACGCATGTCAGCTCTAGTGGTGGGCCGTGGAGCCCTGAACGGAGCCGTGCCCGGTCGGTACGACATGCTCCTCGGGGAGATGGCGGACCTCAGCGATGGTGTCCCGGATCCAGATCACGAGCGCGACGAGGAAGACGGCGCCGCCGATGTAGGTCCACAGCCACGAGGTCGTCGACCCGACGAGCGCCATGGTGATCCCCACCGCGATGAGCAGCGGGATGGGCGTTCCGGGCGGGAGATGGATGTCCTCCCCGGCGGGCGGAACGTCATTCTGGTGGGTCGCCACCGCGTTGACGGCGGCGCTGGTGTGCTGATCCGCGCTCACGAGTGCAGGTAGATCGCGCCGACGATGAAGGTCGCGCCGAACATGAAGAAGCAAATCGCGCCGGCGACGAGGCCGGTGCGGATGTTCTTCTGGGCCAGCTTCTTATCCATGGGGTGAATCCTATCTGTTCCGGGGGATCAGCGGTGTTCTGAGGGAGCCGCGGTCAGACCTTCACGTCGACGACCATCGCACAGAACAGCAGCGCGAGGTAGGCGAGCGAGTAGAGGTAGAGACGCAGGGCGGAGCGACGATCCGCACGGCGGTACAGGACCACGGCGCCGATGACGAAGACGAGCCCGAGAAGGATCGAGGCGGTCTCATAGACCGCCCCAAACGCGCCCGTGCAGGCCGGCAGCTGCGTGAGGGCGTAGAGCAGCAGCGAGTACAGCAGGATCTGCCGCCGGGTCTCCCTCTCGCCGCGCACCACCGGGAGCATGGGGATCTTCACCTTCGCGTACTCGTCCTTCATGAGCAGGGACAGCGCCCAGAAGTGGGGCGGGGTCCAGTAGAACACGATCGCGAACAGGTACACCGCGGTCCAGGACAGCGAGTTGTGCACTGCCGCCCAGCCGACGAGCGGTGGGATCGCGCCGGCGGCGCCACCGATGACGATGTTCTGGGGGCTGCGGCGCTTGAGCCACATGGTGTAGACGCCGACGTAGCCGACGAAGCCGGCAAGGGCCAGCGAGGCGGCAAGCACGTTGAGGGTGAGGCTCATCAGCACGAAGCTGAGCGCGGCCAGGGTGAGCCCGAAGGTGAGCGCGGCCCGAGGGGAGACGCGACCGCTGGGGACCGGGCGCGACGCCGTGCGGGCCATCTGGAGGTCGATGTCGCGGTCCCAGTAGTGGTTGACCGCGCCGGCGCCGCCCGCGGAGAGGTAGCCGCCCAGGCAGGCCAGGGCGATCTTGGCCACGGACGGGTTGCCGGCGATCTCCATCGTCGTGATGGTGGTGAGGAGCAGCAGGGACTGCACCTTCGGTTTGGTCAGCTCGAAGTAGTCCGATCCGAGCTGCCGTAGCCGGGACTGCGGTGCGACCGCGATGGCCGCGGTGGAACTCTGGGTGCTCACGAGGAGACCAGCTTACCTGCGGGATACCGGGGGGGAGATCGTCACTCGGGCGCTACTGCGCCCGAGTGAACTGCTCCGCGCCACCGGTCTTCTGGATGACGCCGGTGTCGATCTCGATCTGACGCCGGATGTCCTTCATCGGTTCGACCGAGCGGACGTAGGGGATCACGTCGAAGTTGTTCACCGGCGGCGGTGACTGGGTGAACCACTCCAGCGTGTTGCCCTTCCACGGGTCCGGACCCGCGATCTTGCCCGTCTTGTAGGAGCGCAGGAAGTTCCAGAAGGACAGCAGCATGCCGATGCCGAGGATGAACGAGCCGATCGAGGAGATCAGGTTGAACGTCGACCAGCCAAGGCCGGGCTGGTAGGTGTAGATCCGTCGCGGCATCCCGGAGAGGCCGAGAGCGTGCTGGGGGAAGAAGGTGATCTGGAAGCCCCAGAAGGAGATCCAGAAGGAGATCTTGCCCAGGCGCTCGTTGCAGAGCCGGCCGGTCATCTTCGGGTACCAGTAGTAGGTGGCGGCGATGATCGTGAACACCGCGCCACCCATGAGCACGTAGTGGAAGTGGGCGACGACGAAGTAGGTGTCGTTGAGCTGCCAGTCGACTGGGAACACCGCCAGGAAGATGCCGGTGATGCCGCCGATCAGGAACGTGAAGATGAAGCCGAGGCACCAGTACATCGGCGTGGTCATCACGAGCGAGCCGCGCCAGAGCGTGCCGATCCAGTTGAAGATCTTCACCCCGGTGGGGATGCCGATGAGGAACGAGCTCAGCATGAAGAACGCGAGCACGGCCAGCGGCATCGGGGCGGTGAAGAGGTGGTGGGCCCACACGAGCGTCGCCAGGAAGGCGATGACGATGGTCGACGCGGCGATCGCCTTGTAGCCGAAGATCGGCTTGCGGGCGAACACGGGGAGGATCTCGGACACGACGCCAAAGCCCGGCAGGATCATGATGTAGACCTCGGGGTGACCGAAGAACCAGAAGAGGTTCTCCCACAGCATGGGGGAGCCGTGGAAGGTCGGGTCGAACCAGTGGGTCCCGAAGTGGCGGTCGGTGAGCAGCATCGTCACCGCGGCCGCGATGACCGGCAGGGCGATGATGAGCAGTACCGCATAGATGAGGATGGACCAGATGAACAGCGGCAGGCGACCCCAGCTCATGCCGGGGGCGCGCATGTTCACGATCGTCACGTAGAAGTTGATCGCGCCCACCAGCGAGGAGATGCCGGTGAGGTGGATGAGGAAGATCCACGCGTCCTGGCCCGCCGAGGGCGAGTACTGGATCGAGGACAGCGGCGGGTATGACCACCAGCCGGCTTCCGGCGGGTGCCAGAAGAGCGTCGCGTAGAAGACGACCCCACCCAGGGCGAGCAACCAGAAGGACAGCGCGTTGAGGCGGGGGAAGGCCATGTCGCGCGCGCCGATCATCAGCGGGACGAAGTAGTTGCCGAAGCCGGCGAAGACCGGCACGACGAACAGGAAGATCATCGTCGTGCCGTGCATGGTGATCAGCTCGTTGTAGGTCTGACCGTTGATGAGGGTGTTGTTCGGTACGGCCAGCTGGCTGCGGATGAGCAGCGCCTCGGTGCCGCCGATCGCGAAGAACACGAAGGTGAGGACCAAGTACATGATCCCGATCTTCTTGTGGTCGGTGGTGAGAACCCAGTCGATCCACTTGCGCGACCGCGGGCGATCCACGTCGTGGACGAGGATCTGCGGGACGGGGCGGACATGGGCGTCGGTAATGGACATGTGACTACGTGTTCCGTTTCCTCAGTAGGCGCCGTTGGTCGACAGCAGCTGGCCCGAGTGGACGAGGTCCTGGCGCAGCTTGCCGAGCTGATCGTTCTGGTCGTTGATGAGCTGGCTCTGGTTGGCCACCCAGGTCCGGTACTGGGACGGGGTGACGACTTTGACCAGGGCCGTCATGTAGGCGTGGCCGCGACCGCAGAGCTGGGCGCACTGGCCGTAGTAAGTGACCCCTGCCTTGAGGGCCTTGAACCAGGTGTAGGTGGTGTACCCGGGGACGGCGTCGATCTTGCCGCCGAGTTCGGGCACCCACCAGTCGTGGGTGACGTCCTTGGCGTTGACGACGAGGTCGACGGTGATCCCGGCGGGGACGACCATCTCCTGGTAGGAGTACGGCAGGCGCTTGACGAAATAGTCGGCCTTGCAGCCTGCGCCGTAGACGTACTGCCAGATGAACTGGCGGCCCACCACGCAGATGGTGAGCTTCTTTCCGTTGGGCGGACTGGGTTCGTTGATGTTCGCCGACAGGACGGCGCCCGCGGCGGCGTTCGAGTTCGGCGGGTTGATGATGCTCGGAAGGGTGATGAACGTGGCGGCCGCGAGGACGACGAGGATCGTGGCGGCTCCGGCAGTGAGGCCAAGCTCGAGCTTCGTGTTGCCGTGGAACTGCTCGGCCACGGGATGCTTCTTGGCGCGGAAGCGCCAGATCGCGTAGAGCAAGGCACCTTCGACGGCAACGAAGACGAACAGCCCCACCCACGAGACGATCAGGTAGAGGGTCTCCTCGCTGTTGGCGTTCGGCGACCCGCCGGATTTGGGCACGTCCCAGTTGGCGAAGGCTGCGGAGGCGAACAGCAGCGAGCCGACCACGGCGGTGAGGAGAGCGGCGAGGACCCGCCCGCGCCGCGTCGAAAGAATTCGGATGGGGGTGCGTGATCTCTTCAAAGCGCCTGGATCTTACCCCGGACGGGGGTCGGGAGGTCGTCCGCCCTCGCTAAGCGCAGGCTAAGGCGCGCGCATTAGTCGGTGAGGAAAGAGACTCCCTCCGGAGGAGGAGGCGGCTCTCCGTCTCAGGTCGCATTCTGAGGCTGAGAGGACTCATATACTCGCCCACGCTTTGCGCGTGCGGGCACCGATCAGGTTCACGGCGGGGGCGCTCGTCGCGACGGGCGTGGCCCTGCCCATCATCCGCCGCAGGTTCGGCGTGCCGCGCCCGGTCGTGCTCGCCAGCACCGCGGGTGCGCCGCTCGGCGCCGCCGTGCTCATGCCCCCGGGGCGGGCGCGCAACGTCACCGTCTGCTGTCTGCAGATGTGGGGCTACTTCACCGCCTATGAGATGCCCAACGACGATCCCGAGGCCCTGGCCGCCCGCGTGCACATCCAGTACCCGATTGACGTCGACCGAGTCCTCGGGCTCGGTCGGGTGCCCTCCCAGCGCCTCCAGCGCGCCTTCTCCACCGAGGGGCGCATCAACCGATTCGAGCGGGTGCTCGTGTGGTGCCACTGGGTCTGGTTCCCCGTGCCCCACGCGGCGCTCCTCTACGTCCTGATGCGCCGACCCGAGCGCTTCGGGCCCGCCGCCGCGCGCGTGTACGCGACATTCGACCTGGGGGCGGTCGTCTACTGGCTCGTGCCCACCGCGCCGCCCTGGTGGGCGGCCCGGCAGGGGTACCTCGGCCACGAGGATCCGCTGCCGGTGCGCCGGATGATGCGCGAGTACGGGGAGGAGTTCTGGAAGAGCCGCTGGGACGCGCTGTTCCAGGCCCTCGGCGGCAATCCGCTTGCGGCGATGCCCTCAATGCACTTCGCCTCCTCGGTGATGGCCGCGCGGGCGCTCGCCGAAGTCGGTCCCGTGGCTGGTGCGGTCGGCTGGGCCTATGCCGGCACCCTCGGCCTCGCGCTCGTGTACCTCGGCGAGCACTATGCCGTCGACCTCGTCGCCGGCGGGCTGCTGGCCGGGCTCGTCCGCCGCGGCGGACGGCGGCTGGGGCGGCCGGCGCAGGTCCTGGTGAAGACCGTCGACACGCTCGGGCGCGTGGCGGCCGGCGACCCGACGCGAAGCTACACTTTCTGAAGTATGAGCTCTCCCTCCTACGAGAACGTCGTCATCGTCGGCAGCGGCCCAGCTGGCTACACGGCGGCCCTCTACACCGCCCGCGCGAACCTCAATCCGCTGGTGATCGAGGGCTGGGCGTGGGGCGGGCTGCTCCAGCAGACCACCGACGTGGAGAACTTTCCCGGGTTCCCTCAGGGGATCATGGGCCCGGAGCTGATGACCCAGATGCGTGAGCAGGCCGAGCGCTTCGGTGCGCGCCTGGAGACCGACGAGGTGACCGGCCTGGAGCTGTCGACCGACGGCGGTCTGCACAAGATCGACGTCGGAGGCGACATCCACCTCGCGCGCACCGTCATCCTCGCCATGGGCGCTCAGCACAAAAAGCTCGGCGTTCCCGGGGAGGACCTCCTCTCCGGACGCGGGGTCTCCTACTGCGCCACCTGCGACGCGGCCTTCTTCCGGGACACCCCGACGATCATCGTCGGCGGGGGCGATTCGGCGATGGAGGAGGCGATCTTCCTGGCCAAGTTTGCCTCGACGGTGGCCATCGTCCACCGGCGCGAGGAGTTCCGCGCCTCCAAGATCATGCTCGAGCGGGCCCGTGCGGTCCCGAACATCGAGTTCCTCACCCAGTACGCCGTCGACGAGTTCCTTGCCGGTGAGGACGGCACGCTCGCGCGCGTCCGCCTGGCCCACACCGCCGGCGGCAAACCCCGGGAGCTCGCGATCTCCGGGGCCTTCATCGCGGTCGGGCATGAGCCCCAGTCGCAGATCGCCGCGGGCCAGGTGGACCTCGACGAGAACGGCTACGTCGCGGTCCAGGGCCGCTCGACGCTCACCAACGTTCCGGGGGTCTTCGCCGCCGGCGACCTCGTCGACCACACCTACCGTCAGGCGATCACCGCCGCGGGCTCCGGCTGCCAGGCCGCCCTCGACGCCGAGTGGTACCTGCGCGACAACGCGGCGCCCGACACCCAGGATCTGGGCAGGCGGGTCGCTCAGGCCTGACCGGTCCACGCGGTCGCTGGGTCCGCCGGCCCGGCCGGTCCTGCTGGTGGTCCCACAGACCACCAGCAGGTCACGACCTCGGGGCTAGCTGGCCGTCGGCAGCGTCGAGGCTGCGGCGTCGCCGCTGAGCGTGATGGTCACCGGCACCGACGCCGCGCCGCGGTTCTCCGGGCCGCCGAAGATGCGCACGCGGACGGTGACGCTCCCGGGCTTGCCGAAGCGTGAGACGAAGCTGTAGCGGGACCCAAATCCGAGCTTCCGGCGATGTTGCGGACGTCGCCGGGCAGCAGGGCGCGGAGCGTGAGGTTGCCCGGGTCGCGGAACGCGTGGGCGACGCTGAAGGACGAATTCGCCTGCGTCCGCGTCACCGCGACCGTACGCCATACGTCGCCGGTGGCGCTCTCCTGGGCCTGGATGAGCACGCGCTGGAAGCGATGGGCGGGGAACACGGTGCCCGTGAAGGTCACCGGGGTGCCCGTGGTGGCGATGCTCGCCGACGTGCTCAGCGTGAGGGTCGTCGCGGCGACTCGCTCGTGGACGGTGCGGCAGTGGGTGTGTCCCGGTCCGACGACGAACCAGTTGCGGTTCGTCGTCACGACGCCCTCCCGGCGAGCGGCCCCTCACTCTGAACCTTCGCGGGCCCGGCTCGCATCTCTGAGAACGGGGATCGTCCGGAGAAGTTGCGCGATGTCCGCAGCGGCGCGCGGTACCCTTTTCGCTGTGTTCAAGCGAGGGGGCAACGGACGGCGTAAGGGCGCCGCGCTATGGATGCCCAGCACGGCCCAGCCGGATCTCAGCGCCGAGCAGGAGCGTGACCTGGCCGGCGACGACCTTGAGGAGCTCCTTGCGGCGACGAACGCCAAGCGCCTCGCTCGGGGCAAGCGTGAGCTGCGCGCCGACGACGTGGAGCTGCGAGTCTTCTTCGAAGAGCAGGAGGCGCGCCGGCGCCGGGAGGGCTGAGACCCCTCACCGCGCGCGGTCCGGGCTAGGGCTCGAGGCGGTCGAAGAGATCGCCGAGGATCCGTGCGGTGGCGCCCCAGATGAGCAGGTCGCCGACGACGTAGGTGTCGGTGCGGATCGGCAGGCCGCGCCGCAGCAGGCGGCGCCGCGCGTACCCGTCCCGGACCGTGGCCAGGGGCAGCTCGATCAGCTCGGCCACCTCATCCGGATTGGGGCGCCAGCTGACCGTCCCGGTCACCCCCGCCACGAAGGGATAGATGGCGAAGCCCGTGGCGATGGTCGGCGTGGGGGGCAGGGCACCCAGCACGGTCACCTGTGCCGGGTCGAGTCCCACCTCCTCCTCGGCCTCGCGCAGCGCGGTGGCCATGAACGTCGCGTCCGTCGGATCGACCCGGCCGCCGGGAAAGGAGATCTCCCCGGGGTGGCGGCGCAGATCCTCGGGCCGGCGGGTGAAGACGGTCCAGACCTGGCCGTCCCGCTCGAGCAGGGCGATGAGGACCGCGGACGGAGTGTTGGCACGCACCTCGATGGCTGCCGCCTCCTCGGGGGACAGCAGCCGTCCGACGACATCGGGCGCGAGCAGCTCAGTCGGGCTCAGGGTCAGGTCCGGGTGAGCAGGCTGCGGCGCTTGCGCGGCTCATCGCGGGGCGCGTTGGGGTCGAGCACCGTCACGCGGTCCTCGAACATCACCTCACCCTCAAGGGTCCGGTGCACCGGGCACTTGGCGGCGATCACCTGAAGCTTCTCGCGCTGCTCGGGCGTCGTCTCGGGCGGCAGGCGCAGCTCGAGGGCGAACTTGGTCGGACAGCCACGTTCGGCGGGCGTGTACTCAACGGCGACCTCGACCTGTCCGAGGTTCCAGCCCTTGTGCTTGGCGTACATCTCCATGGTGATCGCCGTGCAGGAAGCGAGGCTGGCGGCCAGCAGTTCCTGCGGGCTGGGTCCGTCGTCGTCACCGCCCCGGTTCGCGGGCTCGTCCACCAGCACGTTGTGCGTGCGCATGTCGACGGTGTGGGTGAAGGTCGTCGCTGCCCGACGATGCGCTGTGGCTTTCATCGCTGCTGCCTCCGAGCGTGTGGCACGAGGGTGAACATCGCTAAATGCTAGCGGCGCGGTGATGGCGGCCGCGGAGACTAGACTCGGCGATGATCGGGGTGTGGCGCAGTCTGGTAGCGCGCCCGCTTTGGGTGCGGGAGGTTCGCGGGTTCGAATCCCGCCACCCCGACTGATCCGGGGCCTCGCGGGGCCCGCGGACGACCCCCCGGAGGGTAGTGTTCGCGCGGCACCCCGAACCCCCGATCGATAAGGAGCAGTACATGCCAGCCAAGGCCAAGGCGGAGTGGAAGGGCACCCTCAAGGAGGGCAGCGGCGATTTCACCGCCGGCGAGTCGATCTCCGGAACCTTCTCGTTCAAGACGCGGTTTGAGGACGCCCCCGGCGCGAACCCCGAGCAGCTCATCGGCGCTGCGCACGCCGCGTGCTTCTCGATGGCGCTGTCCGCGGCGCTTGAGCAGTCGGGAACCCCCGTGGAGTCGGTGAAGACCGACGCGACGGTCACCCTCCGGATGGTTGACGGGGCCCCGACGATCACCAAGATCGAGCTCGTCACCGTCGGCAGCGTGCCCGGCCTCGACGAGGCCGCCTTCCAGGCCGCGGCAGAGGGCGCCAAGGCGAACTGCCCGGTGTCCAAGGCCCTCGCCGGGGTGGAGGAGATCACCCTGCAGGCGTCACTCGCCTGAGTGACACCCGGGCCGCGTGCCTGTGGGGCACGCGGCCTGCCGGCGGGGCCGGCCCGGGGCTGATGTGTGCGCGGGCCGGTGCGGCGCCTCAGAGCGGCGGGACCTGGGCCACCACCTGGGGGCCGTGGTAGAGGCTGTCGTGGCGGGCGCATGCGGCGGGGAACCGGAACTGGATGCTGTCGCTGCGCACGCCGTTGTAGCTCGCGTACATCGTCATCACCCCGATCGTTCCCACCCGGCAGGAGGCGTCGGAACTACTGAGCACCCGCACGCGCGTGCGGATCTCGTTGCCGGGATAGCCCCACAGCACCGCGACGTGGGTGTGGAAAAGGATCGGAGACAGCGCCGTCATCATGATGAGCTCCTGATGGCGGCGGGAGAACTGCACCTCACAGATCCGGCCGGAGATCCGGTTCGTGCTCAGGTTGATGTCGCCCCAGGCCAGCGCGAAGCTACCGCCCTGGCCCAGCAGCGGCGGCCCGGTGTGGAAGCCCCAGGGCGGCAGCGTCTGCTGTCCCGCCCCCGGCATCTGGACATAACAGGGGGCGCCGGCGGCCTGGGCCGATGCGGCGCCGATGCCGGCGAGCGCGCATCCAGCGGCGCACAGCCCGGCGAGACGGGCGAGAACCCGAGCGGAAAACCTCATGGGGACGTATCGGCACTGCGGCCGCGTCAGCCAAGCCCCGGTCGGAGCGGACGCCGCTAGGCTGATTCGAGGTCAGCCCTCGCCGGGGCGGACCGACGGCTCGCGCCCGTAGCTCAGCTGGATAGAGCAGTGGACTTCTAATCCTCAGGTCGCAGGTTCGAATCCTGCCGGGCGCGCTGGTGGGTCACGGCGTCGTGGCTCACCGGCGGGCATGGGTCAAGACGAGGATCGGTCACACAGGGGCGCTCGTGCGGACAAAGCGAACCGTCACGGGGCGCTGTGTCCAAAGGGCGTCCGCGGGGGCTGCGTTTTGGACAAAGTTCGGTGTTCACCGGAGCTTTGTCTGACACGCGGCCATCGCCCCGTCGGGCAGACGTCGGGCAGCCGTCGGACGCGGGCCGGACACGGGCCGGGGCCGGGGCCGGGGGCCCAGGCTGCTCTGAGCCTCAGACCGCCCGGCGGCGGAGCGTCGCGCCAGCCGGAGCCCGGCGGCTTTCGATGCTCGCGGCCAGTACGCCGGCGACGGCGCCGAAGAGGTGGCCCTGCCAGGAGACGCCCGCCCGCGGGATGAGATCGGCGAGCAACGAGAGACCGAACAGAGCACCGACGATGAGACCGACCGCCACGTCCATCAGTCGGCGGCTGAAGATGCCCCGGCTCACCAGGTAGGTGGCGAAGCCGAAGATGACGCCGCTCGCGCCGATGGTGAAGGACCCGGCGGAGGCGACGAACCAGACCCCCAGACCACTGATGAGGGTGCTCACTCCGATGACGGTGAGCAGGCGGCGAACCCCGCCGAGGGCGATGATCACCCCGAGGATGAGGAAGGGCACGCTGTTGCCCAACAGGTGACCGAAGCTTGCGTGGAGGAACGGGGCGGTGAGCACGCCGTAGAGGTGATCGAGGTTGCGAGGCTCGATCCCCAGCCGGTCGAGGCGATAGCTGTCCAGCGCGTTGACGACCCAGACGATCCACATCAGCGCAAGCATCCCGACGACGATGCGGATCCCGTCGGCCGCCTCGGCGAACGTCGAGCGCCACAGACGGAGGGGGGCGGACGGCGCCGGAGCGGGCATGTTTGCAGTCTCTCACCTGAACCCGAGGGTCGGGTAAGAATGGCGGCCCCGACTGCGCCGGGCGCTCGCGCAGCCGCGATACTGCGCCGGTGGCGGATCGCAACGTCCTGGGGGGTGAGCTGGAACCGTGCGGGGCCGACCCGGTCACCGGCTTCTTCCGGGACGGGTGCTGCCGGACGGGACCCGAGGATCCGGGCAGCCACACCGTCTGTGCCGTCGTCACGCAAGACTTCCTCGAGCATCAGCGGAGCATCGGCAACGACCTGATGACGCCGCTGCCCCAGTTCCGGTTCCCCGGCCTGGTGGCCGGGGATCGCTGGTGCGTGACGGCGGCCAACTGGCTGCGGGCGCACCTCGACGGTGCCGCCGCGCTGGTGGTGCTCGCCTCGACCCACGAGCGTGCCCTGGACATCGTGCCCCTGGAGGCGCTGCGGGCCCACGCCGTCGACGTGCCGCCGGACCTGAGCTCGCTCTAGGCCCGGCTCAGAAGGGCCGTGCGGACACCGGAAGCTTGGGGATCTCGGCGGCGATCGTCTGCATGACCGCCCAGAAACGGTGGATGTCGGGGTAGAGGATGGCCTTGCCGCTGGTGAGCAGGGCCCCGGAGACACCGCGTTCGGGGTCGGCCCAGCCGACGATGTTGATGAGCCCGAGGTGGCCAAAGGCGAGGTCGGTGTCGAGCCCGTAGAGCGAGACGACCTTGGCGCCGAGCATGAGGCCGAGGCTGAAGCGGATCGGGAGCACGAGGGTGAAGTCCGGCTCCAGGCGCGACTGCTCGGCTACCGCGTGGCGGAGGGTGTGCGGCGACATCACGTAGTGGCCGTCGAGGGATCCGCCGCAGCGAAAGATCTCGAAGAAGCGACTCAGCTCATTGGCCGTGGCGACCGTCGTGGCGGAGGGGATCACGCTGGTGAGGAAACGCGGGTCGTTGGAGATCTCGACGACGTTCTCAATCGGCTGGGAGAGGGCGCGCCCGACGAGCTGAGCCACGGGGGGCAGCAGCGGGGGACCGGTGGCGTAGTTGACGGCCACCCGGTCGACATCCTCGGGGGCCACCCCGTAGTTGCACCAGCGGAAGCCCAGGGGGTCGAGGATCGCCTCGGCGAGCACCCGGTCGATGGACCGGTCCGTCGCGCGCCGGACGATCTCCCCGAGGATGATCCCGCCGCTGATGGCGTGGTAGGCGAGCAGCCGTCCCGGGGGGGCGAAGGGGCGGGCGGCGCAGATCGCGTCGATCGCCGCCTCCATGTCCGTGAGGCTCTCGAGGTTGGCCAGCTGACGCGGCAGCCACGGCACCGCGGCGCGGTGAGCCAGCAGGTGGGCGATGGTCGTGCTCGCCTTGCCGTGGCGGCCGTACTCGGGGAGGTAGTCGATCACGCGGTCCTCGAGCCCCAGCGCACCGCGCTCGGCGAGCATGTGGACGACGAGGGCGGTGATGCCCTTGGCGGTGGAGAAGACACAGAACGGCGTCTCGGGCGTGGCGAGGACCGTCGGTGTGCCGGGACGGTCGTGAGGGCCGTTGCCGCGGGCGTGTCCGATGGCGCGGTCGATGACGACGTGTCCGTTGCGGCGCACGCACAGCGTCAGCGCGGGGTGGACACCGGTGTCGTACAGGTTCCGGGCCGCGGCCCAGATCCGCCGGACCTGGCGCTCGGTGAGCCCGGCCGCCTCCGGGGGCGCCTCGTCGGCGATCGTCGTGACGGCGGCGAGGTCGCGAGGGACACGGATGCGGCCCAGCGGGTCGGGCCCGATGGGCAGGCGCGGCAGTCCCATGCTCAGGGGCACGCCGGACCGACGCCGGGCACCCGCGCGCGCCCGGGCGCGCTCGCCTCTCCTCTCATCGGGCCGAGTATGGCGCGCTCCGGCTCACCGAGCGAAGGGGTCCCGCGCTGGTCGCGCGCAGCGCCGCCGCGGCCACCCGCTCCGGCGGGACCGGCAACAGAGATCGGTGTGATCTCCCGGCCCGCCGGCCGCGCCGGCGTCAGCCCTGCGCGGCGGCCATGTTCGCCCGCACCGAGTCGACGAGCTCGGGCGAGATGTCGGTGATGCCGTGGTCCAGGCGGGCGTGCTCGGCCACCTGACGGAGGATGTCGTCCTCCTCCTCGGCCACGAACACGGCCTGGCAGCCGGGAACGACCGATCCACACGCGAACTGCTTCATGAAGTACCCCTTCCCTTGGGCCCCGCCGGCCCTGTGCCGGGCGGTGCTTGAGACGCGGACGTTATCGACCGATACTTCCCCATCCTTGAGCGCCTCGACACCAGCTGGCCCCGGCTGCTGGCGCGCGCCTGCGACGAGTCGCTGGCCACCCTCGCCTTCACCCCGGTGGCCGACCTCGCCCGGGGGGTCGCCGTTGGCTACCGGGCGCGGCCCCGGTTCCCGCTCTCGGGGGCCGACCCCCGCCGCTGGTTCGAGGCGGCGCAGGAACACGGTCTGCACGGTCGGCTCGCCGCCTCCCTGCTGGCGACGACCCTCGAACGCCGCGAGGACCTGCCCGCCAACTCCGTGCTCATCACCGAGCTCGACGCCGCGGTGCTGGCCAGCCCCGAGGTGCAGGGCCTGCTCAACGCGAGCGACGACCTCAGCCGGGTCGTCATCGAGCTCGTCACCGGACCCGGCCATCCCGCCGCCGCGGAGCTGCGCGACGCACTGGCCCCGGCGCGCGAGCGCGGCGGGTTGCTGTGGCTGCGCGCGAGCGGACCCGGACACCTCGACGCCGGGGGGCTCGTCAGCCTCGACCCGGACTTCGTGAGTGTCGACGGCGGACTGGTGGGTGACATCGACGCCGCGCCGCGCCGCGCCGCCGCCCTGGCTGCCCTCGGGGCGCTGGCCGGGGAGCTCGACGCGTGGCTGGTCGCCGACGGGGTCCGGAAGACGGGGGAGCTCACGCGGCTGGCGGAGCTGCGGGTCCCGCTGGTTGCCGGGGCACTGGTGGGCGGGGAGCGTGAAGTGATGATGGGGCTCGAGCCGGCGGTGCGCTCCGCGCTGTGCACCGGGACCGCCGCCGACCGCGTCGACGATCTCAGCCCCCTCAGCACGCCGATCCGGACGGTCGCCGTCGCCCCGGAGCTGTGTGCCCACCCGGTGGTCGTCGTCGACCGAGCCGGACGCCCGCGCGAGGTCGTCCTCCCCGGCCCGGGCCGCCGGCCCAGCCGCCACCCGGCGCTGTGCGTCCAGCGCGAGGATCGCCCGGTCGACGTCGCGCGGCGGGCGGCCGCCCGCCCCGCCGATGACGAGCTGGTGCCCGTCTGCCTGTGTGACGACACCGGCGCGCTCCTCGGGGTGATCGGCGTCACCCGGCTGCTCGGGGTGCTCGCGGGGCGCTGAGGCGGACCGACGTCCGCTACGGTCCGGCCCAACCGGCCAGCGGAGGAGACGGATGAGCGAGCAGCAGCGTGTGAAGGTCGACATCGACGGCGCCGTGGCGGTCGTCAGTCTCAACCGCCCGGACAAGCTCAACGGCCTGGACTTCCCGATGTTCGACGGGCTGCTGGAGGCGGCCCGATCACTGCGTGACAACCGTCAGGTGCGGGTTGTCGTGCTGCGGGGCGAGGGCCTGGCGTTCAGCGCGGGGCTCGACTTCGCCTCCGTCGGCCGGGCGCCGGCCCGCATGTTTCTCTCATTCCTGCCGCTGCCCTGGCGGGGCACCAACCGCTTCCAGGAGGTCGCCTGGGCCTGGCGGCGGCTGCCCATGCCCGTCATCGCGGTTCTCCACGGCCGCTGCTACGGCGGGGGGCTCCAGCTCGCGCTGGCCGCGGACTTCCGGATCAGCTCCTCGGACTGCGAGATCTCCATGATGGAGGCCAAATGGGGCCTGATCCCGGACATGACCGGGTCAGTGACGATGGCCGAGCTGGTCGGCCTGGACGTGGCCAAGCGCCTGGCCATGACCGGGGAGATCATCGACGGGGACGAGGCCAAGGCCCTCGGGCTGGTGAGCGAGGTCTCCGAGGACCCGCTCGAGCGGGCCCACATCTTCGCCGCCGAGCTGGCGCTGCGTTCGCCCGACGCCGTCGCCGCGAGCAAGCGCCTGCTCAACGACACCCGCCACCGCGGACCCCGGGCGGCCTTCGCGATCGAGCGCTCGCTCCAGCTCACGCTCCTGCGCGGAGCCAACCACCGCATCGCGCGGACGGCGGGGATCGCCCGCGAGATGCCGCGCTACGTTGAACGAACCCTCCGGCGGTAGGGTCCCGCTGAGAGTGTCAGCACCGGGACCGCGCCAGACGTACCTGTCCATCGCGAGCGGGGCAGCCGCCAAGATGGCTCCGTGAGGGGGCTGCTGCAACGACTCATCCCGCCGACGCCGCTGTCGCGGCGCCTGGCCTCGCAATCCCTGCTCTTCGCCACCGCCCAGGGCGCCTTCAATACGGGCAGCGCGGTGTTCTTCACCGAGGTGGTGGGGCTTTCGGCGGCCCGGGTCGGGCTCGGGATGACCATCGCCGGGGTCTTCGCCTTCCTCGTCGCCTATCCCGCCGGGCGGCTTGTCGACCGGATCGGACCCAAGCGGATGTGGACCCTGGGGACGCTCTTGAGCGCGCTCGCCTTCGCCTTTTGGCCGTGGATCCACGGGTTCCTCGCCTACGTGGTGATCGGCGCCGTGTTCGAGATCGTGCAGAACCTCGGCTCGGCCGGTTACAGCGCCTACATCCTGGATGTGCTGCCCGAGCAGGAGCGGATCGACACCCAGGCGCACCTGTACTCCGCGCTCAACCTGGGCTTCACGCTCGGGGCGTTGATCAGTGGCGTCGCGCTGGCCTTCCACAACGTCGAGGTGATCCGCTGGATTCCCATGCTGTCGGTGCTCGTCGGGCTGATCAACGCGGCGCGGATCATGACGCTGCCGCGGGCCGCCCACGACGAGCGGGCGGCCGCGGGCGCCCACCGCAGGGAGGAGCGCGCCGGGACGCCGCCGCCGGTGCGCAACCGCGGATGGATCGCCACGGCGTGCTGCACGGGCATCCTCTACACGAATCAGACGCTGCTCACCGTCGTCATCCCGCTGTGGCTCGTCCAGCGCACCGACGCGCCCCACTGGCTGCTGGCCTGGCTGTTCGCCACCAACACAGTCCTGTGCATCTTCCTGCCGAGCTTCACCTCCAAGGGGGTGACGACGATCTCTGACGCGCTGCGGCGCGCACGGATCTCCACGGCGTTCTTCGTGCTCGCCTGCGTCATCACCCTGTTCAGCCATTCCACCGTCGGGCTGCTCACCGCGCTGCTGGTGTGGCTCGGGCACGTGTCGGTGACCGGCGCCGAGCTCGCCATCGGCTCGAGCAACTGGGTCTTCCAGGCCAAGCTGATGGATCCGGCCCGGCGCGGCGAATACGGCGGTCTGGCCGAAGTGGGCCGGACCGTGTCGAGCTTCTGGGCCCCGGCGGCCTTCACCTACGCGGCCATGCGCCTGGGGCAGGTGGGCTGGCTGCTGATCGCCGGATGGGTCGTCCTCGGGGCCGTGGGGCTTCATCCCGCCGCGCGGGCGGCCGAGCGCTTCGCCGCGGCGAACTTCGTCGGTGCGGGCGAGGAGGCGGCGGCGCCGGTCTCCGCTGTGATGACCACGCCGGGCTGACGGCTCGGCGCAGGGTGACGACTTGGCGCAGGGGTGACGGCTTGGCGCAGGGGTGACGACTCCGGGCTGACGGCTCAGCGCAGGCGCCCCGAGCCGGCGTCGCGGGCCATCGGGTCGCCGCCGGGCCCCCGAAGGATGACCGCGCAGCCCACGGCCAGCAAGCCGCCGAGGAACGGACCGGCGGCGTAGACCCAGAAGCTCGTCCAGTCACCGCTCACCAGCGCCGGTCCGAAGGAGCGCGCCGGATTCATCGAAGTCCCGCTCACCGGGGCAGCCCACAGGCCGGCCAGGGCGATGTATCCACCGACGCCGAGCGCGCCGATGGTGCCGACGTTCTGGGCCGAGGACGCGGTGCCGAGGATGACGCTCACCAGCCCGAGGGTGAGCACCACCTCCATGAGCATGGCCTGCCAGGCGTGGTAGCCCGGGCCGGGCAACGTCGCCCCCAGATGCGCGACGTGGCCGAAGACGCCGAGCAGGAACAGGCAGGCGAGGACGGCCCCCAGCAACTGGGCGATGACGTAGCCGAGGATGCGGCCCCAGGGGAACTCGCGGCGCAGCGCGAAGGCGACGGAGACCACGGGGTTGAGGTGGGCGCCTGAGATGGCGCCCATGAACAGGATGATCGCCATCACCATCAGGCCGGGCGCGACCACCGCCGCGCTCAGGCTGATCTGGCCCTTGGCGTGGAGGATCCCTCCGCCGGCCGCCACGACCACGAGCAGGAAGGTCCCCAGCAGCTCGGAGAAGAGCCGCCGGTACTCCAGACGCGGGTTGGCGAAGTCCTCTCGGGACCCGAAGGTGAGCACCAGCAGTCTGCGCGCCCGCTCCGGGTCATGGGCAGGCAGGGTCGGCGGCGGTTCGGCGTCCGGGAGGGTCATGGCGTCACGGCATTCGGTCGGGCGGGGGGCGGCGGGGAATAGCCCACGGCGGGGAATAGCCACTCTGTCAGCCCCGCGCGACTCCGACGCCGGCGGGAGCGCGACGTGACCGGCCCGGCGCGCGTCCATCGCCGCCGGGAGCGGGAAAACCCCGCCGCAGCGGGGCTTTCACAAAGGGTGAGCGAGGGGACTCGAACCCCCGACCGCCTGGACCACAACCAGGAGCTCTACCGACTGAGCTACGCCCACCAAGGCGCCCCTCAATCTAGCAACGGGCGACCGTCGCGTCTCGGCGCTCAGGAGCGGACGTCCGTGAGCGGCGCAAACCGGGGATCGCTGTCGGGGTCACCGGGCACGAAGCGACCCTCGAGAAACAGCGTTCCGTGGCG
>DASSZV010000023.1:0-2252 GCA_035702765.1 Solirubrobacteraceae bacterium
ACCTCGTTCCTCTCGGAGTCCCCGGAGGCCTACGAGCGGCTCATCCTCGACGCGATGCGCGGCGATGCGACGCTGTTCACCCGCAACGACGAGATCGAGGCGCTGTGGGGGATCATCGATCCGATCCTGGAGGCGTGGGGCAAGGACAAGTCCTCCACCATCGCGCAGTACGAAGCCGGATCGTCCGGTCCGCGTGAGGCCGACGGGCTCCTGGAGGACGGACACGTCTGGCGCCGCTTATGAGTGAGGACGTCTGGTCCGCGCAGGACACCAATCCGGATGCGATCGAGGCGGCCCTGCGAGAGCTGCTGCGCGAGCGCCACGCCGCCAACGAGGCGCTGGGACCGGCGCGGGTCCTCAGCCTGGTGGTCATCGTGGACCGGGAGTGGAAGGGCGAGATCGCCAACCGGCTGGCGCGCGTCGGCCGCTACCACGCCTCGCGCACGGTCCTGTGTGCCGTCGAGGAGAAGCGAACGAAGCTGGATGCCGTCGCCTCGGTCAGCTATGACGAGCCGTCCGACGGCCGCCTCGGCGTCATGCGCGAGCAGGTCGAGATCGACCTCGGTCCTGAGCATCTCCGCGCCCTGCAGACGATCGTCGATCCGGTCCTCGTCTCAGAGATCCCCACGGTGGTGTGGTCCCCGCACGGGCATCCGGAGGCGGTTGATGCCCTGCTGCCGCTCATCGACGTCATGCTCCTTGACTCCGATGACATGGACGATCCGGTGGAGGCCTTCGCCCGCGCCGAGCACCTGCGCCGCCACGCGTACATCGTCGACCTCGCCTGGTTGCGCACGACGCCGTGGCGCGAACGGCTGGCGGCCACCTTTGACCTGCCGGAACGGCTCGCCGCGTTGAGGCAGATCGAGGCGCTGGAGGTTCGCCACCAGCAGAGCTCGATGGCGAGCGCCCTGCTCCTCGCCGGCTGGCTGTCCTCGCGCCTGCAGTGGCAGCACAGCCACCTGCGCCCGCAGGACGGACGGGTCGCCGGGCAGGCCCGCAACGGGAGCATCGACGTCGAGGTGGCGCTGCGAACCGCCGACCAGGAGGCGCCCGGCCTGGCCGGGGTGACCGTGACCTGCGCCAACGGAGTCACCCTGTCGCTTCAGCGCGGCGCAGGTGGTCTGGACGCCACCGTGCGGCGGCGTGACGGCACCGAGCGCGATTGGAAGATCCTCGGCGCCTCGCGCGGCGAAGGGGGCATACTGGGGGAGGGGGTGCGCCAGGCCCTGCTGCGCGACCCCACGTACCTCCCGGCGCTGGACTCGGCCCGGGAGCTGTGTCCGGTATGAGCGTGGTATTGGAGATCGTCGACGACCCCGCCCGGGGGTGTGCCGCCCTGATGGTGGGCGCGGCCCTCGGCCACGGGCACATCGTGCTCACCGGCGGCTCGACGCCCCGGTCGGCCTACGAGCACTTTGTGGAGGCGGTGCAGACGGTCGGCATCGACCTGCGCCCCACGACGTTCTGGATGGGCGACGAGCGCTGCGTCGATCCCGCCGACGACCGCTCCAACTTCAAGATGATCAAGGAGTCGCTGCTCGACCCGCTGGGTCCGGACAACCAGCCGACGATCCACCGCATGAAGGGCGAGCTCGGGCCCGAGGCGGGGGCCGAGGATTATGAGCGCACCCTCCGGGAGGCCGGGCCGCCGGTGTTCGACCTGCTGCTGCTGGGGATCGGCCCGGACGGTCATTGCGCGTCGCTGTTCCCCCACCAGGAGACCCTGTCCGAGCGCTCGCGCATGGCCATCGGCGTGCCCCACGCGGGGCTGGAGCCCTATGTGCCGCGCATCTCGCTCACGCTGCCCATGCTGACCGGTGCGCGGCACATCACCTTCCTGGCCTCCGGCGACTCCAAGGCCGATGCGATCGGCGCGGCCTTCGGTCCCGCTGCCACCCCGGATCCCGGCACCCCGTCCTCGCTCCTGGCTCCCCAGGCCAAGCTCATCACGGTCCTCGTCGATCAGGCGGCGGCCGCGCGGCTGGACAGTGGAGCACGCGGGTGACCGACGTCATCGGCGTCGATCTGGGCGGTACGAAGATCGCCCTCGCCGGGCTTCGCGGCCATGAGCTGTCTGAGTCCACCGTCGAGGCCACCGAGCTCTCCAGCCAGGATGCGCTGATCGATCAGCTGGCGCGCATGATCGAGGAGGCGCGCGGAGATCAGCTGGACGGCGTCGGGCTCGGTGTGCCCTCGGTCGTGGAGTTTGAGACCGGCCGCGTCGTGTCCTCCGCCAACGTGCCGCTGGC
>DASSZV010000096.1:0-27896 GCA_035702765.1 Solirubrobacteraceae bacterium
CGGCGCCTCCTCGGAACAGGAGGCGCCGGCCGGTCAGGCGCGCGTGAGGCGCCAGCCGGTCAGGCGCGCGTGAAGCGCCGGCCCGCCACCGGAGACTCGGCTTCGCGGGCCGCCGAAGCCGCCGCGGCGGCGGCGTGTGCCGCTTCGCGCTCGGCGGCCTCCTTCTCGGCGGCGGCGAGACGCTCGGGCGTCATCGCCGTGTCGTCCTCGTTCTCGGAGAGCCACCGGGCCGCTTCGGCAGCTTGGCGCTCGTCGACGACAAGCTGCTTGCCCGCGGCGTAATAGCGGTCGATCTCCTTGAACAGCTCCTCGACGAGCTGGTCGGTGGGGACCTTCTTCAGCGGCTGGCCCTTGGCGTAGATCATCCCGGCGTCCTTGGCCCCGGTGATCCCGAAGTCGGCATGACGGGCCTCGCCGATCCCGTTCACGGCACAGCCCAGGACGGAGACCTCGATCGGATCCTCGTAGGCCTCGAGGCGCTTCTCGACCTCGGCGACGACGGTGTCCATGTCGAACTGCAGCCGCCCGCACGTCGGACAGGCGATCAGGTCGGGCCCGCGGCGGCGCAGGCGCAGGGCCTTGAGGATCTCCCAGGCCACCTTGACCTCCTCCTCGGCCTGGAAGGTCGAAAGCGAGATCCGGATGGTGTCGCCGATCCCGTCGGCGAGCAGCGTGCCCAGGCCGACCGCGGACTTGATCGACCCGGACCACTTCGTGCCCGCCTCGGTGATGCCGAGGTGCAACGGATAGGGGATCTTCTCGGCGAGCATACGGTTGGAGGCGATCGTGTTCGGCACGCTCGTCGACTTCATCGACACCTTGAAGTTCTCAAAATCGAGCGACTCCATCAGCTCGACGAAGCCGAGCGCGGCGGCGACGAGGGCCTCAACCGGATTGGTGAACTCGAGCTCGCGCAGGTGCTCGGGCAGCGACCCGGAGTTCACGCCGATGCGGATGGGCACGCCGGCCGTCTTCGCCTTGGCGACGACCTCGGCGACCTTGTCCGGGCCGCCGATGTTGCCCGGGTTGAGGCGGATGCAGTGGGCGCCCGCGTCGATGGCCTTCAGCGCGAGGGTGTGGTTGAAGTGGATGTCGGCGATGATCGGGATCGGCGACTGGCGCACGATCGTGGCCAGCGCCTCGACGTCCTTCTCCCGCGGGACCGCGCAGCGCACGACGTCGGCGCCCGCGTCGGCGACGCGGCGGATCTGGGCGAGCGTCGCGGTGACGTCAGCCGTCTCGGTCTTAGTCATCGTCTGCACGACGACGGGAGCTCCGCCGCCGATCGGCACCCCGCCGACATGGATCTGACGCTCTGAAGCCATGGGGCTGAGTCTAGAGCCGTCCCGGGACCGGACTCGGGACGGAGGGCGCGACGGTGCCGGGGGGCCGACCGTCGCGCGGGCGTCAGATTCCCCGGCGGCGATCACCGCGAAGCCGCAACTTTCGACAGGCCGATCTGGTTCCTTGTGTCTATGCCCCTCAGGAAACGACTCTCCATCGCCTGCCTGATCGTCGCCGCGCTGTGCGCGCTGGCCGCCCCGTCGGCCTTCGCCTCCACCGGACAGGTGACGATCATCCAGGACAACAACGCGATCAACCACAACCCCGTCGCCGCGCTCACGCGAATGAAGCTCATGGGTGCGACGTTGGTGAAGTACGCCGTGTACTGGAAGTACCTCTCTCCCGACCAGAACGCGACCCGCGCCCCCGCGGCCGCCACCAACCCGAATATCTACAAGCCCTACTTCGGCCAGCTCATCGCCATCGACGAGGCCGCTCACGCCGTGGGCATCCGCCTCGGCTTCATGGTCACCTCTCCGGCCCCGCGCTGGGCCGAGGGCGGCGGCTGCTCGGGCGCGGCGATCCCCAACGGCACGTGCCGCCCCTCCGACGCCGACTTCCAGGCCTTCATGGCCGCCCTGGGCCAGACCTTCGGCGGCTCCGGTTCGGTCCCCGCGGTTCGCTGGTGGTCGATCTGGAACGAGCCCAACTACATCCCCAACCTTGCCCCCCAGACCATCGGCAAGGCGATCTACGCGGCGCCCGACCTCTACCGCGGCCTGGTCAACGCAGGCTGGAAGGGCCTGACCGGCAGCGGCCACCGACCCGGCCCGGACACGATCCTCTGGGGCGATCTGGCGCCGCGCGGCATCGCCGGCGCGAACAACTTCGGCCCGGCCAACAACGCCCAGGGCTACAAGCCGGTCGCCTTCCTCGCCGACCTGTACTGCGAGACCGTTGCCGGTCGCCGCTTCAGCGGGCGGCTCGCCGCCGAGAACGGCTGCGGGAAGAACGCGGGCGCGTTCAAGGCGGCCAACCCGGCGCTGTTCGACGCCTCTGGCGTGGCCGACCACCCCTACTCCCAGGGCGTCACCCCCGTCCAGCGCACCTACGACTGCCGTCTGCGCATTCTCGGGCATCCCCAGAACCTGTTCTGTGACGCGACCCGCGGCCACCGGGCCGACCCGCTCTGGACCGACCTCGCGTCGATCTCGAACCTCACCGGCGAGCTGGACCGCGCGGTTCACGCCTATGGCTCGAACCGGCGCTTCCCGATCTGGAACACCGAGTTCGGCTACTGGACCAACCCCCCCGGGGCCAACCCGTGCCGGCACCCGAACCAGACCTACTGCGCGCTCAGTCAGGCCACGGCCGCCTACTACCTCAACTGGGCCGAGTACGTCTCCTACCGCAACCCGCGGATCCAGAGCCTCTCCCAGTACCAGCTCTACGACCCCCGGGTGGGCGACTGGCGTGACGGCCTGCTCACCCCGACCGGCGCCCCCAAGGCAACCTTCTTCGCCTGGGAGCTGCCGATGTTCCTGCCCCGCACGACGCTCCCGCGGGCCGGCAACGTCACCGTCTGGGGCGGCGACCGTCCCGCCCTCGCCGACGCGATCCGCCTGCGCGGGTTCCGTCCGACTGTGGCGATCCAGTTCAAGGCCGCCCGGGGCGGCTGGCGCACGCTGAAGACCGTGCCGGTGAACCTGCGCAGCGCCGGCGGGTACTTCACCACCTCGGTGCATCTCGGCTCGAGCGGGTCGGTCCGCCTGAGCTACACGGCCGCAGGCCGGACCCTCACGGGCCGGATCCAGGCCGTCACCGTCCGCTAGAACCGGACACCGCGTGATGAGGGGGTGGGGCTGTGGGCTCCCACCCCCTCTCCGGGCCCATCGCGGGCCCGCACGGCGCGCCGCGGGCGCAGGCGGTAGTTATCCGTCGCCGCGCCGTCGCAGCGCCCGTCGCCGCGCGAGGGCGCGAGCGGCGGGAGGCGCCGGTTGACCTGCGCTCAGGCGGCGGAGCCGTCGCCGCGGTTGCGGCGCCAGGCCACGGCAGCCGTTCCGGCCCCGCCCAGAACCACGAGGACGAGCACGATCACGAGGATCACCGTGCCCGATCCACCACCCGAGCCCGAGCCGGTGGTGAGGTTGCCCACCGGGGTGCCCGCGGTGCCGAGCACCTTGTCGAGCTGATCCTGCAGCGTCCCGTTGCAGGTGGTGTACTCCCGCACCGACGGCGACATCGAGCGCAGGGCGCGCTCGAGCTGGGCGGCTGAGTAGGTGTGCGTGAGCGTCCCCTGGTGCTTCTGGCAGTCGGCCAGTGGCGACAGGGGGGCGCCAAGCGCGCCGGCGGAGCCGACGGAGACGGCGAGGACGAGCAAGAGCGCCACCGACAGGGCGGCCAGCGCGAGGCGGGGGCGGTTCATCGGGCGGGTACTTTAGAGTGCGCAACTTGCTGGTTTCGGGAACGTTGGTCTGACTCGGTGCCCTCCCGTGTCGTGAAACTGTGGCTGACCTGGCTGGTCGGCCTGAGCGCCCTCGGCCTCGCCGGCTGTGGCAGCGCCGGTTCACCGACCCCCGTGAGGGCCGTTCACCGCCACGGCCTCATGTCGATCCTGCAGTCCGACGCGGCGCTCAACAGCAACCCCCAGGCGGTCATCGCGGCGGCCAAGGCCCTCGGTGTCCAGGCCCTGCGGGTGAACGTGCTGTGGAGCGCGACGGTGCGCGACCCGACGACTCCGCACCCGCCGGCGGGGTTCGTGGCCAGCGACCCGGCCAGCCCGGACTATGACTTCGCGGCGCTCGACTCGATCGACCGTTTTGCCGCCGCCGCCCACCTGCGCCTCTACCTCACCCTCACCAGTCCGGTCCCGCTGTGGGCGGCCACCCCGTACCACGGCCCCCGCTACCTCGCCCAGCACTGGCGTCCCTCGGCGGCCGACTTCGGCGCCTGGGTGACTGCTGTGGGTCGCCGCTACTCGGGCGCCTACACGCCACCGGGCGCCTCCGGCCCGCTGCCGCGGGTGAACATGTGGTCGCTGTGGAACGAGCCCAACTACGGGCCCAACCTCGCGCCTCAGGCCCTGCCCGGGACGGTGCACGGCGCACGCGTGATCATCGACACCTCCGCCCCCCAGTACCGGCGCCTGCTCGCCGCCGGCTGGCGGGCCCTCGCCGCCACGGGCCATCGGCCGGGCAGCGACACGATCCTCATCGGTGAGACCGCCCCCCACGGGGAGCTCAACCCGGGGCTGGACAACATGACCCCGCCGCTGCAGTTCCTGCGTGACCTCTATTGCGTCTCGGACACCTACCAGCCTCTCAGCGGCGCCGCCGCCCAGGCCGAGGACTGTCCCAGTGTCGGCGCGGCCGGCTTCGTGTCGGCCAACCCCGCGCTGTTCGACGCCTCCGGTTGGGCGGATCACCCCTATCCCGCCGGACATCCCCCGAACGAGCTCACCGGCGAGCCCTCCCAGACCGAGGGGTACGCCGACTTCGCCCGCCTGGACAACCTGGAGACGGCACTGCAGCGCGCCGCGGCCGCCTGGGGCACCCATGCCCGGCTGAGCATCTACGACACCGAGTTCGGCTACTGGACACGGCCGCCGGCCAACGCCAGCGTGCCCAACGCGGTCTCGCTGGGCACGGCCGCACGGGACATCAACTGGGCGGAGTACCTCACGTGGAAGAACCCCGAGGTCGCGTCCTATGACCAGTATCTGCTCACCGACCCGCCGGTGGGCAGCTCCTCGCACTTCGTCACCGGGATCGAGTTCGCCGACGGGACGCCCAAACCGCAGCTCTACGACGCGTACCGCCTGGCGCTCTGGCTCCCCCGGACCACCGGACGCTCGCTCGAGGTCTGGGGCTGCGCGCGGCCGGTGCAGTCAGGCTCGGGCGCCCATACCGTCGCGGTGCAGTACGCCGCCGGCGGCAGTGCCTTCCACACCGTGGCGCGAGCGACCCTGCACCCCGCGAGCAGCGGCTGCTACTTCGACATCCACGTCACCTTCCCCGGGGCGGGGGCCGTGCGCCTCGCCTACGCCAGCGCCGCCGGCCCGGTCATCAGCCGCGTCCAGACCATCTCCGGACCGTGACCGGGCCGCCGGCCACGACCTCGGCGCTGCGGCGACGAGTCTGGCGCCTGGGTCTGTTCGCGCTCGCCCTCGGCCTCGTCGCGACGCTCCTGGGACCGGTCCCCCGGGCACGGGCGGACACCTCCCAGGTGACGATCCTCGAGGACGACCCCCTCGTCCTGGCCCAGCCCGAGGCGACGCTCACCGAGGCGCGCGCGCTGGGGGTCGGGGTCCTGCGCCTGCGCCTGCCCTGGGCGGCGGTCGCGCCCGACACCCGGTCCTGGACCGCCCCCCGCTTCAAGGCCGCCGACCCGGCGGCCTACGGCAGTGCGGCGTGGGCCCCCTATGACGCGGTGATCGTCGCCGCCCAGGGTCTCGGCATCCGTGTCGACCTCGATCTCTCCGGGGGCGCCCCCCGCTGGGCCACGGGTCCTGACCAGCCCCGCAAGGCCAAGGGGTACCCCCACTGGCAGTGGGAGCCCAACGCCGCTGACTTCGGGGCGTTCGTGCGCGCGGTGGGCGCCCGCTACTCCGGGGATTGGAACCCGGTGACCGACCGGCGCGACCCGGGCAACCCCGCCGACCTCCCGCGCGTCTCCTTCTGGTCGGTCTGGAACGAGCCGAACTACGGCCCGAGCCTGGCCCCCCAGGGCCTGCCCGGGCATCCCGGGGTCGAGGACAGCCCGCGGATGTACCGCATGCTCGTCGACGCCGCCTGGAGCGGCCTGGCCCGCACCGGGCACCGGGTGCCCGGGGACACGATCCTCGTGGGTGAACTGGCCCCCCGCTCCCAGCTCACCCCGCCGGGGGCCTTCCGTGATTTCAACGGGATGACCCCGATGGTCTTCCTGGAGGCGCTCTACTGCCTCGACAGCTCCTTCCATCCCCTCCGGGGGACTGCGGCGACGCTGCGCGGCTGTCCCGCCACCGCGGCGGGGTCGCGCCGCTTCGTGTCCGCCCACCCGGGCCTGTTCGCCAACAGCGGGATCGCCGACCATCCCTACGACGAATGGTGGCCGCCCAACGTCGAGGAGGACCGGCCCGCTCTGCGCGGATGGGCGCTGGAGAACGGTCAGGACACGTCGCTGGCCACCATCGGCGTGCTGACGCGCGGACTCGACCGTCTCATGGCCGCCTACCACGTCCAGCGCCGGCTGCCCGTCTGGGACACCGAGTACGGCTACCAGACCTCACCGCCCCACCGCGTGTGGAGGGGCGATCCACGGCCCTGGCCGAGCCCGAGCACCGCCGCGCTCTGGGACAACTGGGCTGAGTACCTGCACTGGAAGAACCCCCGGATCCGCTCCTTCGCCCAGTACCTGCTGCGCGACCCCGCGCGCCCGGTGGCAACCAACGACTTCGGCAGCTTCCCCAGTGGTCTGCAGAACTTCAACGGCACCCCCAAGGCCGACCTCGGGGCCTTCCGCATGCCGCTGTTCCTGCCGCGGACGAGGACCAGCGAACCACACGCGGCGCTCCAGGTCTGGGGTGACGTGCGCCCGGCCGGCCCGGGCCTCGGTCTCGTCGCCGGGCCGCCGTTTGTCACCCTGTGGTTCCGCCCCCTCGGCAGCTCCCGCTTCTCCCGGCTCACCGCCCTCACCCTGGGGGCCGAGGGCTACTACGACGCGTGGGTGCGCTTCAGCGCCAGCGGGACGCTCGAGGCCCGCTGGTCGGGCTCCTCTGACGTGCTCGCCAACGCGCTGGGCGGACTCTCGCTCACCAGCCGCATGGTGGCGGTGACCGTCCGCTGAACCCGCACGGTCCCCGCCGGGACCCACCCGGATCGATCCCGCCCGGAGCCGCGTCCGCGCGGACTAAAGTCTCGCGCCGTGACTGAGGTCTCGCGCCGTGACTGAGGCAGGCACCGGTGGAGGACTTCCCGCGTCGCTCCTGCGGCGCCTCGTCGAGGCCTGCGGGTCGACCCATGTCATCTCCGACGCCACCACGCTGGCCACCCTGCGCTCCGACGCCGGGCGCCGGCCCGGGGGACTGCCCGGCGTGGCGGTCCTCCCGGGGGACGTCGACGCCGTCCGGGCCGTCGTGCGCGCGTGCGTCGAGGCGCGCGTCCCCTGGGTTCTCCGCGGAGCCGGCACGGGCCTGGCCGGTGGGGCCCGTCCGGTGCCCGGCGGCGTGCTCATCGTCCTCACGCGTCTGCGCCGGGTGCTTGAGGTCGCCCTGGAGGACGGACGCGTCGTGGTCGAGGCCGGGGTGAGCCTGGCCACGGTCGCCTCCCGCGTCGCGCCGACACATGTGCTCCCCCCCGATCCCCTGTCGGCCCGGGTGGCGACCGTCGGTGGCGCCATCGCCACCGACGCCGGGGGACCGCGCTCCCTCAAGTACGGCACCGTCGGTGACTACGTCGACGGGCTCGACGTCGTCCTTCCCGACGGCGGCCTGCTCCACCTGCGCCGCGGCGGCGCGGGCTTTGACCTGCTCGGACCGCTGATCGGCTCGGCCGGCCGCCTCGGCATCATCGTCGCCGCGCATCTGCGTGTGCTTCCCACCCCGGAGGTGACCTGCATCCTGGTGACCCGCTGGCCGTCGCTGCTCGACGCCGCCCGCGCGGCCCGGGCGCTCTGCGCTTCCCCGGTCACCCCCGCCGCGCTCGAGCTGCTCGACGACCTCGCCCTGAGGGCGCTCGCCGATGCCGGCGGGGACCGGCGGCTCGCCACACACCTCGGCGGGGCCGCCCTCGTCGTCGAGCTCGACGGCCCCCGGGAGGATCTCGCCCTGGCGCTGGAGACGACGTTGGAGATCTGCGGCACCCACGGCGTCCTCGACGCGCGCGTGTGCCTGGAGCCCGGAGACCAGGAGGCCATTTGGGCCACCCTGGGACTCGGCCACGTCGCGTTGCGGCGCGTGATGGCCGACTTCCTGCTCGGAGATCTCGCCGTGCCCCCCGCCCAGCTCGTGCCGGCGCTGGCCGGTCTGGCCGAGCGCGCGTCGGCCTCCGGGCTGCGCGTCGCCCAGCTCGCCCGCGGGGAGGGCATCCTGCACCCCGTGATCGCCGTCGAGGGCGGCGACCTCGCCCGCGCGGAGGCCCTCCTCGCCGAGATGGCCACCCACTGTCGCGCGCTCGGGGGGCGTGCCGGCGCCGAGTTCGGGGACGAGCCGGCGGCGGAGGGCCGCCCCGGCGGGCTCCCGGAGCTGGGCGCCAGCTTTGACCCCCACGGTCTCCTCGGGTCCGGCGCGGAACCGGACTCGGCCCGCGGGCGGGGAGTCGCACCGGCATGACCGCGCTGATCGCGCCCGCCGGCGCCGTGGCACTGGCGGCCGCCCTGGGTGAGGCGGCACGGGAGCGCCGCCCCGTACGGATCGCCGGGTCGGGCAGCAAGGGCCGCTGGGGCGCCCCGCCGCGCCAGGAGCGCCAGATCCTCCTCTCCACCCAGCGCCTGGACGAGATCCGTCACCACCGCGAGGACCGCATCGCTGAGGTCGGGGCCGGAGTCCCCCTGGGCCGGCTTCAGAGCGAGCTCGCCCAGGCCGGCCAGATGCTCGCCCTCGACCCCCCGCTGGGCGAGCGGGCGACCGTCGGCGGCATCATCGCCACCGGCGACTCAGGACCGCTGTCACACCGCTTCGGAACCCCCCGCGACCTCATCCTCGGCGCCCGACTGGCCCTGCCGGACGGGCGAATCGTCGACACGGGGGCGCCGCTGCCCCGGCGCGGCTCCCAGGCGGAGCTCACCCGCCTGCTGTGCGGCAGTTTCGGCCTGCTCGGTGTCGTCGTGTCGGTGACCGTCCGGCTCGTGCCCCTGCCCGCGCGCACGGCCACCGCGCTGGGGCTCGCCCGCGGGCCGCACCAGCTCGCGGCCGCCGCCCGGTCCCTCGCCGCCGGGCCGCTGGAGCTGATGGCCCTCGACTACGCCTGGCGCGGCGGGCGCGGCGGGCTGCTCGCCCAGACGGCCGGGCCGAACGCGGTGATGCGGGCACAGCGGGCCGCAGCGATCCTGCGTGAGCAGGGGCTCGGCGGCGTCGAGGTGACGGCTGCCGACAACGCGCTGTGGGCGCGCCAGCGGGCCGGTCAGCGGTCCTCCACAGCGGTCATCGCCCGGGTCCACACCGCGCCGAGCCAACTCGCCGCGCTGCTTGGCGTCGTTGACGCCGTGGAGGCCACCGCGGTCGGCCGCGCTGGGACGGGGGTGAGCTACCTCGAGCTCGACCCCGCGCGCCTGGTCGAGCTGGTGCGGCTCCTGCCGTCCGGCAGCGCGGCGCAGCTGCTGGACCATCCCGCGGGCAGCGTTGGTCTCCCCACCGCCGCCGCGACGACCCCGTCGCCGGCCGTCCTCGCGCTCATGCGGTCGCTCAAGCGCCACTTCGACCCCCACGGCATCTGCAACCCCGGCCTGTCCCTGGGCGGCGTGCCAATACCCTGACTGTCATGCCCCGGTCGGTCCGCCATGCTTGATCTCCCTTCCCTCGCGGACCATCTCGACGACTGCGTGCACTGCGGGCTGTGTCTCGCCGACTGCCCCACCTATCTGCTCTGGGGACAGGAGGCCGACTCGCCCCGGGGGCGGATCACCCAGGTGCAGGACGCCCTCCTCGACGGAGCTGGCATCTCCCCGGCGATGGTCGGCCACATGGACGCCTGCGTCGGCTGCCTCGCCTGCGTGAGCGCTTGCCCGGCGGGCGTGGCCTATGACCGCATCCTCGCCGAGGCCCGCACGGCGATCGAGCACACGCACCGACGCAGCGCCGCCGAGCGGGCCCTGCGCCTCACCCTGTTCGAGACCCTGCCCTTCCCCGAGCGCCTGCGCAACCTCGTCCCGGCGCTCGCGGCGATGCGCCGCCTCAGCGGCCCAGGCCGGCGCCAGGGTCGCCTCGCTCAGCTCGCCGCCGCCGTGCCGGATCCGCCCTCGCGGGAGGAACGGGAGCTGCCCATCCCCGCCTTCACGCCGGCGCGCGGGGAACGCCGGGGGCAGGTCGGCCTCCTGCTCGGCTGTGTCCAGCGGGTCTTCTTTCCCGCGGTCCACCGCGCGACCATCGGTCTGCTCACCGCCGAGGGCTACGACGTCCACGCCCCGCGGCTGCCCGACTGCTGTGGGGCCCTGGAGCTGAGCGCCGGCGAGCGCGAGCACGCCCTCGCCCGGGCCCAGGCGACCCTCGCCGCCTTTGCCGAGCTCGGGGAGCTCGACGCGGTGATCGCCAACGCCGCCGGATGTGGCACGGCGCTGAAGGACTACGGCGCGCTGGTGGGCTCCGCCGCGGCCTGGGATTTCGCCGGGCGGGTCCGTGACATCCAGGAGTTCCTCGCCGCGATCGCGCCCCGGGCACCGCGCGGACCGCTTCCCCTGCGCGTCGTCCTCCATGACGCCTGCCAGCTGAGTCACGGGCAGGGCGTCGTGACGGCGCCGCGGGCGCTGCTGCGGGCGATCCCCGAGCTGGAGCTGCTCGAGGTCCCCCACGAGGCCCAGATCTGCTGCGGGGCGGCCGGTCTGTACCCCGTGCTGGCACCAGAGCCCGCCGCGCAGCTCGGTCGGCGCAAGGCTCAGGCGGTTCTCGCCGCCGGCGGTGACGTGCTCGCCGCGGCCAGCCCGGGCTGTCTCACCCAGCTGGGGCGGCATCTGCGCGAGCTCGGCGCCGAGATGGAGATCCGCCATCCCGTCGAGCTGCTGTGGCGCTCAGTGCAGGCCGCCTGAGCGGTCGCGGCAGGCCAGCGCATCGGTGAAGCGCCGCGGCACGGCCGGGTCGTCTCCCTCCTCCCAGAGGGTGATGACCACGAGCTCGTCACGCTCGGGCCGGCAGACGAAGACGAGCTGACGGTCCCGGAGGTCGCGGACGAGCAGCGCGCCGCGCTCCCCCGGGCTCACCTGTCCCGCGGCATGGGCGCGGGCGACCCGCCCGGCGATCTCGACCCGCTCCTGAAGGGAGCCGCGCACCCGCTGGCGGTAGCGGTCGACCGCGTGGTCGGTGACAGCGACGAGCACGCGCGCAGATCCCTCCGTCTAGCGGTTGGAGAGGAAGTTGCCGCCGTGAACGAAGGTATTGATGTCGTTGGAGAAGCCGATCACGACGAGGCAGAGCATCAGCGCCAGGCCCGCGTAGCTGGCCCGCTCCATCGTCACCAGCGAGATCTTGCGGCCGCGCCGCGCCTTCTCCACCAGCGCCCAGAAGATGTGCCCGCCGTCCAGCGGCAAAAAGGGCAGCAGGTTGAACACGGCGAGGGCGAGGGAGACCCCGGCGATCACCCACAGGCCGTTGACCGTGCTCTGGGCGGTCGCCTGCTCGGTGATCGTGGCGATGCCGGCGATCGAGTGCAGCTGCTTGCGCTCCTTGGACTGGTAGAGGTGCGCCAGGGTTGAGAAGGTCGCCGACACCTCCGTCCACATCTGCCGGGCGCCGAAGTGCGCCGCTGCCCCGTAGGAGATCGGCCGGATGACGAAGTGGGGCGCGTAGTCGAAGCCGACGAGGTTGCGCTTCAGCGCGGCCGAGTATCGCGGGTGCAGATGCAGGGTCCGCAGCTGGCCACCGCGGCGGATGACGAGGGTGACCGCCGGACTGGCGATGCAGCCGTCCCGCCGGACCCCACCGGCGCAGCGGGCCGCGTCGATGACCCCGAGGTAGCCGGTGGCTTCGCGGCGGCCGTCGATCGACACGATCCGGTCTCCGGTCTGCAGGTGTCCTGAGGCGGCCGAGTGCGGCGCAACGGCCTGGACGGTCGCGCCGGGGCGGATGACCGCCTGGCCCTCGTGGTGGAAGACGGCGGCGAAGATGATGAAGGCGACGACGAGGTTGACCAGCGGGCCGGCGGCGATGACGACGATGCGCTTCCACACCGGCTGGTTGACGTACGCGCGCGCGGCCACCGCCGGCTCCTCGAAGACCTCCTCGGGGCTCATTCCGGTGATCTTCACGTAGCCGCCCAGGGGGATCGCGGCGATCCCGTACTCGGTCTCCCCGATGCGCTTGGAGACGAGCATCGGCCCGAAGAACAGCGAGAAGCGCTCCACGCGCATGCCCACCGCCTTGGCGGCGAGGAAGTGGCCGCCCTCGTGGAGGACGATGAGTGCACAGAAGCCGAGAAGTGCCCAGATCCACGCCATCACCTGAAGTGTGGCAGGCCCTGTCAGATGCTTCAGAAGCTCTTCGGCGCCAGGTCAGGCGCGGCCCAGCCGTTGCACGAGCTCCCCGGCCAGCGCGCGGGCCTGGGCGTCGGCGCGGGTGAGCGTGTCGAAAGAGTGGATGATCGCGCCGGGGAGATCCTCCAGGGTCGCCTCGATCACCTCGGGGATCTGGGTGAAGGCCAGGCGCTCGGAGAGGAAGGCGTGCACGGCCACCTCGTTGGCCGCATTGAGGATGCACGGTGCGGTCCCTCCGGCCCGGCCCGCCTCCTGCGCCAGGCGCAGGCAGGGAAACGCTTCGGTGTCAGGTGCCTCGAAGGTGAGGCTGCCCAGCGCGGCGAGGTCGAGCGGGGCGATCGGCAGTTCGGTGCGCTCGGGGTGGTGCAGCGCGTAGGCGATCGGCACGCGCATGTCCGGGTAGCCCAGGTGGGCGAGGGTCGCGCCGTCGATCAGCTGGATCAGGCTGTGGACGATCGACTGGGGATGGACGACGACGTCGATCGCCTCGTACGGCGTGCCGAAGAGGTGGTGGGCCTCGATCACCTCGAGGCCCTTGTTCATGAGCGTCGCCGAGTCGATCGTGATCTTCGCCCCCATCGACCAGGTCGGGTGGGCCAGGGCGTCGCTCACCCCGACCGCGGCGAGGGCCGCGGCGCTGCGTCCGCGGAACGGCCCGCCGGAGGCGGTGAGGATGAGCCGGGCCACCGTTCCCGGACGCTCGCCGGCGATCAGCTGATGCAGGGCCGAGTGCTCGGAGTCGACGGGCAGGATGCGCGCTCCCGTCGCCTCGGCGAGCTGGTTGACGAGTTCACCGCCGACGACGAGCGACTCCTTGTTGGCCAGGGCCAGGTCGATGCCCTCGCCGAGGGTGGCGACCGAGGCGAGCAGCCCCGCCGCCCCGACGATCGCGTTGAGCACGAGATCACAGGCGGACTCAGTGACGAGCTGGACGATGCCGTCAGGGCCGCTGAGCACCTCCCCGTCGGTCCAGGCCTCCGAGGCGCGTGCGGCGGCGTGGGGATCGGCCAGGGCGATCCGGGGCACGCCCAGGCGGACGGCCTGCTCCAGCAGCGGCTCCCACGCCGTGCTCGCGGACAGGCCGACGGGGACGAGCTCGCCCTCGGAGCGCTCGATCACGTCGAGGGCCTGGACGCCGATGGATCCCGTCGCGCCGAGCACGACGACGCGCCGCGGGCTCACGCCACCACCGCGGCCCAGATGTAGTACGCGGCAACGACCGTGAAGGCGACCGCGTCAAGTCGGTCGAGCACGCCCCCGTGGGCCCCGAAGAGCCGCCCGGCGTCTTTGATGTTGGCGTCGCGCTTGACCAGGGATTCGAAGAGATCCCCGACCGGCCCGAGCAGCGCGACGGCAAGGCCGAGACCGAGCGCCTGGGTCTCGGTCATCCACGCGGACTGGTAGAGATGGGCCAACGAGACGGCCACGATCGCGGCGATGACCCCGACGACGAGGCCCTCGACCGTCTTGTTCGGGGACAGCTCGGGCGCGAGGCGGCGGTTCCCGAAGGCGCGACCGCCGAAGTAGGCGCCGATGTCCCCCACGAAGGTGCCGACCATGACGTCGATGACGACGCCGCCGCCGTGGGGCAGCTGACGCAGGAGCACCGCGTGGGAGAAGGCGATCCCGAGCCAGAAGATCCCCAGCAGCGTGCCGGCGATCGACACCGTCGCGTTCTTGATGGTCGGCCGCGTGGCGACGACGACGAGCAGCGCCGGGAGCGCCAGCAGCGCGACGGCGAGCGTGTCGCGCAGCCCCTGAAAGCGGGCGGCGGCGCACATGCCGACGATGGCGACGTACCCGACCCAGGGCACGGGCTTCCAGCGCTCGAGCATGCGGAAGAGCTCCATCATCCCGAGGACACCGAAGAGGGCCATGAACAGCGCCCAGCCGACCCCGCCGAGCGTGTCAAAGCCGATGGCCAGGATCGCCGCGGGGACCGCGACGATCACCCGGGCCGGAAGATCGGAGCCGCTGCGGACCGGGCGCGGCTCGGCCGGGGGCCGCCGGGCCTGGGGCATGCTCAGCGGCCCCCGAAGCGCCGTTGACGGCGCCCGTACTCGTCCAGGGCGGCGCGGAACGCCTCACGCGTGAAGTCCGGCCACAGTTCGTCGCAGAAGACGAGCTCGGAGTAGGCGGACTGCCACATGAGGAAGTTGGAGATCCGCGACTCGCCGCTGGTCCGGATGATCAGGTCCGGGTCGTGCATGTCCGGCGCGTAGAGGTGGGCGCGAAACTCCTCCTCGGTCGTGCCGGTGAAGCTGCGGGCGGCGTCGATGATCTCCGCGCGGCCGCCGTAGTTGAACGCGACGAACAGGGTGATGCGGTCGTTCCCGGCGGTCTCGGCCTCGGCCCACTCCATCATCTCCACGAGCCGCTCGGAGACCGGAGCGCTGCGGCGGCCGATGAAGCGCATCCGTACCCCCTGCTCCTTCAGCTCAGGCGTCTCGAGCTTGATCCGGCGGGTGAACAGACGCATGAGCCCGGCCACCTCGGCCTTGGAACGTGACCAGTTCTCGGTCGAGAAGGAGTAGAGCGTCAGCTCCCGGATGCCGAACTCGGCCGCGTCGCGCAGGCGCGCCTTGACCACGTCGGCGCCCGCCTCGTGTCCGCGGGCGGCGCTCAGCCCCCGCTGGCTCGCCCAGCGGCCGTTGCCATCGGTGATGATCGCCACGTACCGGGGCACGAGCGCCGCGGACTCGTTCGCGGGCCGGGCGGCGAAGTCTGAGCCGACCCTGCCGGCGGTCACGGCCACTAGACCTCGAGGATCTCGGCTTCCTTGGCCTTGAGCAGGTCGTCCACCTCGGCGACGCGGGCGTCGGTCACCTTCTGCAGCTCGCCTTCGGCCCGATGTTCGTCGTCGGCCCCCACGTCGCCCCCGTCCTTGAGTTCGCGTAGGTCGCCGAGTACGTCGCGGCGGATGTTGCGCACGGCGACGCGTCCGTCTTCGGCGATGTGGCGGGCGACCTTGACCATCTCGCGGCGACGCTCCTCGGTGAGCTCGGGCAGCACCAGCCGGATCATCGCACCGTCGTTGTTCGGCGTGAGCCCGAGGTCGGACTCCGAGATGGCGCGTTCGATCGCCTTGATGGCCGACTTGTCAAAGGGCTGGATCGTCAGCAGGCGGGCCTCCGGGGCACTGATCGTGGCCAGCTGCTTCAGCGGCGTGTAGGCCCCGTAGTAGTCGACACTCACACGGTCGAGCATCGCCGGCGTCGCCCGTCCGGCGCGCACGGAGCCAAATTCGTGCCGCGTCGCCTCCACGGCCTTGCCCATGCGCTCGCGCGCGTCGTCCAGCAGTCCACTCACCAGATCATCAGTCATGTCTTCACCAGGGTTCCCACTCGCTCGCCGGACACGATCCGGTCGATGTTGTCACCACCGGTCATGTTGAACACCACGATCGGCAGCCCGTTGTCCATGCACAGGGCGAACGCCGTCGAGTCCATCACCGCGAGCCCCCGGGTGAGGGCCTCCTTGTGCGTGATCTCGGGGATGAACTCCGCGTCGGGATCCTTGCGCGGATCCGCCGAGTAGACGCCCTCGATGCCGTGCTTGGCCATGAGCACCACCTCGGCATGGATCTCGGCCGCGCGCAGGGCGGCCGCGGTGTCGGTGGTGAAGAACGGGTTGCCCGTCCCCGCCCCGAAGATGACGACCCGCTTCTTCTCCAGATGGCGGATGGCGCGGCGACGGATGTAGGGCTCGGCGACCTCGGAGATCGGGATGGCGAGCTGGACGCGCGTGGCCACCTCGGCCCGCTCGAGCGCGTCCTGGAGGGTCATCGCGTTGAGCACCGTCGCGAGCATGCCCATGTAGTCCCCGGTGGCGCGGTCCATCCCCTCCGCCGCGGCCGACAGACCGCGGTAGATGTTGCCGCCACCTACGACGATCGCCACCTCGACGCCGCGGCGGTGAACCTTGGCCACCTCGGCGGCGATCTCGCGGATCCGGGTGGGGTCGGTGCCGTAGGGCATCTCCCCCATCAGGGCCTCACCGGACAGCTTCAGCAGCACCCGTCCGTAGACGGGTGCGGGCTCTCTCTCCTCGTTCGCCACGTGGGCAGGCAGCCTAGCTGGCGGGGGCCGGCGCCCGCGCCTAGCTCCCGACCTGGAACCGGGCGAAGCGCCGGATGACCACGTTCTCGCCCGTGTCGGAGGCGAGCTTGGCGCGAAGGTCCTCGATCGTCTTGTCCTCGTACTTGGGGTTGACGTGCACCTGGCGCAGCAGCACGTTCTCGTCGAGGAACTTCTTGATCTTGCCCTCGACGATCTTCTCGCGCACGTTCTCGGGCCGGTCCTGGGCCTGCTCGGTGGCGATCCGGCGCTCGGAGTCGAGGATCTCGCCGGGGATCTCCTCGTCGTGCACGGCCATCGGGGAGGCAGCGGCGATGTGCATCGCGAGGTCCTTGGCAAAGCCGATGAAGTTCTCGTTCCGAGCGACGAAGTCGGTCTCGCAGTCGACCTCCACCAGCACTCCGACGGGAGTGCCCCCGGCGGAGTGGATGTAGGACTGCACGGTGCCCTGGGTCGCCTCGTTGCCGGCCCGCTTGGCCGCCTGGGCCTCGCCGCGGGCGCGCAGCGCCTCGACGGCCTTCTCCATGTCGCCCTCGGCCTCGGTGAGCGCCTTCTTGCAGGCCATCATCGCGGCTCCGGTGCGGTCACGCAGGGCCTTGACCTGCGCAGCGGTGATCTCGGTCACGCTCATCAGTTCTCCTCGGGGGTGGCGGGGGTCTCGGTCGGCACCTCGGCGGCGGTGGCCTCCTCGGCGGCGGGCGCGGCCTCCTCGGCGGCGGGCGCGGCCTCCTCGGCGGCGGGCGCGGCCTCCTCGGCGGGCGCGGTCGCGGCGGCCTCGGTCGGCGCGCCGGCGACGGCGGGGGCCTCGGCGACGGGCTCGGGCTCGACCTCGGAGATCGGCGGGATCGGCTCCTCGATCTCGGAGATCGGCGGGATCGAGCTCATGTCCTCGATCTCGGTGATCGGCGGGATCGGGGTGTTCGCCTCGGCCTCGAGCCGGGCGGCCTCGGCGGCTGCGGCGGCCTCGGCCTCCTGGCGGGCACGCTCCTCGGCCTCCGCGCGGGCCTTCTCCTCGGCCTCGCGGCGGGCGCGCTCCTCGGCCTCGCGGCGGGCGCGCTCCTCGGCCTCGCGACGCTCGCGCTCGAGGCGGGCCTTCTCCTCCTCGGCCCGGAAGGTCTGGTGCCCGGCCGCGACGACGTCGCCGATGGCCTGGGCAACCGCCTGGCAGGAGCGGATCGCGTCGTCGTTGCCCGGGATCACGTAGTCGATGCCCTCGGGATCGCAGTTGGTGTCGACCAACCCGATGATCGGGATGCGCAGGCGGCGGGCCTCCTGCACGGCGATCGCCTCGGTCTTCAGGTCGATGACGAACACGGCGTCGGGCGGACGCTGCATGTTCTTGACGCCGCCGAGGTTCGCCCGCAGCTTGGCGAGGTCGGCCTGGGCGGCCATCCGCTCACGTGTCGGCAGCAGGGCGAGCTGGCCCTCGGTCTCGTAGCGCTCGAGGTCGTGCAGGCGCTTGATCCGGCCTGAGATCGTCTGAAAGTTCGTGAGCAGGCCACCGAGCCAGCGGTGGTTCACGTACGGCATGTTCGCCGCCTCGGCCACGCTTTTGATCGCGTCTCGAGCCTGCTTCTTGGTGCCGACGAACATGATCGTCCCGCCGCGGCGGGCGATGTCGGCGGCGAAGGTGCGCGCCTCGTTGAGCAGCCGGTCGGTCTGCTCCAGGTCGATGATGTAGATCCCGTCGCGCTCGCCGAAGATGAAGCGGCGCATCTTGGGGTTCCAGCGGCGTGTCTGGTGGCCGAAGTGGACGCCGGCCTCCAGCAGCTCTTTCAGTCCTACCTGAGCCATGTGGGTCTCCCTTACTTGACATCCCCGTCCTGGTGACGCGGACTCCCTCGGTGTGGGGGAGCAGGGTCGCGGTCACCTATGGCGGACAGGTGTTGGATGGATACTGCGGCCGGGGAGTTTAGCCGGTGCGGGCCAGCTCGAGGGCGGCGGCGAGATCCTCGGGCAACGGTGAGCTGACATCCACGGGCCCCCCGCTGAGCGGATGGGTGAAGGCGAGCCGCGCAGCGTGCAGGAACTGCCGCGTGAGGCCGTAGCGGTTCGCGCCGCCGTAGGCGGGGTCCCCACACACCGGGTGGCCGATGGCCTGCATGTGCACGCGGATCTGGTGCGTGCGCCCGGTCTCCAGCCGAACGCGCAGAAGCGTCGCCCCGGGAAGCGCCTCGACGATCTCGAAGTGGGTCCGGGCCTCCCGAGGGCTGTCGGTATCCAGGGATTGGATGAGCCGGTTGTGGCGGTCTCGGCCTAGCGGCGCGTCGATCGTCCCGCTGCGCGACTCGGGTCGGCCCGTGACGAGCGTGAGGTACTCGCGGTGGACCTCGCGGGCCCGGATGGACTCCTGCAGCGCACGCTGGACCGTCTCGGTCCTGGCCACGACGAGCAGTCCAGAGGTGTCCTTGTCCAGGCGGTGGACGATGCCCCCGCGCTCGAGATCGAGACCGAGGGCCTGGGCGAGCGTGCCCTCCCAGTTGCCGCGGCCCGGATGCACGACGACGCCGGCGGGCTTGTCGATGACCAGCAGCGCCTCGTCCTCAAGCGCCACGCGGAAGCTGGCGGTGCTGGCCGTGGGGCTCAGCACCGCCGCCGACGGCTCCGGCAGCGCGATGGTGATCACCTCGCCGCCGTCGAGCACGTGGCGCTTGGGTCGAGCGCGGCCGTCGACGCTCACCTGCGCCCCGGCGATGAGGCGCGCGGCCTGACTGCGTGAGCCCGCGTGGGCGGCCAAGAAGGCGTCCAGACGCTCTCCGGCCGCCTCCGGCGGGACGTCAATCCGCTGCTCGGCCACCGAACTCGATGAGCGCCACGAGGGCGATCACCCCAAAGGTGATCGCCATGTCCGCGACGTTGAAGGCCGGCCAGTGCGGCAGCTTGATGAAGTCGATGACGCTGCCCTGGCGCACGCGGTCGATGAGATTGCCGATGGCTCCGCCGACCATCATCCCCGTCGGCAGCCACAGCCACGGCCGTCCGGGACGGAGGACGAGGTAGACCATCAGGCAGCCGAGCGCCAGCGCCGTGGCGATGTACACCGCGCTGCCCCCGCCGGCGAGCACGCCGAAGGCGACGCCCGTGTTGCGGACGTAGACGAACTCGAGCACCGAACCGATCACGTGACGGGTCTGGTTCGGCTGGATCGAGGTCCCGATGGTGTGCTTGGCCAGCTGGTCGAGGCCGACGACCACGAGGATGACCGCGAGGGCGCGCAGGCCGGCGGCGCTCCGCGCGCCCGCAGAGGGTCGGGCACTCACCTCAGCCATTGAACAGACGCCGGATGAGCCCATCGAGGAACAGCAGCACGAAGATGGCCACCATCGGCGAGAGGTCGATCGGCCCCAGGGGCGGGATGAAGCGTCGGAAGATGCGCAGGTACGGCTCGGACACCTCGCGCATGAAACTGAGCACCGCGTCGGACCATTGGGCATAGCCCGGGCGCGCGCCGAAGGAGAAGAGCATGTTCAGCAGCAGGTAGCCGAGCAGGATGACGATGTAGACGATCACCACGGCCGAGATGTAGTTGCCGATCTGGGAGGTCACGGAGGCGAGTGCGAGCATCGTCGGGTCCCTCAGCGGCCCTGCGGTCGGGCGACGGCGTCCGCGGCCCGCTGGAAGGCGTCACGGATCCCCGCCGCTTCGAGGGCGGCGAGCCCCCGTGCGGTCGAGCCCCCGGGACTTGTCACCTCACGGCGCACGGCGAGCGTGTCTCGGCCGCGCGCGAGCAGCAGTTCGGCCGTTCCCGCCATCGTCGCGATGACGAGCGTCTCGGCGTCCGCGGGGGCGAGACCGAGGCGGATCCCCGCGTCGATCTGGGCCTCGGCGAGCAGGGCCTGGTAGGCGGGGCCGACGCCGGAGAGGCTCGTGGCGGCGTCAAAGAGCCGTTCGGGCACGCTGACGACGACGCCGAGCTCCCGGAAGAGCCCGAGCACCCGGGCCTCGATCTCCGCGTCCACCGGGGTCCCGGCGTGCTCGGTGGGCCGCGCATGGACCATCGCACCGCGCCGGACCTCCACCGGGGTATTGGGCATGATCGCGAGGACCTGCGCCTGTGGGTAGGCGCGCTGGACCGCTTCGGTGCGCGTCCCGCCAAGGATCGAGACGACCGTGCGGGCCTCTGCGCTGATCTCCGTGGCGACGGCCTCGAGTTGGTAGGGCTTGTGGGCGAGAATGACGATGTCGGCGCGCCGGGCGACCTCGACCGCGGTCAGGTGCTCACCGCCGAGCTCGGCGACGAGCGCCGCCGCGCGTCCGGAGCCGCTGTCGCAGGCGAGCACGGGGCGTCCCCAGCCCCGGGCGAGCGCCCGCGCCATGTTCCCCGCCCCGATGAAGCCGATCTGCATGGGTTGCAGACTAGTGCGTGGCCCCGGGGAACCGGGGCCCCAGGCTATGACTGGTTGAAGAAGTCGTTGGAGGCGAGGCTCGCCCGTTCCTCCGCGGAGAGCTGGACGCCCTCCGGGGTGAGCAGGAACACCTTGTCGGCGATCCGCTGCATCCCGCCGTCGAGGGCATAGGTGAGGCCGGAGACGAAGTCGATGAGCCGCTTGGCCAGATCGTGGTCGGCGTTCTGGAGGTTGAGGATCACCGGGATCGAGGCCTTGAACTTGTCCCCGACGTCCTGGACGTCGTTGAAGTTCTTCGGGGCGACGAAGTGGAAGCTCTGCCGGGAGCTGCGCGGAGAGGCGACGGGCCGCAGGGTCGCGGTCGGGCGCGAGAAGCTCGGCTCCTCCTCGGCGAAGATGTCGTCGTAGTCGTCCCGGCGGCGCCGGGACTGCGGGAGGCGGCGGACCGTCGGTCGCTCGCGGTAGGTGTCCTGCATCTGAACCTCCGGCTCCGAGTAGGGCTCATAGTCGTCCTCGTAGGCCTCTTCCTCGGCCAGTCCGAAGTACACGAGGGTGCGGTGCCATTGATCGCGGAGTGCCATATCGCCGTGAGGTTCGTGTTCGGGGCCGGTTTCCCTGCCCGGCGTCCATTATGACGCGGAGAACAGCCCGCTTCCGAGCCGGATGATCGTCGCGCCCTCCTCCAGCGCGACGCGGTAATCCTGGGTCGTCCCCATGCTCAGGTGCGCGAGCGAGTACTCGTCGGCGAGCTGGGCCAGGAGGCGGAAGAAGGGCCGGCTGGCCTCGGGATCCTCGGCGGCGGGGGGCATCGTCATCAGCCCGGCGACCGGGACGGGGCAGCGCTGGATGAAGGCCCCGAGCTCCCGGGGCGCGATCCCGCTCTTGTCCGGGTCCCCGGCCACGTTCACCTCGACGAGCACCTGGGTGCCACCGGCCTCGTGGCGCTCGAGCTGGGCCAGGGCCGACTCGGAGGCGAGCGAGTGGATGAAGCGCACCCGTCCGAGCAGATCCTTGACCTTGCGGCTCTGCAGCTGGCCGATGAAGTCCCAGTGCGCGAACAGCTCCCGCCCCACGGCGTCCTGCTTCTCCAGCAGGGCCTGGGCGCGGTTCTCGCCCACGACGCTGATCCCGCCTTCGGCGAGCGCGCCGAGCAGGTGCCCGGGCAGATACTTGATTGCGGCGAGCACCTCAACCGCGTCGAGATCGCGACCGGCGGCGACGATCTCGCTGCGCACCGTGATCAGGTTCGCCGCGACCGTCGCAGCGTCGAGCTCGTTCAGCTGGTCAACCATCCGATACCCGCCTGTCGTCCCGTGCCTGCGCCCTCGCGGCGATGGCTGAAGAGCAGATTCGGTGCCGAGCAGATGGTGCACAGCCCGACGTCGTGGATGATCGCCGCCCCGGCGTGCTCGAGCTGGCTCCGCGCGATGGCCGTGAGATCGAGGTGCCGGCCGCGGGCGGCGTCGTACTCGCTGAAGCGCTCGAGCAACTCGGCACCGACCTCGTAGCAGCAGGGTCCGGCGCCCGGACCGATCGCCGCGTGGACGGCTGCACGGGAGTCCAGGGCCGCGACGCCGGCCGCGATCACCCCGTCGGCGAGGCCGTGCCAGCCGGCGTGGATCGCCGCGACGGAGCGGCCGTCGCTGATGACGATCGGGAGGCAGTCGGCGGCGAGGACGAGCGGCGCGACCCCGGGCGTCCGGGTGACCACGCCATCAGCCTCGATCCAATCCGCCGCGGGGTCAGTGGCGGCGTCGACGACGTGCACCTCGGCGCCGTGGACCTGCTTGCGCCAGGCCAGGCCGATCCCGAACCGGTCGGCCAGGCGCGCACGGTTCGCCGGGGCCCCGGGATCCTCGGTGAGCAGCCCGAGGTTGCCCGCCGCCTTGGTGGTGAACAGCGCCCGTGCCCCGGGCAGGTCGACGGCGATCTGGCCATGGAGCCAGAAGAAGGGCGCAGGAAGCTCCACCTCGGGAAGGGTACCCGCGCTGCGTCCTCGCCCAGCCAGGGCCCATGTGGGCCTTGGCCGCCTTGGGTCTTGGCCGCCTTGGGTCTTGGCCGCCTTGGGGCCATGACCGCCCCGGGGACAGCGTCACCCGGCAACCGCATCACCCGGCAACCGCATCACCCGGCAACGGCCGGACGGCTCGGCACGGCACGGGAGGCGATGAGCCGCGCGAGCGTCGCGACGACCCGGAGTCCGCCGTCCTCGAGATCCTCGTCGCTCACGCGCACCAGCGCGACTCCCACCTGGCGGCAGTGGGCGTCCTTGCGCCGGTCCCGCGCCCAGGCTGAGCGAGTGGCGTGCCAGCGGAAGGAGTCGTACTCACAGGCGACCTGAGCGTCGGGCCAGAGCATGTCGGCACTGAACCCGCCGCCGATGGGCGCGTCCATCTCCGGATCCGGCAGACCGGCGGCACGGACGATCGCCAACAGCCGCTCCTGGCCCACCGACGCGCTCGGATTGCCCACGCCGCGTGCGCGCAGCAGCGCCCGAAGCGTCCCGGCCCCAGGGGCGTTGGGACGGGCCGTCACGACGGCGCAGACCTCGTCCCGATTCACCCGGCCGGTGGCGAAGGCCTCATCCAGGGCGAGCTCGAGTGCCCGGCACGTGAGCAGCGCGGCAAGCTCGAGCAGGACCCAGGCGGGAGCCTGCACCGGCACCTCGTCGACCCAGCTTGGGGCGAAGCGTGCCCGGTCCTGGCTGCGGTGCACGCGGATCCCCGGACGGCGCCCCCCGCCCTGGCCGGCGGGAACCAGGATGTCAACCCCCTCGGGGAGGGGCCGGAAGCCGTAGAGGCCAGCGGCCCGCGCCCCACAGATGAGCGTGCCGGGACCGCGGGTGAGCAGCGCGGCCACCTCGGCGGAATGCCGCGTCGGCTCGGCGTGCCCGACCGCGTAGACCCCCCGATGCTCGGGCGTCAGCAGGCCGGCGTCGACCCGACTCTTCACTCCCCGGCCGCTCAGACCCGCGGCCAGCAGCTGTGCGCGACTCACCCGCCCCGACTGGGCCTCGGCGATCGCGCATACGCGCTCGTTCGGGGTGCCCGATCCCACCACAACGCTCCTTCGTGTGACGAGCCGGATCCGCCATGCGCGTGCGGTGTCGCTCAGCGACATCTCACGCGCACCGTTTCCGGGAGCTACGCCACTGCGAATCGTTTGGGGGGTCAGAGGCGGCGTCGAGGCCGCGGTGGTGGCGGCGGCGGGGTCGTCGGCGGCGGGGTCGTCGGCAGGGTTCATACCGCCCACGGTGGCGTCCGCCCTCCTCCACCTCAAGCGGTTGTCACAGAGCTGTGACACAGATGAAACGGGCGGGGCGACGCGAGGCCGGACGGCCGGGGCCACGCGAGAGCGGGCGGGCGGGGCCACGCGAGGCCGAACAGGCGCGGCGACGCGAGGCCGAACAGGCGGGGCGACGCGAGAGCGGGCGGGCGGAAGGGTCAGCTAGCCCGGGTGCGCGGCGCGCGCGGCGTCAACGGCCACGGCGAGCTGGCTGGCCGCGTCGGGCGCCTCGTCGTCGAGCATCGCCGCGCGGGCGGCCCGGAGACCCTCACCGAGCGCCGGTCCGGCCGGGATGCCCGCGGCGATGAGGTCGTCGCCGGTGATGGCCAGGCGCCTGTGCCGCAGCTCGACGAGCCACTCCCGGGCTGCGTTGGCGGGATGGATCGCCCCGGCCACCGCGATGAGCTCCGGGGCGGCATTGGGGCCGCCCGCGGCCCAGTCGATCTCCGACGGAGGTCCCGCGTACTCCAGACGCATGGAGACCTTCTGGGCACGCGCGGCGATGTCGACGATGAGCTCGCGGTCCGCGGCGGGGTAGCCGAGCCGGTCCAGCAACGCAGCGGCGCGCTCCCGTGGGGCTCCGAGCAGCGCCACCGCGAGCACCGCGCGGTCACGGCGGTCGCCGGGTTCGAGCAGGGTGAGCGCGCGGGTGGCCAGGGCCGGGTCGACGAGCCCCAGGGCGGGATCGATCCGCTCGTCGATGCCGAGCTGGCCGAGGGCGATGAAGGCGCGGACGGGGTCGGGCTCGGCCGCGAGCCGGCGCAGCTCGTTGCCGATGCGCACGCCACTCACCGTCTGCAACGCGTCGACCTCGAGCGCGGCACGAGCCAGCCGCAGGGTGTGGGCCTCGACGGAGAAGTCCAGGCGCGCGGCATAGCGGGCGAGCCGCAGCAGGCGGGTGGGGTCATCCCGGAAGGAGGCGTCATGGAGGACCCGCAGCTGGCGGGCCGCGAGGTCCTCGAGCGCATGGTCGGCGCAGACGAGCCGGCCCCGGTCCGCTCCGGTGAGCCCCAGCGCGACGGCGTTGACGCTGAAGTCGCGGCGGCACAGATCCTCGGCGACGCTGGCGCTCGCCTGCACATGAGGCAGCGCCCCCGGCTCGGGGTAGTGCTCGCGCCGCGGCTGCGCGATGTCGATGTGCCCCACGCTGGCGGTGAGGTACTCGGTGTGGCGGCGCAGGCTCTGATCGAGCATCCGCGCCACCGGCTCCGGATCACCAGCGAGCATAAGGTCGAGGTCGATCGGGGTCCGGCCCAGGAGGAGATCGCGGACGGGCCCGCCGACGAGCCACAGGGTGGGCGTGAAGTCACGGCCCAGACCGTCGAGAACGTCGGTGAGCCCGGGGAGAGCCTCGGCGGCGGCCAGGAGGCCCGCGAGGTCGGGGGAGCGATGATCGGGTGCGGGCATGAGAAGAAGATCATTCCAATGGCGCGGCCCGGATGTCGGTGACAGCTAACCTGCCGCCGATGCCCGAACAGGACAAGCGGTCCCCACGGCGCTGGACGGGATCGGGTCGGACGCGGCGATGGCTCCTCGCGGGAGCGGGCGCGGCGGTCGTGCTGGTGGTGGCGGCAGTCATCTTCGTGCTCGTCCACGCACCGCACAACGTCTCGCACCCCAACCTGTCCTTCACCGCGACGACCGCGACCTCATCCACCGCGACGCACACCATCGCCCAGGCCGACACCTTCAGCTGGCCGACCTATGGGCTCACGCCCACGCGTACCCGTGACTTCACCGGGGACGCGAACCTGCACCCGCCCTTCCGGCGGGGCTGGACCCTCGGCGGGAACGCGCTGTTGGAATTCCCGCCCGTCATCGACGGCCACACGCTCTGGTTCATCGACGACAGCGCGAACGTGAAGTCGGTGAACACACTGACGGGGCATCTGCGCTGGCAGCACAAGATCGGCAGCCTGTCCGCGGCGAGTCCGGCGATCGCCACCCGCCAGCACATCCTCGTCGTGCCGACGCTCGCCACGCACGGGCACTCCCCCGGAAACGGGGCGATCATGGCCCTGTCCTCGCGCACCGGCCGGATCCTGTGGCGCCACGCACTGCCCTCGGGCAGCGAGACCTCACCGCTCATCTCCCGTGACAGCGTCTTCTACGGGGACCAGGCCGGCACGGTGTTCTCCGCGAACCTGCGCACCGGGCACGTCAACTGGACCTTCCAGGCCAGCGGTTCGGTGAAGGGCGGAGCGGCGCTGGCCGGCGACAACCTCTACGTCGACGACTACGGTGGCCATGTCTACGACATCAACGCCCATACCGGGCGCGAGATCTGGCAGGCCTCGGCGAACGGGGGCGCCCTGGGCTTCTCCAGCGGCACGTTCTACACGACGCCGGCGGTGGCCTTCGGGCGCGTCTACGTCGGCAACACCTCGGGGTACGTCTACTCCTTCGCCGCCAGTACCGGACAGCTCGCCTGGTCCCACGGAACCGGCAACTACGTGTACGCCTCACCGGCGGTGGCGAACATTCCGGGCCTGGGTCCGACGGTGTTCATGGGCTCCTACGACGGAAACTTCTACGCCTTCAACGCCCAGTCCGGCGCGGTGCGCTGGATGCACCGCGACGCCCACGGGGACCGCATCTCCGGCTCGGCCACGATCGTCAACGGCGTCGTCTACTACTCAGACCTCGACGACCATCTCACCACCGGCCTGGATGCCCGCACCGGCCGCGTGGTCTTCACCTTCCCCGACGGGGCCTTCACCCCCGTGGTGGCCGACCCCGGCCACATCTACCTCAGCGGCGGGTACGTCCTCTACGAGCTGGTGCCCACCCGGTCACTCGCGGCCGCGCACCGCTCCCGGCACGCCGCCCGCGCGGCCACGCGTCATCACGCCCGCGGCCACGCCCACAGGCGCCGGCGCGCCTGACCGGTCGGTCGGTGCCCCGCTCGCCGGCGCACCCGCCGCCGGGCCGCTCCCCGTGGCGCCCGGCCGGTCAGGCCTCGAGGGTGAACTGCGCGCGGGCGATCGTCTCGACGTGCGGCGCGAGCAGTCCGCGCAGGCGGTTGTGCTCACCGTCGGCGTCGTAGGCGCGGTAGGCCGCCTCGTCGCGGAAGTCGGCGACGATGGCGAAGCTCCAGTTGCCCTCACGCAGGCCAAGATCGTCCCCGAGGGTGTAGGCGACGCAGCCGGGTGGGTCCAGGGCGCGAAAGCCGGCCTGGATCTCGGCCACGACCTTGGGGTCGTGGCCCGGGGTGAGCTGCACCATGACGACGTTGCGGATCATGTCCGCCCGATCCTATCCCCCAGCGACGGGGCGGCGAAAGACACCGTGCACCGTCTCGGCCCGCTGGAAGCCCAGCGCCTCGTAGAGGCCCAGCGCGGGATCGTCCGGCACCGCGGCTATCACGAACTGGCGCACCGGCCACTCCGCGCTGATCATCTCGGCGGCCGCACAGACCAGGTGGGAGGCGATCCCGCGGCGCCGGTGGCTCACCGCCACGTCCACCGCCTGGTAGCGCGCCCGGCCGTCGGTGACGATCACGCCGAGGGAAGCGACCACGGCGCCGGCGTCCTCGACGACGAACCATGCGCCCCGGCCGGCGCCGATCAACGACCGCCACTCCCCGATCCGCTGCTCGGCAAAGGTCCGATAGTCGAGAAAGGGCCGCTCTTGGGCCAGATTGTCAGCCTCCTGGAGCTCGAGCACCCCCGCCCAGCCGGGATCCTCACCCGCCAGGCGCCGCACCGCCACCGCGCCGCCGCTCAGACGCTCCGGAACCCGCAACGTC
>DASSZV010000003.1:0-21457 GCA_035702765.1 Solirubrobacteraceae bacterium
GAGGGCGGCGAGGATCCCTGGGGCAACCAGCGGGTCGGCTTCGAGGTCTCCGGCGGGATCGACCGCACCGCCTTCGGCCTCACCTGGAACCAGACGCTGCCCAACGGCAACGTGCTCATCGCCAACGAGGTGAAGCTGGTCGTCTCCGTCTCGGCCGTGAAGGCGGCGTAGATGACCAAGATCATCGCCATCTCGGGCAGCCTGCGTGCGGGCTCGCTCAACACCGCGGTGCTGCGCGCGGCGGCCAGCCGCGCCCCCGAGGGCGTCGAGGTCGAGGTGCTCGACCCCGCCCTGCTCAAGGCGCTGGAGCCCTACGACGAGGACGACGACGGGCTTAACGCCCCGCCCCACGCGACCGCCGTACGCGAGAAGATCCAGAGCGCCGATGTCGTGCTCATCTCCACGCCGGAGTACAACGGGACCGTGCCCGGTCAGCTCAAGCACGTCATCGACTGGGGCTCGCGGCCCCGCGGCGAGAGCGCGGCGCTGTACGCCAAGCCGGTCGCGGTGATCTCGACCTCCCCGTCGGACTACGGCGCCCTGTGGGCCGGGGAGGCCGTGCGCAAGTCGCTCGGCATCGCCGGGGCCCGGGTCGTCGCCGAGATCGACCTCGCCATCGGCGGGGCGTTCGGCAAGTTCGACGAGTCCGGCCAGCTCACCGACGCAGAGCTCGGTGGCCGACTCGACGAGATCCTCGACCAGCTCTCCTCCCTCCACAAGGCCCAGGCGGCCTGAGCCCGATGACCCCGGGTGATGCCGTCTCCCCCGCCGAGCCGCGGCTCGATCCCGGGGCCCGCATCGGGACGGTCGCGCTGACCGTCGCCGACCTCTCACGCGCGCAGGACTTCTACCAGCGCGTGCTGGGCATGGCGGTCCTGGACGACTCCGGCGTCGAGCTCGTGCTCGGCGCCGGGGCCACCCCGCTGCTCACCCTACGCGGCGACCCCGGGGCCGCCCCACGTGACCGGCGCCAGACCGGTCTGTTCCATTTCGCCGTGCGGGTGCCCGGCCAGACTGACCTCGCCCGGGCGCTCGTCGGCCTCGCCCGCGCCCGCTGGCCGCTGTCGGGCGCCTCGGACCACCTCGTCTCCGAGGCGCTCTACCTCGATGATCCCGATGGCAACGGGATCGAGATCTACCGTGACCGGCCGCGAGAGCAGTGGGGAGAGACCGCCGCCGGGGAGGTGGAGATGTCAACGCTCCCGCTCGACCTCGACCGCCTGCTCTCCAGCCTGGGCGACGACCTGCCGGACCTGGCGGCGCTGCCCGCGGGGACGGACATGGGCCACGTCCATCTCCAGGTCGCCGACCTCGCTGCGGTCGAGCCCTTCTACACCGCGGTGCTCGGCTTCGATGTTCGCGCCCGCAGCTATCCGGGGGCGCTCTTCGTGGCCGCCGGCGGCTACCACCACCACGTGGGCCTCAACGTGTGGAACTCCCGCGGCGGCACCGCGCCCGGTCCGGGAGCGGTCGGTCTGCGCTGGTTCGAGCTCCACGCCGGCGCGGGGCTCGACGGCGTGCTGGAACGCGTCGAGACGGCCGGCCTGACGATGGAGCCCCAGGACGGCGGCATGCTTGTTCGCGATTCCAGCGCCAACGCCGTGCTGCTGCGCGCCTGATCCGCCCCGGCGGGGCCTCAGGCGTAGAGCTCGGCCTCACCGCGACGGCTCACCCGCACGCGCGCGGAGCCCAGCAGCGAGATCAGGCGGATGCGAATCTGCGGGGCGCCCGGCGCGGGCCGTCCGTGCGGGAGTGCGATGTCGTTGTCGGCGATGATCGTCACCTTCGCGACATCAACTGCGGCGTCGTCGGGGACGGTGACTAGGGTGGAGCCCATGATGGTGAGCACCCGCAACTCGGTGACGGGCCCACTCAGTTCGGCCCCACTGAGGTCGAGCTGGGCGTCCCCCATGACGTTGATCACCCGTGAGCGTGCCGCCGGGCGCCAGAAGCCGCGGCGCCGGGTGCTCGACATGATCGTGATGGTCCGCGTGATCTCCCGGCCCGGTCCCGGAGCCGACGTGGCCCGGACCCCACGGCGCCCGGTCGCGTGAGCGACCGGGTCGCGGCCCCGGAGGTCCCGCAACTGGTGGTCGATCTCGGCGAACGTGCGGGCCGCGAGGACGGCGTCCAGGCGCGACTCCATCTCCTCGAGAGTCAGGCGCCCGTCGGCGCCCGCGGCCCGGACACGTTGGGCGGCCGCGTCACGGTCGGCGTCGCCGGCCCGCTGGACCGACAGCTCGTCCCGGGGATCCATGCCGGCGCCATCTTAGGTACTGCCGAGCCCGGCCGCTACCCTACGGGGGCCCTCTGGCGACGTGGCGGAGTGGCTACGCAGCGGCCTGCAAAGCCGTCTACACCGGTTCGAGTCCGGTCGTCGCCTCTCTCTCCCGCGGGCTCAGCGGGCGCTCACAGCGCCTTGACACAGGCATGAGGTCAGGTTGGATAACAACGAGCCGGTGACGCGCCTGCGCACACGTGAGGCGCCCCGTCGCACGCCCCGACCCGTGGCTGAGGGCGCCTGGGCGGTCCCTGGCGGGGTCGAGGCGGTCAGTGGCCCGACGACGGCGCGGGCCCGTGCGCGCGTGTCGGCACGCAGCGCCGGGATCGAACTGGCGCACATCGACGGCCTCGACGGACTGCGCGGGCTCGCCGTGATCGCGGTCATCCTCTTCCACGGCGGCGTCACCTGGGCCCACGGGGGTTTTCTCGGCGTCGAGCTGTTCTTCGTGCTCTCGGGCTTCCTGATCACCTCGCTGCTGATCCGCGAGTGGCTCGGGGGAGCGAGCATCGCGCTCACGGAGTTCTGGGGCCGGCGCGCCCGGCGCCTGCTCCCGGCCCTGTTCGTGCTCGTGGTGGTGATCGGCATCCGCTACGCGATCAAGGGCTCCTACGACGCGGTCCCGGGCCTGTTCGGAGACGGTCTCTCGGCGCTGTTCTACTTCTCCAACTGGCACCAGATCGCCGTCGGCTCGAGCTACTTCGCCCAGACCGGCCCGACCTCGCCCTTCCAGCACACGTGGTCACTGGCCATCGAGGAGCAGTTCTACGTCCTCTGGCCGCTGCTCGTGGCGGGCGCCGGCTGGCTCGTGCTGCGCGAACGCCACCAGCGTCAGGGGCGCGGCGGCGCGGCCGACGCCGACGCGACGTCCTGGCTCGACACCCTGCTCGTGCTGTCGCTGGGCCTGATCGTCGTCTCCGCCGTCGACTCGATCATGCTCTTCCACGGTGGCGCGGGCCAGAACCGGGTGTACTTCGGCACCGACACGCGCGCCACCGGACTGCTGTCAGGAGCGGCGTTGGCCATCACCATGGCGCGCCTGCGCCTCGGAGGCCATCTGGATGCCGGGGCCTGGCAGACCGGTGGGGATCGTGGGGCACGCGCCGGGGCACGGCCGGGACAGACGAGACGGACCGGGGCCGGGGCCGGGGTGTCCCGCACACCGACGGTGAGCCTCGCCTCGGGGGCCGTCCTCGGGCTCACCCTCGTGCTCATGGCAGTGGCCAACGGCAACGATACCTGGCTCTATCCCTGGGGCTTTCTGCTCTTCGACGCGCTCGCGGTCGCCCTGATCGCGACGATCATGACCACCCCACGGGCCATCGCCAGCCGTCTCTTCACGCTCACCAGCCTCCGCTGGGTGGGCAAGATCTCCTACGGGCTGTACCTCTGGCACTTCCCACTCTTCCTGTGGCTCGACACGGGCTCCACCGGGCTGCACGGCCTCCCGCTGCTCGTGCTGCGTCTGCTCGTCACCGGCCTCATCTCGGTCGCCTCCTACGTGATCGTCGAACAGCCCATCCGCCAGCGGCGGATGCCCGTGTGGCTGATGCGCGGGCTGGCTCCCGTCACCGCCGGCGCGGGCGTCGTCGCCCTCGCGCTCGCGGCGAGCGCCGCGGCGATCCCCAACCCGGGCGCGCCGGTTCACCCGCGCGCCGTGCCCCGGAACCTCGCCGGCACCCAGGCGGCCTGCGCGGTCCCGCTCGCCAACACACCCACCAGTGGCGCCGTCGCCCCGCCGCCGGCCGACATCTCCAGCTTCCAGACCAAATCCCTGGCGCGGGGGTCGGTGACCTGGCCGGTGGCGAACACGACCAAGTCGTTCACCACCTGCCCGCCCAAGCGCGCCCTGCTCATCGGGGACTCGATCGCCTTCACCATCGGTGTGCCCTACCTCTATGACGAGCAGGACTACGGCATGGCCATCTCCGACGCCGCCCAGCTCGGGTGCGCCTTCTCCATCCGCGGCGAGCTCAACGTCAACGGGCGCTGGGAGACCCCCACCCCGGAGTGTGTCGACGCGCTGCGCACCTGGGCCGCCCAGGCCAGCGCCTTCCGTGCCGACGCGGTGATCGTCGAACTCGGCTACCGCGACGAGTTCGACTGGCGCTGGGACGGCGGCGTGGTCCACCTCGGAGAGCCCACCTTCGATGCCTACGTCGCTGAGCGCATCCGTCAGTTCATCTCCGTCCTCGGCGACGGCGGCCGCCGCAAGGTGCTGTTCCTCTCCATCCCCTTCGTGAGCCCGCCCGCCCAGGCCGACGGCAGCCCCGCCCCGCAGGCGTCCACGGCGCGTCATACGCGGATCAACACGCTGATCGCCGCCGCCGTGAAGGCGGCGGGCCCCGCGGCCGGCTTCGTCAACCTCGACGCGGTGATCTCGCCCGGGGACCATTACGACGCCAGCCTCAACGGTCAGCTCTGCCGCTTTGACGGCGTCCACGTCACCGTCTACTGCTCCGAGCAGCTCGAGCCCCATATCCTCGGCGCCGCGCGCAGCCTGCTGGGGGCCCCGGTCGGCCGCTGAGCCTCCGGGGCACATACGTACTGCACCGCAGGTGTTCTCCGTCGCACCACAGTCCGCCCGGGTCAGCTCCGACCTATCGTCCTGAAGCGATGCCCGCCCGACGCTGCGCCAGCGCCCTCACGGCCTTCCTCGGCCTCGTCCTGGCTGCCCTTCTGTTGTGGCCCGGTGACCGCGACTCGGTCGCCGCGGCCCGGGGTCGGCACGCCCTTGCCCGTCCCCGCCTGATGGCAGGCCCCCGGGGGCGGGAGCGCACGAACCCGGCGCTCATCGCCCTCGCGCGCGCGCACATCCCCACGCACAGCCACTGGCTGGCCAGCTGGGGCGCGGCCCCGGAGGCGGCGAGCGCGGTCGACAACTGGTCTCTCAGCGGATTCTCCGACCAGACCGTGCGCGAGGTCGTCATGCTCTCCAGCCCCGGGGCGGCGCTGCGCGTGCACCTCAGCAACCTCGACGGTCGTCGGCCACTCATCATCGCCGACGCCACGGTCGCCCGCGCGGGCTTGGCGGGACGGCTGGCCGGTCCGGCGCAACCGCTCACCTTCGACGGATCCCGGGCGCTGCGGATCCTTCCCGGCCGGGCGGTGATCTCCGATCCGGTGGTCCTCGCGGTCCACAGCCTGGAGCGCATCGCCGTATCGCTCTACCTGCCCGTCGCCACGGGCCCGCTCACGTACCACAGCGCTGCAGAGCAGCCCGTCTTCCTGGGCGGCCACGACGCCGTAGCCGCCCCCGGCCGCGGCTGGGTCCGGGCGACCGGGAACAGCTGGTATCTGCTCACCGCGGTCGACACTCTCAGCCCGCCCCGCTGGGGCGGGGCGGTCGCCACGCTCGGGGACTCGATCACCGCGGGCTTTCGCAGCATCCCCGGCAGCTTCGGGGCCTGGCCCGACGACCTGGCCCGCCGCTTGGCGACCGCCCCCGGACCGCGCCTGGCCGTCATCGACGAGGGCATCAGCGGCAACCGCCTCCTGCAGCCGGCCCCCTGCTGTGGGCCCTCCGCCCTGGCCCGCTTCGGCAGCGACGTCCTGGACCAGGCCGACGTGCGGGACGTCATCGTGCTCGAGGGCATCAACGACATCGGCTACAGCCACAGCCCCTCCCCGCTCACTGTGCCCCACACCCAGGTGAGCGCCCAGCAGGTCATCACCGCTGAGCAGCAGCTCATCGACGCCGCCCACTCGGCCGGCCTGCGGATCTTCGGCGCAACGCTGCTGCCCTTCCGCGGGGCGCGCTACTGGACCCCCGCGGGCGAGCAGGTTCGTGAGGCGATCAACACCTGGATCCGCAGCTCCCACGCCTTCGATGGCGTGATCGACTTCGCCACCGTGATGGCCAGCCCGAGCGATCCCCAGCGTCTCAACCCCCAATACGACAGCGGCGACCATCTCCATCCCAACGAGGCCGGCTACGCGGCGATGGCCCAGGCGATCCAGCTCACAGAGCTCACCTCCCCGGGCACCGGAGCGAACCGCCGAGCGCGCGGACGCTGATCCGCGCGGACGTCCTATAATCACCGGCTCCGGTGCGGCTGTAGCTCAGTTGGCTAGAGCGTCTGCTTGCCATGCAGAAGGTCGAGGGTTCGAGTCCCTTCAGCCGCTTCCCACAAAACCCCCGCACACGCGGGGGTTTTTTTGTTGGCCGGACATGAGAACCCCAGCCGAAATGGGTGCGTGGTCCCGGAATGTGATGTTGTCCGGGTCGCCCGAGGCCGAGCTCAGGCCGCGAGCGCCGCCGGCGGCACCTCGGCCCCCGCGCGGCTCGTCTTGCCGTGGGGCAACAGGCGGGTGAGCAGACCCGCGGCGAGCACACAAGCGGTTGAGGCCCACAGACAGGCGGCGAGGCCCTGCCATTCATAGAGAGCGCCGGAGAGAATCGTCCCGGCCAAACGGCCTCCCGCGTTGGCCATGTAATAGAAGCCCACGTTCATCGCGACCTTGTCACCTGCGGAGTAGGCCAGGATGAGATAGGAATGCACCGCTGAGTTCAGCGCGAACGCCACGCCGAAGCACAACAGGCCGACCACCACGCAGGGCACCGGGGCAAACCCGACACTCACCGCAACGGCGATCAGGGCGGGCCAGATCGCCAGCGAGAACGCGAGCGTCACCGCTGTGGCGCCGGTTGGGTCAGCGTCACCATCGCGGGTACGACGACGCAGGAGACGAGGGGCGAACGCCTGCACCACGCCGTAACCGATGGTCCAGACAGCGAGGAACCCGCCTGTAAGCCAGAAGCTCCAGCGGTGCTCGGATTCAAAGAACACCGGCAGGCCGACGACGAACCAGACATCACGGGAGGCGAAGAGAAAGATGCGCGCGGCGGCGAGCGCGTTGACGGCACGGTTGTTGGAGAACATCTGGCGGAACTTCGCCTTGGCATCAGGCCGTCCGAGCTGGCCGTGCATGAGGCCGAGGATCAGCATGATCGCCGCGAGAATGAGGACACCGAGAACGGCCAGGGACAACCGGAACCCCACGAGCGTGAGCAGCAACGCGCCCACGAAGAAGCCCACCCCCTTGAGCGCGTTCTTGGACCCGGTGAGCAGCGCGACCCAGCGGTACAAAGCGCCCGCACCATCAGGAGCAACGAGCTTGACCGCGCTCTTGGAGCTCATCTTCGTGAGGTCCTTGGCGATTCCCCCGATGGATTCAGCGACGATGACGTAGGCGACCGACAGCACCGACGCCGGCACGAGGCCGAGCATGGCGAGGGTGATGAGCTGGGCACCGAGCCCGGCCAGCAGGGTCGTGCGCAGACCGGACCGGGCCGCGAGCCAACCCCCGAAGAGGTTCGTGAGGACGCCGAAGACCTCATAGCCAATGAACAGCATGGCGATCGTGAACGGGCTGTAGCCGAGCCTGAAGAAGTAGAAGAGCACGAGCATGCGCATCGCCCCGTCGACGACCGTGTCGGCCCAGTAGGCGGCGGTCACCAGCACGTAGTTGCGCAGATCCCCGGATGGCCGGCCGGCCACCCCGGGGCGGCTGATCTGCGGGTCAGGAGAGACTGGCGCCGACATGGCGGGCGAGCTCGACGAGCCGGTTGGCATACCCCCACTCGTTGTCGTACCACGCGAGCACCTTGACCTGGGTGCGGTCGGTGACCCGGGTGGACAGCGCGTCGACGATCCCGGAGCGAGGATCGTCCCGGTAGTCGACCGAGACCAGCGGGCGCGTCTCGTAGCCGAGGACGTGACCGAGCGGACCCTCGGCCGCGAGGCGGAAGAGTTCGTTGACCTCATCGACGCTCGTCTCCCGGCGAACCTCGAAGACCGCGTCGGTGAGCGACGCGTTCAGCAGCGGCACGCGTACGGCCAGGCCGTCGAGCTTGCCCGCCAGTTCGGGAAAGATGAGCCCGATGGCGGTCGCCGACCCGGTCGAGGTCGGGATCAGCGACAGGGATGCGGCGCGGGCACGGCGCAGGTCCTTATGGGGCGCGTCGACGATGACCTGGGTGTTGGTGAGGTCATGCAGCGTCGTGATGGTCCCGTGGGCGATGCCCAACCCCTCATGGATCACCTTGACCACCGGAGCGAGACAGTTGGTGGTGCAGGACGCCGCGGTGAGCACGTCATAGACGTCCGGGTCATAGCGGTGGTCGTTGACGCCCACGACGACATTGAGCGCGCGCGCGTCCTTGACCGGCGCTGCGACGATGACCTTTTTGACGCCGCGCTGGAAGTACGGCTCCAGCGTGTCCATCGTGCGGAAGGCGCCCGAGCACTCGAGCACCAGATCAACGTCCCAGTTGACCGAGCCTGGATCCGGCTCGGCGCCGTAGCAGATCTCTGTGTCCTCGATGACCACCGCACGATCCCGGGTGCGGGCCTCACGGGTCCAACGTCCATGGACTGAGTCGAAGTTCAACAGGTGGGCGGCGGTGGCCGGGTCTGCGGCGGTCTCGTTGATCTGGACAAAAGCGAGATCGGGCCAGTCCCACGCGGCCCGCAGAGCCAGGCGTCCGATGCGTCCGAACCCGTTGATCCCGATCCTGAGCGGCGTCACGATTGGGATGATAAGCGTCGATTGAGTTGACGGATGTCAATACATCGTGAAGTTGTGCTCGACGACTGTGCGCTCGGGCCGAGACGTGTGAGCCACCACCCGGCCTGCGGACGTTGACCCGGGCCTCAGGTCCAGGCCCGTATCGAGCCCCTCAGGCCAGCCACGCGCCCAGCTCAGCCAGCGCCCCGGGACACACGTAGTAGTAGGCCCACAGCCCGACACGTTCTGAGTCCACGATCCCGGCCTCACGCAGCTTCTTGAGGTGGTGAGAGAGCGTCGACTGCCCGATGTCGAAGAGCGGGACCAGTTCGCAGACGCACACCTTGCCGGCGTGGCTGCGCAGCACGTCAACGAGTTGGACCCGAACCGGGTCGGCGAGGGCTTTGGCGATCTGGGCGAGCCGTGCGGCTCGATTCGCGTCGATGTCGGGAAACACCACCGGCGCGCACTGCGGGTCGCCCTTACCACGCTTGACCTTGGGCACCATCTCGAGATCGACGGCCATCGATAGAAGGGTAAATGATCCCCCCAGCCCGCTCGCGGATGCGCGGGCCTCGCCGCCTGCACCCGATCACGATCAGATCCGCGCCCGATAGGGTCGCTGGGGTATGTCTCACCGTCACCGTCGTGTGCGCCGAACCCTGCCGACGATTCTCCTGGCCCTGACCGGCGGATTCGCCGGATGTGCGGGGATCGGACGCACGGCTGGCGGCGGCGCCCGGCTCACCGCAGCCGTCGAGAGCACCCCGAGCGGGCCGGCGGCGCACCTCTCCGATGATCTGTTGGCCGGTGAGCGCGTGATCGCGGCCTACCGGGGCGTGGAGCCGCCCCGGGCACTCATCTCCGCCGTCGCCGCCGGCCACGTGGCCGGCGTCGTCCTGTTCGCGCCGAACACTCGGAGCGTCTCTCAGACCGCGTCGGCGGTCACACGCCTGCAGCGAGCCGCCCTGGCCAGCCCCGTGCACCGGCGCCTGCTCGTCCTCATCGACCAGGAGGGCGGCCAGGTGCGGCGCCTGCCCGGGCCCCCTGACGTCTCTGAGAAGCAGATCGGCGCGAGCGCTCACCCCGTCGAGGGGGCAGCGGCGGCGGGCGTGGCCGCAGGCCGACTGCTGCGTGCGGCCGGTGTGAACGTCAACCTCGCGCCGGTGCTCGACGTGTATTCGCAGACGGGCAACTTCATCGACCAGTACGGCCGCTCCTATTCGGCGAATCCGCACGTTGCCGCCGCTGCCGGCGGCGCGTTCATCACCGCCCAGCAGGCCCAGGGTGTCGCCGCCACCGCGAAGCACTTCCCCGGCCTCGGCACTGCGGCCACGGCTCAGAACACCGACGAACGCCCGGTCACCCTGCCGGTGAGCCTGGGACGCCTCCGCAGCGCAGATGAAGTGCCCTACCGCACCGCGATCGCCCGGGGCGTCGAGCTGGTGATGCTGTCCTGGGCGATCTACCCCGCCCTGGACCCACACGAGCCGGCCGGCTTCTCCTCCACGATCATCAACGGCGAACTGCGCGGCCGCCTCGGCTTCGGAGGCGTGACCATCACCGACGGCATCGACGCGGGCGCGATCGCCCGCCTGCCGTTGGGGACACGGGCCTTCCGCGCCGCACGGGCCGGCGCCGACCTCATCCTGGGCGCGGCGGCGACCCCGTCCCAGGACAGCCCGACCGCGGCGGTGCAGATCGAGTCGACGCTCACGGGCGCGATCGCCGACGGTCGCCTGCCCCGGAGCCAGGCGATCGCGGCGGCCAACCGAGTACTCGCCCCGCGTTCCCGCCTTTCACCCGTCTCCCGCCGATCGTCGTAGCCGCGTGATCCGCCGATGCCACGGTTTGGATCCCTCGACCGGCGGGAATGCTTCACGAGTCACAGAAGGTCAGCAGCGCCGCAGGTGAGAGCCCCGACTGCGCAGGCGCGGTCGGAGGACGAACCCAGCCGCCTGGGCGGAGGCGTACCGCACGATTCGTGCAGCCGGACCGCCGAGGTGCGGCGCTGCTGACTGACTTCCACGCGCTATGAATGGAGCGTGAACCGGCGCCTACACAGTGCCTCTTCACGGGCACCCGCGCCGCTGCTCGTGCTCGTGGGCATCGTTTCGGTTCAGGTCGGGAATGCCTGGGCGGATACCCTCTTTGGCCACATTGGAGCCGGCGGTGCCGGATTCCTCCGTCTCGCCTGGGCCATGGTCGTCCTGCTGCTGGCCTACCGGCCGCGGTTCCGTGGTCGAGGCCGAGATCAATGGCAGGCGGCTCTCACCCTGGGGGTCGTGCTCGCCGCGATGAACCTCAGCTTCTACCACGCCATCGCCCACCTCCCGCTCGGCATCGCGGTGACCGTCGAGTTCGTCGGCCCCCTCGGGGTCGCCGTCGCCCATTCACGTCGGCCCCGGGACCTGGCCTGGGTTCTGCTGGCCGCCGTCGGGATCGTCGCCCTGGCCCATGGCAGCGGGGGTCCCATCAGTGCCCTGGGTCTCCTTCTCGCGGCCGTCGCCGGGATCTTCTGGGGGATCTACATCCTGTTGCAGGCCCGCCTCGGCCGTGTCTTCGCCGACGGATCGGGGCTCGCCCTGGCCATGCTCGCGGCCGGTCTCGTGGCGGTCCCTGATGGTGTCGTTGAGGGAGGAGGCGCGCTGCTGCACCCGGCCGTTCTGCTCATTGGCTTGGGCGTCGGCCTGCTCTCCTCGGTGATCCCCTACTCGGTCGAGCTCACGGTCCTGCGTCGGATCGACCCGGGCGTCTTTGGCGTTCTCATGAGCCTCGAGCCCGCTGCGGCGGCCATCGCCGGGGTGGTCATCCTCGGACAGGGCCTCAGCTTCCGGGAGATTATCGGGATCGCGCTGGTGAGCGTCGCCTCACTGGGAGCGTCACTGCGACCGGGCCCCAAGGCCCGGTCAGGCGGAGATCTCTCGCCCACAGTCGCGCCGGAGGACCGGGCCCAGGCGCCGGAGGAGATCGGTCACCTCGCCACCTGATCCGGGTGCGCTCCGCACCCGCCCGCGGCCAGCCCGAGGTGACGGCACAGGAACGGCCAGACCCGGTCGAACTCCCGATTCCAGGTGGGCCATTCATGGACGCCCCTCGCCTGGCTCAGCACGGCGGGGATCCCCAACGCCGCAAGCCGCGCGGCCATCGCGCTCGTGCTCGGGCCGATGAGCCGCTCCAGAGCGCCGGCAAGGGCGGGCATCTCGGGGTCCTCAGGAGCGGGACGACCATCGCCGCGGGCGAGATAGAGGGCCGTTCCGTTCAGGCGCTCGGCGAGATCGATGGGGTTGTGAGCGCGCCAGCGCCGGCGCGCCAGCAGCGGCGATCCCCAGATGGCATGGCGGTGCTGGCCCTCGCGCAGCAGCGCCGAGGCGATGAGTGAGGGAATGCCCCGGTCGAGGCTGTCGAGCACGCCGGAGAACGACGCGGCCGCGACGAAGGTGCCCGGGTGCCGCGCGCTGTAGGCCAGCGCCCCATGACCGCCCATCGAGACGCCCAGCACCACGCGGGGCTCACCCGCCCCGAAGCGGCGCCGGGCCAGGCCGAGCACCTCCTCGAGGTGAAAGCGCTCCCAGGCCGGCGGCCGCCTCCTCGACCCCGGGCTCCCGGCCCGGTCAGGCCGTGAGCGCTCCGGCATGAGCCAGTCCGTGCAGAAGCCGACCGGGCCGCCCTCAGGCATGAGCACCAGGGCCTCGAGCTGTTCACAGCGCCGGACGATGCCGGCACGACGCTCCCACTCCTCCGGCGCGCCGTCGGCGCCGTGGAGCAGGAGCAGCAGCGGCGCAGCGGCGCCCTCGCGGTCGGGCCCGCGCAACTGCGCAGCGGCCGGAAGGATCACGTGCACCCACGCCGCACGCCCCAGCGCGGGTGAGCGCACGCGCAGGCGACCGACCCGCTCACTGTCCCAACGCTCCTCGAGAATCTCGGGCGCGCACGGGCCGGCCGGGGTGCTCATGGGCGGCGACTCTAGGCCACCGGCGCCACCTGAGTGAGCCCCGGTCTGACAGCATGGTCGGCCATGCCCGAGCGCCTCGAGACGATCACCCCCGCCTACCGAGCGGCCATGTACGCCTCCTGGCCACTGGCCGTGTGGTGGGGCGGACTCACCGTTACCGGACTGGAAGCGATGCCGTGGGAGGGCCCGGTCCTACTGGCCGGCAACCACGACTCCTACTGGGACACCGTCACCATCGGCATCGCCGCCATGCCCCGACGCCAGATCCGAGCCCTGGCGAAGTCCTCGCTGTGGAAGGTCCCGGGACTCGCGCCGGTGCTCAACGGCATGGGCCAGATCCCCATCGACCGCGGCAAGGGCGACGTCCACGCCCTCGACCGGGCCGTGACGGAGCTCGCGGACGGCGCCTGCATCGGTATCTTCCCCGAGGGAACCCGCTCCCTGGGGCGTGAGCTGCGCGCCCGCGGCGGGATCGGCCGCCTGGCCGAGCGCGTCCCCGAGGCGACCGTCGTCTGTGTCGCCTGCTCGGGCACGGTGGACCTGCCGAAGTTCCCCCGCAGCCGCCCCGAGGTGCGCGTCGAGTTCTTCGCTCCCGCCGAGGGTGGTCTCAAGCCCGGCGAGGATCACAAGGCCTTCGCACAGCGGCTCGTGGACGAGATCCGCGCCCGGGCGCCCGTCGCCATCGCCGGATCCAAGCGCGCCGCCCGCATCGCCGCCGGGGCCGATCCGGTCCAGGACGCGATCGCGTCGGGCAACCGCCCCGGCTGAGCCGCACGGGCCGAACTCAGCCCCGCCACCACGCGTATGGAGCGCTGACGGGGAGAAGTTCGCGCCCGGCGCCCGGCGACCGACCGACCGACCGACCGACCGTCGCAGCGGAGCGCCACCGGCGCCCGTCGCTGCTGCCGAGCCCACAGCCGGCAGCAGCGCCACCCACCTACAGGGCGGTGAAGGCGAAGCCCTCAAACAGCCCCGTCTCGATCACGCCGGGAACCGCCTTGATCTCGCGGGAGAGCCCGACGGCCACCGAGTCGAACCACGCGTCGAGGACGAGGTTGCCCGCCTCGGTGATCACCGGGCCGTCCTTGCCCCCGGCGTTGCGCAGGGCGACGTCACGGGCTCCCAACCGCACCAGCTCACGTCCCGCCAGCATCACCCCGTCGCGGTGGACCTCCACCGGGACGGGAAAGCCCCGGCCGAGGGCGTCGACGAACTTGGACCGGTCCACGGCCAGCAGCATTTCCCGCGTCGTGGACCACAGCAGCTTCTCCTTGAACATCGCCCCACCGCGGCCCTTGATGAGACGTCCGTCCGGGTCGACCTCGTCGGCCCCGTCGACGCCCCAGTCCGGTTCGGCGGACCCGAGTGGACGGGTGCGCAGACCGAGCGTGAGCGCGGCGGTCTCGGTCTCGATGCTCGAGCAGACGACTTGGACCTCCAGGCCCTCCTCGCGCACGCGCCGGCCGATCTCCCACAGGACGAGATAGGTCGAGGAGCCCGAGCCGATCCCGATGAGCTGACCGTCGGCGACGCGCTCGAGCACGCGCCGGGCCACGGCCTGCTTCTCCTCGAGGTTGGTGATGCTCTCGGGCCAGCGCAGCAGCGCTGAGGCGTGGAGCTCCGTGTGCATGTCCTGCGCCATGTGCGCGACCGCGGCCCGGACCGCGCCTAGGCCCGGACCGCGGAGAGGACGATGCTGGGCAGCGCCGCCCAGGAGCGCGTCGCCGCCCACTCGGTGAGCTTGCGCCCGGTCTCGGCCCCGGTCCTCGCGGTGACGAACCACGCCGGCTTGGGTGAGATGGCCAGCTCGCCCTTGAGCAGCGAGCGCGGCGAGGGCCGGAAGGGTCCGGTGACCACCGTGCGCTCGATGTGGTCGAGCAGGAAGGCGTTGTGGACGACGCCGATGCCCGAGCCGACGGCCTCGAGGGTGTGGCCGGGGAAGGCCCCCCAGGGGGCGCCCGGGGCGAGGAAGCCGAAGGCGGTCCAGGCGTTCACGGCGATCGTGCCGTAGCGCAGCTGGGCGATCGCCGCCTCGAAGTCAGCGCCCATGGCCGCCTTCTGGCGGGGCTCGATGAGCAGGTTCGCCCCCAGCGTCCCGTCGAGACGCTCGTTGGCAAAGCTGATCGCGGACCGGAGAAAGTCCAGACCGGTGCCCGGCAGCGTCGTGTGCCCGAGCACGGGACCGAAGTACTCGGTGCCGAACAGCTCCGGGGAGGCCCCCTCGGACACGTCGACGAGCATCACGTTGTTGAAGTGCTCGGCGGCCGGGTAGGCCGCTTCGGCCTGGGCGACCTTGGCGGCGGTGCCCGGGTACCAGCTCTCGCGCGCGGGCAGCTCCTGTAGGACCGCGCGCAGCTGGGCGAGGAACGCCTCGCGCTGGGGCCAGTCGGCGGAGAGGATCAGCGCCTGGCCGGCGATGCAGTTGTGCCCGCCGTTGTGCAGGCGCATCGTTGCCACGTGCTCGGCCTGGAAGCGCAGGTCGGCCTCGGACCAGTCGCCGGGGACGACGATGATCGGGGCGACGCCGCCGAGCTCGGAGGTGATCGCCTTCTCGAGCTTCGGCGTGCCGGCGGCGCGGCGCTCGCCCGCCTCCTCGCCGGCCCCCCAGACGATCAGGTCATGGGTGACCGCCGAGCCGGTGATGTGGACGTGGACGATTCGCTCCTCACGGGTGAGGTGCGCCCCCACGTCCCCCCCACCGTTGACGATCCGCAGCACCCCGAACTCGAGCAGCGGGGCGAACGCCTGCTCGTAGGCGGGACGCAGGGAGGCGAAGGTCGGGTTGAGCTTGAGGAGCGAGCTGCGGTTGTGGGCGACGAGCTCATAGAGCACGTCGAGCGGGCCGATCGAGGAGATGTTGCCCGCGCCGAGCACGAGGCCGACGCCGTTGTTCTCACCCGAGCGAGCAGCACCGAGCCCGGCGTCGCGGCGCATCTGCTCGGGGCTGATCCCCGGGCGTGACCACACCTCGGCGGAGAAGCCGTGCAGCAGCAGGGCCTCCTTCGCGTCGGCGGGCAGCACCTGCAGGGCGGTGCGGCCGTCCGGTGCACTGCGGGCCTTCAACGCCGCCGCGGGGGAGTCGCCGCGGCCGAGCACGCGCAGGGACTCGGCGAGGACGCCGAGGTTGGCGATCGTCGCATAGGGGCCCGAGAGCCACTCCTCACCGGCGAGGGCCGCCGGGGTGCCCTTTGCGGTGATGGCGGCCTGCGCCCAGGCGCCGGCGTGACGGGCGACGCTCTCCTGGGTGCGCAGCAGCAGGTCCGCCCGCGCGGCCAGGGACGTGGCCGCCCAGCGCTCGGCCCCGCGGGCCAGCGCCTCCAGGGCGGTGTCGATCTCCTCGAGCAGGGCCGGGGACAGGTCGGTCCCGCCCTCCGTGCTGCGCAGTTCAGCCATCGTGCTCCTTCGTCGTGGTCGCTGGGGCGATTGTGACGCCTCTCCGGCCCTCGACGGCGTGTCGACCGCTTCCTCCGACCACAGTTCGATGATCCTAGAATCGAACTTATGGCACAACGCACGTGGTTCATCACCGGTACCTCCCGCGGCTTCGGCCGCGAATGGGCCCAGGCGGCCCTCCAGCGCGGAGACCGCGTCGTCGGCACCGCCCGCGACGTCTCAACCCTCGCGGACCTCGCTGCCGAGCACCCCGAGACGTTCCTCGCCCTCCCCCTCGACGTCACCGACCGATCCGCCGCCTTCGCGGCGGTGACACAGGCCCACGAGCACTTCGGTGAACTCGACATCGTCGTCAACAACGCCGGCTACGGTCAGTTCGGGATGATCGAGGAGCTCTCCGAGGCCGAGTTCCGCGACCAGATCGAGACGAACGTCTTCGGCGCGATGTGGGTGACCCAGGCCGCGCTGCCGTACCTGCGCGAAGCCGGCAGGGGTCACATCCTCCAGGTCTCCTCGATCGGCGGGATCAGCGCCTTCCCGGGGATCGGCGCCTATCACGCCTCCAAGTGGGCGCTGGAGGGCTTCTCCCAGTCCCTGGCCCAGGAGGTGCGGGACTTCGGCATCTTCGTCACCCTGATCGAGCCCGGCGGCTTCTCCACCGACTGGTCCGGACCCTCGGCGAAGCACTCCCGGGAGATCGCCGCCTATGCCGCCGTCCGTGAGGCCCGGGCCCGGCGCCGCAGCGCCAACTCGCCCGGCGACCCGGTCGCCTCGGCCGCCGCGGTGCTCTCAGTCGTCGACGCCGAGACCCCGCCGCTGCGCGTGTTCTTCGGCACCGCGCCGCTGGGGATCGCCGAGGCCGACTACGAGAGCCGCCTGGCCACCTGGCGGGAGTGGCAGCCCGTGGCCGAGCTCGCCCAGGGCGGCTGACCGCCTCTCCTCAGCGTCGCAGCCGGAAGCGCACCGTCCGGAACCGGTGCGCGCCCGGCGCGGCGACGACGACCCGGTAGCGGCCGGCACGCAGGGGATGCTGTGGGGCGAGGACGAGCCGGCGGGCGCGTCCGGGCCGCACACGCACGTGGCGGGTGATCAGCGTGCGGCCACGGGGACCGATGAGTCGGACGCTGAGGGTCGCCGCACGGTGGCTCACGCGCAGGAGAAGCACGATTCGCCGCGCGCCGTGGTGGAGCAGGGAGACCCCGACGGTGATCGAGGCGGCGGCCTGTGGGGCCGCCGCCAACGGGGCGAGGGAGTCCCCGGGCGGAATCTGGGCACAGCCGTTCACGGCCGGGTTGCCGTTGAGTCGGCCGATCACCCACTGCTCTGCGCTGGGCAGGAAGGCGATCCCGGCGTTGCCGTGGTTCTGGCCCTTGTAGGTGGTGAACTGGACCGGGACGCCGCGGTTGCAGTAGGTGTGGGCCAGGGCGTAGTCGTCGGCGGCGATCATCACGTCATCGCCGGTGCCGTCAGCGTTCCCCACGCCCATGTAGAGCGGCTCCTCGGGTGTCCCCGCAGTGCCCATGATGAGCGAGTCGATCGCGTGGACGAAAACGGGGATCTGGTCGATGTTCGTGTACCGGCGCTTGAGCAGCTGCTGGTAGGTGAGGCCGGGGAAGTGGCCCAGGTCGCTCTCCAGGCAGCTCGTTCCGACCTCGCGCATGATCTTCCGGCCGTAGGCGTTGAGGTAGCGGGCCAGGTCGATGTGCAGCGAACGGGCGATGCCCAGCAGCGCGGCCGGGACGGAGCCTGACCACTCCTGGCTGCCGTTCACGTACGTGAGGTTGTGCGCCAGGTCGACGGCGATGCCACCGTAGGCCGCGCCGACGAAGTCAAGCGTCGGGGCGTAGGTGGGTGCCAGTTCGGCCGCCCAGTCGGTGGCGATCGCACCGCCCGAGTAGCCCATCATCGCCACCTGGGTGCGGGCCGGCAGGCCGAGGAAGCTCTCCGCCGCGCGAATCCCGTCAAGGGTGATGCGCCCTTCCTCGCGCCCGGCGACGAACTGGTTGTTTTCCCCCTCGTAGTCGGTCGTCACGACCGTGTCGCCGGCGGACAGCATCGGGACCTCGAGGGACTGCTCGGCGGAGTTGGTCCCTTCCGTCGGGGTACCGCCCTGGATCGCGTAGGACGGGTCGCAGTTCCCGGCCAGGCCGTCGTAGGCCCACTGGTAGGAGATGACCTTGCCGGTCGCACCGATCGTCGGCTGGACGACGGTGGTCACTCCGACCGCCGGGTGCCCCAGCTCGTCGCGGGAGGCGAAGAGCAGCTGGTCGGCCTGGACCGGGACGGTCAGCCCGGAGGCGTTGAAGGTGATCTGACGCACGCGCAGCACGGTGCCGGGCGCCACCCCCTGCAGTGACGGGGCCCAGGCGTAGAAGGGATCCTGGGCGGGAGTGAGCGGGGCGGCGAGCGCATGGGCGCTCGTCAGCGTCGCGAGGGCCGCCAGCGCGGCGGTCACCAGCGCAATGACGCGTCGGATGGGACGTCGGGGCGCCGAGGCGAGGCGCCCGGCGTTCATGACAGCACGACTGGGCGCCGTGGCGGGGGTGGGCGTGCGGCTGGGCATGGTGGACTCTCCTGGATGGGCCTCGGGCCTCGGGCCTCGGCCTGGGCCGGCGGCGCTTGGCCATTTCAACACCTCCGCCAGGGAGAAGTCGCGGTCCGGCCCGGATCCCGACCCGGGTCACGCAGGTAAAGGTCATCCGTGAGCGTCCGATGACCCGGGCAACCCCCCTTGCCCCGAACCGAGCTGAGGAAATCCCGAGCCATGTCCGTTGTCGCATCTGATCCCCTGCTGACCCAAGTCCGTGACCGGCTCGCCAGCCTCGAGAGCCACTGCTTCGCCGGCCTGGACTCGGGTCTCGCCGCTCTCGTGGCCGGCGACCACACCGTCTCGATCGTCCCCGCCACCACCCCACTGGACGCTGACGGCGAGGATCCTGTCCTCAACGAGATCGGCGAGCTCGTCAATCGCCTGATCGTCCAGGCCCAGTCGGCGGTCCAGAACTACAACCAGCTACGCGGTCAGCTTGCCGCCGTCCTCGGCGAGCACAGCGTCCTGAGCGATCTCTCCACACGCCTGCACTCCCTTCATGACCACTGCCTCACCAACCTCAACGCCGGTCTCGGCGCCATGGTCGACGGTGATCTCTCCGTCCAGGTCAATCCGGTCACCACTCCGATCACCGGGCACCCCGGTGAGTCGATCGGGGAGTTCGGCGAGCTCTTCAACGCCATGCTCATCAAGGCCCAGGGCTCTCTGGCGGGCTACAACGCCGTCCGCGAGCAGTTCCAAGCCGCGCTGGGCGACGACTCATGCCTGGAGGCGCTGTCGGCACGGATGAACTCGCTGAACTCCCACTGCCTGGCCGGCCTCAACGACGGCCTGGGCGCGATGGCCGGCGGCGATCTCACCGTCGGGGTGCAGGCGGTGACGACGCCGGTGGAAGCCCACGCGGGCCGCGAGATCGGCGCCCTGGCCACCGTCTTCAACTCGATGCTCGGCAAGGCCCAGAACTCACTGGAGAGCTACGAGGCGATGCGCGCCAAGCTCAACACGATGATCGCCGAGATCCGCAACACCTCGGTGACCGTCGCCGCCGCCTCCACCCAGATGGCGGCCACCTCGGAGGAGACCTCCCGCGCGGTGGGTGAGATCGCCAACGCGGTCTCGGACGTCGCCGAGGGCGCCGAGCGCCAGGTGCGCAGCGTCGAGGACGCGAAGCTGATGGCCGAGCGGGTCGCCGCCGCCTCCCAGACCTCGGTCGAGAGCGCACACCAGACCAGCCGCGCGGCCAGCGAGGCCCAGGACGCGGCCGGTGAGGGCGCCAATGCCGTCGGTCGGGCGACCGAGACGATGCAGGCCGTCCAGGAGTCCTCCAACGAGGTCTCCGAGGTGATCCAGGCTCTCGGCACCAAGTCGGCCGACATCGGCGGGATCGCCGCGACGATCACCGGCATCGCCCAGCAGACGAACCTGCTCGCCCTCAACGCGGCGATCGAGGCCGCCCGGGCCGGTGACCAGGGCCGCGGGTTCGCCGTGGTCGCCGAGGAGGTGCGCAAGCTCGCTGAGGAGTCCCAGCGGGCCGCCGCCGACATCGGCAGCCTCTCCCAGGAGATTCAGAAGGAGACCGCCCGCGCCGTCCAGGTCGTCGACACCGGTGCGCGCCGCAGCCAGGAGGGTGTCTCAGTCGTCGAGCAGGCCCGCGAGAGCTTCCAGCGCATCAACGAGTCGGTGGCGAGCATGGGCCAGCGGGTGGAGGAGATCTCCGCCGCCGCCCAGGGGATCGCCTCGGACTCCCAGCTGATGCACACGAGCATGGACGAGGTGGCCAGCGTCGCCGAGCAGTCCTCGGCGGCCACCGAGGAGGTGTCCGCCGCCACCGAGCAGACGAGCGCCTCGGCCCAGCAGATCGCGGCCTCGGCCCAGCAGCTGGCCTCCACCGCGGAGGAACTCGAGCGGCTCGTCGGTCAGTTCGCACTTGCCTCCTGACCCACCGGGTCCGGAGGCCTCTGGCCTCCGGACCGTCCTCCCCGCGCCGGGGGCGCGTCCCGCGCCTCCGGATCCACTCCGGTCCGGGACCGCTCTCTCCCCCGGACGCCCACCGACCCGGCCGCCCTTGCGCGGCCGGGTAGCGTTGGTGTGTGTTCGCCTACGCCGTGCAGTTCGGAGTCGGAGATCACCCCACCCGGGGGAGCATCGCGCCAGCCTTTCTGATGATCGCCGTCGCCGCCCTGTGCGGGGCTCTGATGCTCGGGCTGCTCACCCCCGTGGCCGCCCGGCTGCGTCGCGTGCTGCGCTCGCGACGCCTGCGCCAGCGACGCCTCGAGGCTGCCGCCGGCGCCGAGCTGCGTCTGCGCATGCAGATGGATGAGCTCTGCCCGCACGGCTGGCAGGCCCAGCTGACGGTCTTCTCCTCACCCGACCATCTCCCGGACGAAGCGCCCCAGCCCGAGCGCACCCGGGTGGCCATCGACTGGGCGGTGTTCGAGGCCGACACCCCGGCCGAGAACCTCGTCATCCGCCGGGTGTGGGCCGCGACGATCACCGAGGCCCTGCAGGCGATGGTGACCGACCGGGCCACCGACGAGACGCTGGCCGAGATCGAGCAGCTCGCCCGCGCCGACGGCGCCGAGTGGCCGGAGGACTGAGCACCGCCGGAGCTCGCGGTCGGTCATCGAACCCAACCGGAGGTTCTCTCAGCTCCCTCTCATCTTCACCGCGCTAGAACCCTGGTGATGGCGCTCCTCGACGAGGCACCGGAACTCGACGCGACCTCGGCGCTCGACCGCGCCTGCGAGCATCTCCTCAGCCGTCAGCA
>DASSZV010000104.1:0-23909 GCA_035702765.1 Solirubrobacteraceae bacterium
GCACCGGGCCGCACCGGGCCGCACCGGGCCGCACCGGGCCGCACCGGGCCGCACCGGGCCGCACCGGGCCGCACCGGGCCGCGCCGCACCGCGCCGGGCGTGCGAGTGGCTCGGCGCGACGTGGGTTCGGCCCGGACCTCAGGCGGGATCGCTCACCGCGAGGGTGAGTGCGCTGGCGAACAGACTCCAGGCCAGGTAGGGGGTGAGCATCCGCGCTGCCGTCGAGTCCTCACGGCCCAGGCGCAGGACCTCGGTGCCCAGACTGAGGTCGAGCAGGGCGATGACGGCCACGGCGGCGCGGCGGTCGCGGCGCTCGAAGAAGGCCACCGGCCAGGTCGCGTTGCACGCGAGCTGGATGAGGTGGAGCCGGCGGGTCGTCTCGCTGCCGTACTCATCCACGCGCCAGCCGGCCAGCCCGATGAGCGTGTAGAGGGTCGACCAGACCGGACCGAAGAGCTCGGCCGGAGGAGCCCACCGGGGCTTGTCCAGCTCGGCGTAGACCGCGGCGGCCCGACGGCTCGCGAAACCGCCGACGCCGAGCGCGACGGCCACGGGCGCGACGGCGAAGCGCAGACGGGAAACGTTCATGAGAGCAAAGCCTGCCACAGCGTGCACTCTGTTCGCCCTCGAACCGAGTCATATCGCACCACGATATCGTCGGACGTCGTGCAGACCGCCCCTACCCTCACCCAGGAGGAATATCGTCGCCTGGCGCAGCTGCGCCACGGCCAGCGCCAGTTCCTGCACTGGAGCGCCGAGCAGGCTCGGCGCGTCGGGCTCACCTCGACCCAGCATCAGCTGCTCCTGGGCATTCGCGCCCACGAGGACCCGGCGGGTCCGACGATCTCCCAGATCGCCGAGTTCCTGCTCATCCGCCATCACAGCGCTGTCGAGCTCGTCGACCGCGCCCAGGCCGCCGGGCTCACCGAGCGCCGGCGCCACGCCGAGCACCTCAGCCAGGTCCACGTCACCCTCACGCCGCTGGGCGAGGACAAGCTACGCGCGCTCACCGAGATCCACCTGCGCGAACTCGCCCAGCTCGCCCCCACCATGAGCGCGCTCTGGAGTGCGGTGGCCCAGGCGGCCGCGGCTGCTCCCGGAGCGGCCCGGTGAGCCGCCCCGAAGCGGACCCGCCCGCAACGCCGTCCCAGCCGCGGCCCGCCCCGCCTGCCAACCCCGCCCCGTCGCGGGAGAAGGTCGAGCACCTGGGTGACTTCACGCTCACCCCGCGCACACTGGCCATCATCGCGCTGGCCATGCCCGTGGGCGCGGCCGGGGCAGGGGCAGCGTTTGTGCTCCTGGGGCTCATCGGCCTCATCACCAACCTCGTCTTCGCGCACCGACTTGACACGCGTCTGATCGCCCCCGGCGCGCACCCCCACTCCGCCGCGCTGATCCTGCTCGCCCCCGTGGCCGGCGGCCTGATCATCGGGCTGATGGCCCGCTTCGGGTCCGAGAAGATCCGCGGCCACGGCATGCCCGAGGCTCTGGAGGCGATCCTCATCCGAGGCAGCCGCGTGGAGCCGAAACTGGCCGTCCTCAAGCCCGCGTCGGCGGCGGTGAGCATCGGCACCGGCGGACCCTTCGGGGCGGAGGGTCCGATCATCATGACCGGCGGTGCGGTGGGTTCGCTGCTGGCCCAGTTGCTCCACGTCACCGTGAACGAGCGCAAGACCCTGATGGTGGCCGGGGCCGCCGCGGGGATGGCGGCGACATTTGATGCGCCCCTGGCCTCGATCCTGCTCGCCGTCGAACTGCTGCTCTTCGAATTCAAGCCACGTTCGCTCGCTCCCGTGACCGCGGCGGTGATCACCGCGACGCTGCTGCGGGTCCCGCTCATCGGCCACGGGCCGCTGTTCTATATGGCCCTCACCCATCTGCACCTCAGCACCGCGGCGACGCTCGAGTGCATTCCCGCCGGCGCGGCCGGCGGCCTGCTCGCCATCGCCGCCACCCGGCTCATCTACGCCTCCGAGGACGCCTTCGGCCGACTGCCGCTGCACTGGATGTGGTGGCCGGCCATCGGCGGCCTAATCATCGGCGTCGGTGGGCTCATCGAGCCCCGTGCCCTCGGGGTCGGCTACGACGTGATCCGTCAGCTCCTCTCCGGCCACGCCGGGATGTCGCTGATCATCGGCATCCTCGTGGTCAAGACGCTCATCTGGGGATTGTCCATCGGCTCGGGGACCTCGGCAGGCGTACTCGCCCCGACATTCATGATCGGCGCTGCCCTGGGCGCCCTGGAGGGCCACGTGCTCCCCGGGGTGACCCCGGGCTTCTGGGCGCTGGTTGGACTCGCGGCGGTCGTGGGCGGAGTGATGCGCTCCCCGCTCACCGGCGTCGTATTCCCGCTCGAGCTCACCCACGCCTGGCCACTGATCGTTCCGCTGATCATCGCCTCGGTCGCCGCGCACACGCTCTCCAGCCTCGTGCTCAAGCGCTCCGTACTCACCGAGAAGATTGCCCGCCGCGGGCTGCACATCTCCCGCGAGTACGCGACCGACCCGCTGGAGATGCTGCTCGTCGACGAGGTGATGCATGGCGACCCCGTCGTCGCGTCCGCCGATGAGTCCCTCGCCGTGCTGCTCGCCCGGACCGATCTGCGCCGCCAGTGGCTCGTGCCTGTGGTCGATGACGACGGCCGGCTCTCCGGCGTCATCCCGCGGGGACGTCTGCTCGGCGCCGCCCGCATCGCCACCGGACTGGCGTCCGAGTTCGCCGAGCCCCCCCGAGTGCAGGTGTTCCCGGACGAAACCCTGCGCAGCGTGGCCGGGCGCCTCGCCGACGCCCGGATCACCAGCGCGGTGGTGCTCGCCCGCGAAGATCCCGAGCGCATCGTCGGGATGGTCACCGTCGAGGACCTGCTGCAGGGCCGCCTGCGCGATCTCGTCTGGGACCGCGACCGCGAGCGCGTTCTGCGCCCGCGGCTGCGTTCGCCGCGCCTGCGCCCCAGCGTGAGCCCGGCGCGGTTCGACGCCAACATCGAAGGTGATCATCAGGCCCCCGTGGGGTAGGAGGTTCGACACAGAATGAGTCGTCTCAAAGCTGTCTGTCTGCTCGACATCGACCCGGATCTCGCCACAGAGGTGGATCCCCAGCAGCTCGCGCACGCGCGTCACTGCTCCCAGGCCGCCCTGTTCGAGATCGAGGGGCCGACCTGGGATCCCGGCGAGCTCGGGGACAGCCCCGGCCCGGACTGGCTCGGTCTGTTCGTCGTCGACGGGCTGCTCGTCCGCACGGTGACCGTGGGGACGCGCAGCGCCTGTGAGCTGCTCGGCCCCGGTGACCTCTTCCGGCCATGGGACGCCGACGACGGCTATGACCCGGTACCCGTGAGCGTGAGCTGGTCCGCGCCGGGCACCGTCCGAGTCGCCCTGCTCGACGCGCGCTTCACTCAGCGGGTCGCCGCCTGGCCCGCGATCCTCAGCCGCCTCAGCGCCCGCTTCGCCGCCCGCGCGCGGGCGCTCGCCCTCTCGCGCGCGGTGAGCCACCTCCCCCGCGCGGAGGTGCGCCTGCTCATCCTCTTCTGGCTGCTCGCCGAGCGCTGGGGCACCGTCGGGACCGAGGGGATCGGCATGAGCCTGCCGCTCACCCACGAGCTCATCGCGAGCCTCATCGGGGTGCGCCGCCCGGCGGTGAGCCTCGCCCTGGCCAAGCTTGACCGCGCCGGGCTGCTGAACCGCCCGAGCCGTGGCCGCTGGGTGCTCTCCCACCTCGCCCTCGACCAGCTCGAGGATCCCGAGGCCCTGCGGCTGATCGAGGCGACGGCCGCGACGCTCGCCTGACGCGGCCCCGGGGCCGTGGCCCCACAGGCCACGGCCGGAGGATCACGTGGTGACGTTCGGAACAGAACCCGCCTGAGCGCATGCGGTGACCGCCGGGTAGCGAGACGGTGTCCATCCCTTCGCCTACTGGAGGTCCTCATGGCTTCGTATGCCGGTCCCGCCCGCCCTCCGGGCACCAATGGAAACGCCCGGGAGTTCGACCGCTGGCGTGACTCCACCCGCGTCTTTCTCCAACCGATCGCCGCCCCGTCGATCCTCGGACTCTTCGGCTTTGCCGCGGCCACGTTCATGGTGGCCACCAACCTTGCCGGCTGGTACGGCTCCCCGACATCCAGTCCGACCTACCTGTTCCCCTTCGCCGCCGTGTTCGGCGGCATCGCCCAGTTCGCCGCGGGCATGTGGGCCTACCGGGCCCGTGACGCGGTGGCCACGGCGATGCACGGCATGTGGGGCTCCTTCTGGGTCGCCTACGGGATCCTCTGGCTGCTGGCCACCGTGCACGCACTGACCCTGCCCACCGGCAGGTTTCCCGCCCTGGCCTTCTGGTTCTTCCCGCTCGCGGCGATCACCGCCTCGGGGGCGGTCGCGGCCACCCGCAAGAACCTCGGCCTCACCGCGACCCTCACCGCGCTGGCCGGTGGCTCAGGCTGTCTGGCCATCGGCTACCTGATCGGTTCCTCGGCCTGGCTGCATACGGGCGGATGGATCCTCTTCGCCGCTGCGGTGTGTGCCTTCTACACCGCCACCGCGATGATGTGGGCTGCGTCCTTGGGCCGCACGATCCTGCCCCTGGGCGAGTGGAACGCCGAGGCCAACGTGCCCGGCCACCACCCGATCCTCCCCATCGAGTTCCATGAGGGGGAGCCGGGCGTTCGCCAGGGTCAATAGGGTTCAGGAACGCACCGACAGCACGAGCTTGCCGCGCGTGCGGAAGGTTCGGCTCACCCGCTGGGCCTCCGCCGCGTCGGCGAGCGGGTAGACCCCGGCGATCTCGGGACGCAGGTCCCCGGCGGCGGTGAGCTGGAGCAGGGAGGTGAGGTCGGCCTGGCGCGGTTTCACCAGGACGGTGGCCAGGCGCGGACCGCCACGCAGGCGCGCCAGCAGGCCCTCGGCGAGCGCCGCCGGCGTGGGCACGGTGGTGATCTGGACGCCATGAGGGGTGAGCACGCGGATGACCTTCCCGAAGCGCTCGCGCCCGATCGTGTCGAAGACGAGATCCTGGGCGGAGACGACGTCGAGGAAGTTCTCGGCGCGACGGTCGACGACCAGCCGGGCGCCGAGCCCGCGAACGAAGTCAAGGTTCTCGGGCCCGCACACACCGACCATGTCGACACCCGCCCAGCGGCCCAGCTGCACGGCGAGGTGCCCGACCCCGCCGGCGGCGCCGACGACGGTCATCACCGCGCCGGAGCCTACTTTGGCGATCTCGAACAGCGCCTGCCAGGCGGTGAGACCGGCCACGGGCAGGGCGGCCGCCGCGACGTGGCTGACCCCGGCCGGCTTGTGGGCGACACAGCCCTCCTTCACGGCGATGTACTCGGCATAGCCGCCCATGCGCCCGAGGATCGACTGCATGGCGACGACCGGGTCGCCGACCCTGAACCCGGTGACCTTGGCGCCCACCTCGGCCACCACGCCGGAGACGTCGCTACCGGGAATGATCGGTGGCCCCCCGACGAGCCGACGGGCGAAGTAGGTCCCCTCGCGCAGCATCCAGTCGCGCGGGTTGACCCCGGCGGCGTGGACCTCGATGAGCACCTGATCATCGGCGGGTTCGGGCGTGGGCCGCTCCCCGTGGAGAAGCACCTCGGGTCCGCCGAAGTGCTCGAGGTAGATCGCCTTCACGCGCGTCCGAACGAGGTCGGGACGTTCGCCACCGTGTCACCGCCGGGATTGGATCGTCGAGGATCGGGAACCTTAGAGAAGACACGGGTTACTCGACCAAAGGAGATCCGCATGGGCATTCTCGACAAGGCGAAGAACGCTGTCCAGGAGCACAAGGGCGAGGCCAAGGAGACCATTGGTCGCCAGACCAACGACCCGCAGATGGAGGCCGAGGGCAAGAAAGACCAGGCCAGCGGCGAGCTCAAGAACGCCGGCGAGCACGTCAAGGACGCCGCCGGGAACCTCAAGGACGCGATCACCCACTGACGCGTCCGTCCTTCTGGCCCTGAGGCGCCGTCACGCACCGCGCGGCGGCGCTTCAGCGTGCCCGCAGCGCTGAGCGGACCTCACCGCAGACGGCGGCCTGGGTAGAGTCGCGCGCGTGGATTCCTCCCCTCAGGGTGTCAGGGCGCGCTGCGCCGAGCTCAGCCGCCTCGGCGTCGAGTTCTCCGTCGCCGCTACGCCCGACAACCTCGCCGCCTTCGAGCTGACGCCGTTGGGCGTCCCCCTCACCGCGCTCGCTTTCCTCACCGCCGACTGGCGTCACGACGTGATGTTGCGGCTGTGGAACCAGATGGACGCCTACGCCTTTGGCCCGCGTGAGATGCCGATGCCCAACTGGGTGCTCGTCGACCATGCCCTGATGTCCTCGGGCCTGATCATGGCCGCCTGCGACGAGGCGGCGCTGCCGGGGCTGCTGGAGCGCTTCGGGGTCACCGAGGCCGAGCGCGGCATCCTCGACCTGCTGCTCGCCGACATCCACGCCCTGGGCTACGACGGTCCGGTCCCGATCGCGGGGTACTGCGCCGCTCCGACCGCGGAGCGCTCGCGGTGGATGGGCTGGTCGATGTGCTCGGCCATCCCCCACGCCGGGCTCGGCTTCGCCGTCAAGGCGCTGGGCCTGGAGACCTACCGGGCGGGGGTCGTCACCGGCGTCACCCAGTACGACAACGTCTCGCTGCGCTCGCACGTGAAGTTCGGCCCCGCGCGGATCGAATCGGCGATCGTCGATCTCCACACCGCCCCCGGCTCGCTCGTCTACTCCAGCGACCTGGCCGCCTGGCGTCGCGGTGAGACGCCGGGGTCCGCTGAGGCGCGCGAGCCCGACCTGCTGCTGTCGGCCCGGGACCGCGACGGTCACCTCGAGCTCCAGCGCCGCATCGAGGCGGGCGCTCGCGTGGAGATCGTCGCGCCCGGCCTCATCACCGGCGGCGCCGAGCCGCTCGTCCCCATCTGTGTCAGCCCCGTCCCCGCGGAGTCCGCCCATGCCTGAGCGCATCGTCCTTGCCTTCTCCGGGGGGCTCGACACCTCCTACTGCCTCGCGCTCCTGCGCGAGCAGGGCGCGGAGGTGATCACGGCGGTCGTCGACACCGGCGGTTTCACCGCCGACGAGCTCGAGGCGGTCGCGGCCCGGGCGGCGGAGCTCGGCGCCGCCGCGCACGTCGTCCTCGACGCCCGGGCGCGGCTCTATGACGACTTCATCGCCTACCTGCTCAAGGGCAACTATCTGCGCAACGGTGTCTACCCCTCCTGCGTGGGAGTCGAGCGGATGGTCCAGGCCGAGGCGATCGCCGAGCTCGCACTCGCGCGCGGGGCGGCGGCGGTCGCCCACGGGTCTACCGGCGCGGGCAATGATCACGTCCGCTTCGACACCGTGATCGCCGCGCTCGCTCCGGGCATGGGGATCATCACCCCGATCCGCACCGGAGGGATCGGCCGCGCGCAGTCCACGGCCTGGCTACGCGAGCGCGGCATCCAGGTGGCGGAGAAGACCTCGACGTACTCCTACAACCAGGGCCTGATGGGCACCTCCATCGGCGGAGCGGAAACCTACGGGTCCTGGGAGTACCTGCCCGAGGAGGCCTGGCCGGCGACCCGCTCGCTCGCCGCCGCACCCGAGGCCCCGATGGATCTGGTGGTGAGCTTCGTCGCCGGGATGCCGGTGGCCGTGGCCGTCGAGTCCGGAGGGGCCGAGGAGGCCGGCGCTGCCGCGGGGCTCGACACGGGCGGGTTTGAGCTGCTGCAGGCGATGAACGAGCTCGGCGCCCGTCACGGGATCGGCCGGGGGATCCACACCGGCACGTCGATCATGGGCACCGGGGCGCGATTGGGCTTCGAGGCTCCCGGCATCACGATCCTGATGACCGCCCACCGGGAGCTGGAGCGTCTGGTGCTCTCCATCCGCCAGCAGAACCAGAAGGCCGCCCTGGCCACGGTGTTCGGCGACCTGCTGCACGAGGGCCACTACTACGAACCGCTGCTGGAGGACATCCGCGCCTACCTCGACGCCTCCCAGACCCGCGTGGAGGGTGAGGTGCGCGTGCGCCTGCACAAGGGCCACGTCATCTGCCTCGGCGCCGCGAGCCCGTTCTCTCTGCTGGCCAGCTCCTCACGGCTGGGCTCGACCTACGGCGAGGGGTCGGGAGCCTGGAACGGCGAGGAGGCGCGGGCCTTCGCGAAGATCTACGGGGTGGCCGGACGGGTCGCCCGCGGCGCCGCACCCGGCGCGGATTCGACAGAGGAGACTCGCACGTGAGCACAGATACCGACGCCTGGATCGCCTCGGCCGAGGCCGAGGGCTTTGACCGCATCCTCGCCGAGTTCGACGCCGTGGCCACCCAGGCCCACGTCCTGATGCTGCGTGAGCAGGGGATCATCTCGGCAGACGATGCCGCCGCGGCCCTGCGCGCGCTCGTGGAGATCGAGGACATCTGCGTCGCCGGCGACTTCCGTTACTTCGAGGGCTACGGCGCCCAGCTCACCCTGGAGAAGATGATCGTCGACCGGGTCGGCGATCACATCGGCTACCAGGTCCACACCGGCCGCTCCCGCAACGACCAGGTGCTCACCGCCCAGAAGCTCGCCGTGCGCGACCGCCTGTTGCCCGTGCTCGAGCAGCTCGCCACGCTCGTGGAGAGCTTCGTCGCACGGGCCGCCGAGGACCGCGACGTCGTCATGCCGGGCTACACCCACATGCAGCCGGCCCGCCCGACCACGGTGGGCCAGTGGTGCGCGGCTTACGCGGACATGTTCGCCCGCGATTTCCTGCGCCTGCGCGACGCGTACGAGCGCCACAACACCAACCCCCTGGGCGCGGCCGAGTCCCACGGCACGACCTGGCCGCTGGACCGCGAGTACACCGCCGAGCTGCTCGGCTTCGTGGGCATCGACGAGATCCCCCTGGACGCCATCTCCTCCCGCGGTGAGTCCGACGCAGACTTCCTCACCGGCCTGAGCTTCGTCGCCCTGCATCTGTCCAAGTTTGCCGAGGACCTGCTGCTCTTCAACACCTGGGAGTACGGCTACGCGGTGCTCGGCACCGGCCAGGCCGCGCGCATGGGCCGGCTCACCGGCTCCTCGATCATGCCCCAGAAACGCAACCCCGACGTGCTCGAGCTGCTGCGCGGCCAGGCCGCGGAGATCTACTCCTACCTGATGCACGCCCTCGACGTGCTCAAGGCGCTGCCCTCGGGTTACAACCGCGACTCCCGCGATACGAAGGCGCCGATCCTGCGCGGCCTGGCGTCGGTCGGCGGGTCCCTGGCCCAGGCGGTGCTGGTGATCGAGGGCGTCGAGTTCGACGCCGAGCGGATGGAGGAGGCGGTGCGGGCCAACTCCTGCATGGCCACCGATCTGGCCGAGTACCTCGCCCAGACCCACACGGTCCCCTTCCGCGAGATGCACGGCATCGTCGGCCGGGCGGTGAAGGCGGCGCTCGAGCAGGGCCGCCGGGTGGAATCCCTGACGCCATCGGAGCTGTCGGAGCAGGCGACCGCGATCGGTGTGTCGCTGCCGGTGACCGCGGCGGACATCGCCGCCGGGACCGACCCGCGCGCCGCCCTGGCCCGGCGGAACAACATCGGCGGGGCGACCCCGGAGCGGATGGAGGCCTGGCTCACCGCCCGGCGTGCCCGGGTGGCCGAGCTCGCGGGGTGGGCCGTGGCCGAGCGGGCCCGGGTCCTGGACGCACGGGCGCGCGTGCGGGCGCTGGCCGCGGGCTGAGGGTGGCGGTCATGGGACCGCCACCGGAGCGGGCGTCATCCCCACCGGCCCTGCCGCGGGATCCCGACGGGCCGCTGGACCTGTTCCTCGCGCTGGTGCAGATCGCCTCTCCCAGCGGGTCCGAGGGCGCCGTAGCCGGCGCGATCGCGGGGTGGCTCGCCGACGTCGCCCCCGACGTGGCCGTGTCGCGTGACGGGGCGGACGCGCTCACCGGCTCGGACACCGGGAACCTCGTGGCCCGGCGGAGGCTCGCCGCGGACCGCCCGACGGTGCTGATGATCGCCCACCTCGACACGGTCCAGGCCCCCGGGGACCGGGTGGTCCCGGTCGTCGGTGAGGACGGGGTCGTGCGCTCCGCCGGGGAGACGATCCTCGGGGCCGACAACAAGTCCGCCGTCGCCGCGCTGCTGTGGCTGCTGGCCCACCCCCGCCCCGAGCACGCGAACCTCGTCGCCGTCTTCACCACGACCGAGGAGCGCGGGGTCATGGGCGTCTCGGCCCTGGGCGATCTGGCCCGCGGGATCGACCTCGCCTTTCCGGTCGACGGGTCCTCCCCTGTCGGAACCGTGCTCGAAGCCGCGCTCGGTCAGCTGCCCTTCCGCCTCGTCGTCCGAGGACGGCGCGCCCATGCGGCCAAGGACCCCGAGCAGGGGGTCCACGCCGTCGCCGCGGCGGCCGAGATCCTCGCCGGGCTGGAACTGGGGTGGTCGGGCCGGGGGGCCGGGGCCCCTGCGGGTGCGGGGGCATCGGTCCTCAACATCAGCCGGATCGAGGGCGGCTCGGAGACGAACCTCGTCCCGGACCGGGCCGTGCTCGTGGGTGAGGTGCGCGCCTTCTCCGAGCAGGTCCTGCGGGCGCGCCTGGGTGAGGTGATCGCTGCCGGGGACACCGTGTGCGCTCAGCGAGGAACGAGCTTTGAGCTCATCGAGGCCCCCGAGGACGGCGCGCCGCCGTTCCCTTCGCAGCCGGACTCGATGTGTCTCACCGTGGCCGTCGAGGCGATGACGTCGGTCGGAGTCACGCTCCACCGGGAGACCTGCATGGCCACCCTGGAGGCGAACTTTCTCGCCGGAATGGGGATACCGGTGCTGGGAATCGCCTCTGGTGGTCAAGGCCCCCACTCAGTGGATGAGTCCCTTGAGGTGGCGGAGCTGGAGCGGCTCTGTGCGGTGCTCGACGCGGTGCTGGAACGGGCCGCGTCCGTCCCCATGTGAGGCCTCGCCGCGTGAGGGCCTCCGAACGCGCCGTGACAGCGACGTCACAGAGTCGATGCAGTGTCGATACCGCGCGGTCTTGTTCCGTCACAGGGGGCGTTGAGACACTGGGGCCATGTCAGAGCCTGCCGAGACCCGCACGCTGTCGGTCACCGAGACTGCCCAGGTCCTCGGGCGGTCCGAGGCGTACGTGCGCGAGCTCATCGCCACCGGAGCGCTGAGAGCGGAGACCGTCGTCGGGGAGCCGCGCATCCCCTTGGCGCACCTGGAGCAGTACCTCGAACGGCGGGCGCGCCACCGCCGCGGTATCCGTGAGATCTCCAGACTCGTCGACGAGTCGCCGGGCGGCTGGGAGCAGTGACCGAGCCGGCCGGTCAAGCCGGGTCGAACCGTGCCGTCCTCGATGCCTGCACGCTCTTCCCGGCCTCTCTGCGGGGGGTCCTGCTCAGCGTCGCCGAGCAGGAGGTGTTCCGTCCGGTCTGGTCCGAGCCGATCCTCGGGGAGGTCCAGGGCGCGTTGGTGAAGACCGGGGTGATGGAGTCGAATCAGGCCCGCGGTCTCACCCGGGCAATGCGCGACTTCTTCCCCGGGGCGATGGTGGCGGAGCAGCCCATCCGGGAGATCGAATCTCACATGCCCAACGACCTCAAGGACCGTCACGTCCTCGCCGCCGCGGTCGTCAGCGGCACGCCGGTGGTGGTCACCCAGAACCTCAAGGACTTCAGGGCCCAAGACCTCGCCACCGTTGGAGTACGGGCCATCCACCCCGACGCCTTCCTCACCGGCCTGCTCGGCCGGGCACCCGAGGCGATCCATGAGGCGCTGCAGTTCCATGTCGAATCGATGCGTGCGTCCGGACGCTGGACCACCGGACAGCTGCTGGGCCATCTCCAGGGCATGGGCCGCGGGAAGGGTCTCACTCCCACCTTCGCTCGGGCGGCCGCGCAGCGGCTGGGAATCCGGGCAACGACGCCACCACCACCGGATCAGGCCCGGGACCGAACGGGCCTCAATCGCAGCCGGGGCCGGCAACCGCGAGAGCGCTGAGCTGGCCGGCACCGCACAGGGTCCGGAGGCCGGCCAGGTCATCGGTCACGGCGCGCTACCATCGTCCTCCGCGCCGGATCCCCTTCGGCGCAGGTGGTTCGTCCACCGCACGCGCCCGTAGCTCAGCTGGATAGAGCGTCGGTCTACGGAACCGAAGGTCAGGGGTTCGAATCCCTTCGGGCGCGTCAGGAAAAGCCTGCCAACCGCAGGCTTTTCTCGTTTCAGACGGTGTTTCGGCTGTGTTTTCGGTCCCGTGCGACCATGCTTCGGTCCCGGAATGGGAGCCCGCGAGCGAAGTTGATGGGGGCCTTGCCCGGAGGCTGATCCGCGAACAATTCACCAGCCCTGATTCGGGGGTCCTGCAGCCACTGTTGCGACGGCCGGTTGAGCCCAAGTAGGGAGGCGGCAGCCCCCTGAAGATCCGCACAGCGTGGCGCTTGCGCGGTGAGGTCACCCCTGAGCGACCATACGGCGTGGCAGCACCCAGGGGTCCGCCACACTCCGCAGGCGTGGACCCCACCCTCACCCGCTGCAGCCCCGGGCCCGGGGGACCCGACCTCGACATCTGGCTCGGCCGGGCGGTGGTCCGAGTCACGCACCGCCGGGAGACGGACATCGAGCCTGATGCTCTGTGGGCGGCGGCGAAGACCATCCGGCTCTCTGACACAAGCACCCTCGGACGGCTCGTCCGGCTGCGGATCCCCGGTCTGGCCCCTGACGTCGCCTACGACGAGATGTTCCGCCATCCGCCCTTCAACGTTCTGCACGAAGGCGAGACCGCACTCGTCGCCGGGCTCGTCGGCCGCATCTGGACCCTGCGCCGCGACTACCCGACGCTTGCCGACCCGGACGCCTTCCGCACCTGGAGCGCGCGGGGCACCGTTCGGGTGCTCTTTGCGATCTGGGTCGAGCCGCTCAGCTCGGGCGGCTCGGCCCTGGTCAGCGAGACGCGCGTGGCGGCGACGGACAGGCCGGCCCGTGTCGGTGTCGCGATGGTCCGCCCGCTGATCGCGAGCTCCCACCACCTCGTGGGGAGCGAGGGGCTCGAGGTCGCCATCCGGCGGGCCGGGGGCGCCGCGTCCTGAGGCCACGCCAACCCCCGGCTCTGCGGGCACGCTCCGCACCCTCGGGCTCATACCTTCACGTGTTGCCCAGAGATTGAGTCGCGAGCGCCTAGGGCAACCGGCATGACATCTCAGCGACCGATTTGACGGGGAGACCAGCCCCCCGACCGACCGACCCGGGCGCGAGCGGACCGCGCGCCGGCGCGACGACGCGAGCGGCGGCGGCGGCGGCGACGGCGACCCTCGAACCGCTGCTCTGCAGCATCCGGAACGGCGTACCGGGGGCCAGCACCGCCGTGCGTGGCGGCGGAACCTGCTCGATCCTCTGCTGGCAGCCGAAGGTCCACCCAAGGGTGGGGCTATCCGCCGGAAATCAGGCGGAGACCAAAACCCACCTCCGAATTCAAGGCAGGATGTCGTTCAACGTTGCCGTGAATCGCTCGCCGGACTCCTCGAGTTCGCCTTCGATGTGCAGGCGCGCCGGTCCGGTCTCGGTCCACAGGTCGAGAAAGTAGGCCCAGCCCGGCTGGTCCGAATCCTCGGACTTGGTGATCGCCTCGACCGCGTAGATCTCGCGGGCTGGCAGCACCAGCGCCTCCGGGCAGTCCTCCTCCACGCGACGGCGCAGGTCCTCAACTCTGAGCCGTCCGCCGGACAGGTCACTGAGCTCGTCGTATTCGCCGTCCACGACGAGGCCCACGACACCCTCAAGCGCTCGGTACATCGGCTCGGGCATCGGCTCAAGCGGTTCCGCTGTGGCCTCCCGTCCGTCCAACTCGTACTCAGGCGTCCCGTGAAGGCGGCTGTAGAAGTAGTCCTCGCACGCCGCGCGGGCCTGTCGGCGGATCCCCTTGGACAACCCCGCGACACCGAGCGCAAAGACCGCGGTTGCGATCGCTTCCTCAAGCGTGTGGTGTCGGCGCGTCAGCTGCGCGCCGACCGCGCGTCCGTGCTCGGTATCGCGGGCCAACGAAGAGCCGTCCAACAGGATCGAGGGGGCGTCGTGGCGGCTGTACCCCGGCACGGAGCGCACCGCAGAGTGCGGGACGATGAGATGGTCACCCATTACACCCTCCCAAGGGGTCGGCCGACCGACGTGATGGCGACCGGAAAGCTCGCCGAGCGGGTGATACCAGCGCTGCCACGACTCAACATCCTAGGAACCGACACTGCACCGGCCACGTGTGACCGGCGCCGATCAGGGCTCCGACGGCATCGGATCAGGCGACATTCACCGCGACGGCGGCCGCCAGCCTCCGGTGCCGGACCCATGATCCGGCACCTGGGCTGTCTCTGTGTGCTCAGCGAACGGTGATCGTGCGCAGGCGACTGTTGCCGGCGCCATAGGGAGTGTGAGCCGGCATGCGGACGCGGTACACGCCCGATGCCCGGATCCGGAGCCGGATGCTGTAGTAGGAACGCGTGCTGCTGGTGGTGCGGCGCAGCAGCGCTCGGGCGATCGTGCGAAACGCGCCGGTGCTCGTCCGCCGTTGGATCAGGACGTCGCGTCCGTTGGCGGCGGGGCGAGTGACACCGAAGAACCGCACGAACGCTCCTCGGCGCACCAGGTTGGTGCTGGTGGAGAAGCTCACCGCAGAACGCACGCCGACACTGACCGTGGCGCTGGCTGCGGGCTGGGGCGTGGCGGCGACAACCCTGTAGCGCGTCGCGATACGCGGCGTGACGGCAAAGCTGTAGTGACCATTGGCAGCCGCAGTCGTCGTGCGGATGTTCCGGTAGGGGGCCGTGAACGGATAGGCCTGGGCCTTGAGGACGACGCCAGTCCCACCGCTCCTGGGACCGCTCACGTCCCCCGAGATCACGCCTGAACGGCCGTAGGTCACCGTGCGGGGGACCGCAGTGATGGTGACGGCGTTCTTGCTGGCCACGATCGTGCCGGCCGCCGTGGTCATGAATGTGCTGTCCTGTCCGTCGGTCGTCCCCGACGCGTTGGCTGCGACCAGCCGGAAGTGATAGACGGTGCTCGGGATCAACCCGCTGATGGCCGCTGACACCGACTTGGTTCCGTTTCCGGTCAGGATGTGCTCCGCGGTCGTGGCCCCGTAGGTTGAGGTCACCCCGTACTGGAAGCCGTAGCTGGTGCTCTGCTTGGCGGGATTGACGCTCCCGTTGAGCGTTGCCGTAGTGGCTCCGATCGAGGTCGCCGGGCTCGTGGTGGCGATTGGTGCCGCTGCTGCCTCTGCGATCCTCGGGGTCACAAACAGCATCCCCGCGACTGCGAGGAGGGGAATGGCTCTCCATGCGCTCATGCGCGTGTCCTCTCACTGCTTAGGTCTATGTACAACCTTCTACGCAGCCGAGGTCCCAGAGTCAGGGTCGATCCAGGAATCGCGCGGAAACCGGTCACAGGGCAGCTCGTGCGGTCACGTCGAGGATCAGACGGCTGCACTCGTCGGGGACATCCCACTGGGGGAAGTGCCCGCAGTTCTCGAACCAGTGGATTCGCGCGTCCGGGAACCGCTCGGAGGCACGCGCCGCCTGACTTGGCAGGCAGACGAGATCGCGCCGGCCCCAGCCGATGACGATCGGACCCCGGGCGGTGCCGGCAGCCATCCCGGCCTGCACAGGCCCGTGGACGAGCGCGTGGAACGCTGCATCGAGCGACGGTGAGTGGGAATAGCCGCGCAGTTCGCGCAGCACGACGTCGCCGTCGAGCGCCCACGGCCGGGCCGAAAACTGCCCCAGCAGCAGCGTGCGACCGGCGGGGTTCTTCACCAGCAGCGGCAGCACCGGCGCCAGCCCGCGCACGAGTTTGATCGACGGACCGAGTGTGGCGCCGAACACCCGTCGTTGACGATCGGTCCAAAAGCCACCGGGGTCAAGCGACACGACGGCTCCGACTCGCTGTCGGCGGGCGAGCTCCAGCGCGAGCCGGGCGCCCATCGAGCTCCCGACGACGTCGACACCATCGAGGTCGTGAATATCGAGGAATCCCTCCAAAGCATCCGCGAGGGTGCTGATCGTGACCTCGCCGGCGAGCGGCGACGTGTCGCCAAAGCCGGGGAGATCGACAGCGATCACTTCGCGTTCCGCCGACAGTTCCGCAAGCACGAGATCCCAGCTGCGCCATGAGCTCCCCAACCCATGGATCAGCAGCAGCGGTCGACCGCTGCCACGGCGGATGTGGTGAAGGTCGGCCGCGGTCATTTGGCAGCCAGAACGTCGGCGGGAAGGATCTCCGGTGGGGCGGCGAGCAACTCGGCGTTCGCCGTCAGCGCCGCGACGATCTCACCCTCGGCGTGGACTTTTCGATCCTCTTCAGAACCGAACGTGTCGAAGATCCAGAACGTCGTCGGCGACGTTCTGGCGGCATACCAGTTGACGGTGCCCGTCTCGGCTTCGGCAAGCGGCAGCGCGCCGGCCAGGAGCGCTGCGAGGTCCTCAGCCGTGTCCGGCTTGGCCTCGATCCGGGCGACGAATGCGTACGGCGTGTTCATGGCGCTGCTCCTCTGTAGCTCTGGGTCTCTTCCCACCGTACGCGGGCCTCGCTCCCATAGCGACCCCAGCTGCGCCGAATGTGATGCCGATCGCGACATGCAGACCGCGATCCTCGTCGCAGAGGGCGTGTTCGCCTCCGACTGCAGACTGCTTCACGACACGCTCAGCGTCGCCTCGAGCTTGTGCACCCAGCTGCGCAACTATCGCCCCAACCCGCGCAACCCTCAGTAGCGACGTGCCCGGCGCGATCGGTGGGCCCAGGGGCCCCTTGCGGGCGCGATCGAGCGCGACGTCGCCCTGTGCGACGCGGTGCGCGCGAACTCCGCAGCCGGGGAGCGCACGACCGGAGCCGCCGCCCAGCTCGGGATCCATGAAGAGACGGTCGCTCACCGACTCGGCCACGTCGAGCGGACGCTTGGCCCGAGCGTGACCGAACGCAATTCGACATCGGCGTCCATGACGTCGGCGGTGTCGCCCGCGGCCCGAACGGCTTGATCGAAACCGTGCTGCGCGGGCCCGGCGGATGAGCTCGCCGCCGCGGCTCCGGCACACACGCCGGTCCGGCCTCCGACACGTCCGGCTCCGGTCGGTGAGCTCTGACAGGATTCCGGCATGAGCCTCCACAGCGAGACGCACCTCTCCTATCGCAGCGGCTGGCTGCGGGCCGCGGTCCTGGGCGCCAACGACGGGATCCTCTCGGTGGCCAGCGTCGCCCTGGGCGTCGCCGCGTCGGGCGCGAGCCAAAGCGTGGTGGCCACCGCGGGCATCGCCGCCCTCAGCGCCGGGGCGATGTCCATGGCGGCTGGAGAGTTCGTCTCAGTGAGCTCCCAACGCGACACCGAGCAGGCGGACCTCGCCATGGAGGCGCGCGAGCTGGCGACGAACCCCGGGGCGGAGCTCGCCGAGCTCACCGCCATCTATGTCGAGCGCGGACTCGGCGCGGAGCTCGCCCGTGATGTGGCTGTCGCCCTCACCGCCCACGACGCGCTGGGTGCCCACGCCCGCGACGAACTCGGGCTCGACGACGACCGACGGGCCCGTCCGGTGCAGGCCGCGGCCGCCTCGGCGGCCGCCTTCTCGGCCGGCGCGATCCTCCCGCTCATCGCGGTGATCGTCCCCGGGCGAGCGCTGCGCATCCCCGTCTGCCTCCTCGTCGCCGTGATCGTGCTCGTCCTGCTGGGCGACCTCGGGGCGCGGCTGGGCGGCGCTCCCCGACTCCCCGCTGTCGCCCGAGTGACCGGCTGGGGCCTGGCCGCGATGGGCGTGACCGCGGGGATCGGCGCCCTCACCGGGTCGGTCACCGGTTAGCGCTCCGCGGCCCGCCTTCACCGGGTCGGGCACCGGTTAGCGCTCCGCGGCCCGCCTTCACCGGGCGGGCCGCGGCCTATCCTGGCGCCCGTGTCGATCACCGTGCGGCCCGCCCGCGCAGATGACGCCACCGCCCTGGCGGAACTGGCGGCCCAGACCTTCCCGCTGGCCTGCCCCCCCACCTCGACGCCGGAGCGGATCGCGGCGCACATCACCCGCGAGCTGAGCGCCGAGCGCTTCATCGCCCACCTGGCCAGCGACCGGCACCGGATTGCCGTGGCCGAGACGGCCGGGCAGCTCACCGGCTACACGATGCTCGTGCTCGGCACCCCGCCGGAGGCGATCGCCGGGCAGTTGCACCACCTCCCGAGCGCCGAGCTGAGCAAGATCTATGTCCGCGCCTCCGGCCATGGGGCCGGAGTCGCCGGCGCGCTCATGCTCGAGGCCCTGGCCGCCGCCGGCGCGTCCGGGGTCGCGGGGGTGTGGCTCGGGACCAATCAGGCCAACCTGCGCGCCCAGCGCTTCTATGAGAAGCACGGCTTCCGCCAGGTCGGCACCCGCCGCTTCCGCCTCAGCGACACCTGGGAGGAGGACTTCGTCTACGAGCGCGCAGTCACCGACGCGGACCGACGCGCGGCTCAGACCGCCTCGGCGTAGCGGCTTCTACCGCCCGAGACGGTGGGCCTCGCGCCGGTGACGTCGGCCGAGCGCGCCGAGGCGAGGACGAGGACGAGACGAGGACGACCGCCTGGTCGAGCCCGCCGCAGCGCTCCACCGTGGCGGCGATGATGTCCGTACGACGGGCGGGTCGGCCACGACGGCCTGGTGAGCTGGCGCCGGCCCGATCACCTTGGTGTGCGCGGGCCCGGGCCCGCGCGGTCGGGTTTCCGCGTTCTCAACCCCTCTATGGGGCATATCTCCCCATCCGCTGCCCGAGAACGCGCAACCGGGCCGGCGCAACGCCACGCCGGCAGCGCCGAGGTGCGAGGATGAAGGGGTGCCGCTGTTCGGATCCCGCAAGCCTGAACCGCCGACGGAGGCCGAACGCCGCGCGGTCGAGGTCGACCTCGAGCGGATCCGCACCGGCGGGATCCCGGCCGGCGCCGAGGAGCGTCTGCGTCGCCTCTCCAGCGTCGCGGAACCGTTCTTCACCAGCGACCTGAGCGTCAAGGAGTACGCCCTGGCCGAGGCGTCCGGGCTGCAGCCCGTGGCGCAGGTGATGGGATCCTCGGTCGTGCGCCAGGGCTGGTACGCCAACGCGGGTGTCGGCTACTACCAGACCGGTGCGGTGCCCGGACTGGAGGAGCCCTGGAACCTCTCCCGTGACCGCGCCTTCGCGCGGCTCGCCCAGGAGGCCGACCTGGCCGGCTGCGACGGTGTGATCGGCATCGAGATGTCGGGACGGGCCATCGGCGATCCCGGCAACACCGAGCTCGTGGTGTTCGGCACCGGCGTGCGGGACCGCGCCTTCCCGGACCGGCGTCGACGCGGTCTGGGCATGTGCACCCTCACCGGCCAGGAGGTCGACAAGCTACGGCGCATCGGCGCCGAGGTCTGCGGTGTCGTCGGCTACACGGCGGTCATCTGCGTGCAGCTGTCGGCGGGCTCCAACTGGGTGATGAACTCCAGCGGCATCTTCGGCGCCGGGTCCCAGAACATGGAGATCGTCGAGATCTCCCGTGGCGTCTACCAGGCGCGGGCCCGGGCGATGGCCGAGGTCCGCCGCCAGGCCGAGGCCGTGCAGGCCAACGACATCGTCATCTCGCGGCTCGCGCACACGATCGAGCACCGCGAGTACGAGCAGATCGGCGGATACCGCATGCACTTCTTCTACGTGACCATGAACGTCCTGGGCACCGCGCTGCGCCTGGGGGCCCATCCGCCCCACCCCGCCCCGCTGCCGGACCCCACCCTCACCCTCGACCTCAACCGCTAGGAGTCCCGCGTGGCCGACTACGACCCCACGAGCACCGAAGGCCTCGCCGCCCACAGCTCTGAGCGGCTGGCCATGAACCGCCGCGGGCTGTTCACCTCCGACCTGTCGGTGAACGAGTACCTCTGCGTCGAGAAGGCCGGCTTTGAGCCGGTCGGCCTGGTCGTCGGCTCGAGCATCTACCACGTCGGCTTCCAGTTCCAGAGCCTGCGCCAGAACCAGGAGCTCGACGTCCTCAGCCAGGCCATGTATCACGCGCGTGAGCTGGCCATGACCCGCATGGAGGAGGAGGCCGACCAGCTCGGGGCCGACGGGGTCGTCGGCGTGCGCCTGGACATCGGCCGCTACGAGTGGGGCGCGGACATGGCCGAGTTCATCGCCATCGGCACCGCCGTGCGCCACAAGGGCGGCAAGCTCCACCGGGCCCCCAACGGCCGCCCGTTCACCAGCGACCTCTCCGGCCAGGCCTTCTGGACCCTGATGCAGACGGGCAAGCGCCCGGTCGGCCTGGTGATGGGCTCCTGCGTCTACCACGTCGCCCACCGCGGAGTGCTGCAGACGATGCGCCAGGCCGGGCGCAACGTGGAGCTCGAGACCTACACCCAGGCCCTCTACGACGCGCGCGAGCTGGCGATGGAACGAATGCAGGCCGAGGCCCAGCAGATCGGTGACGACGTGCTGGGCATCGTCGAGGTGAAGCTGCGGGAGAACTCCCACGGCTGGGGCAGCCACGTGATCGAGTTCTTCGCCGTCGGCACCGCGGTGATCGCCAACGAGCACACCGCCGCTGACCACCGCCTGCCCGACATCACCCCCACGCTCGACATCAACGACTGAACCACGCCGGGCGATTTCCCCGGCGAACGGTCAGCGCGCCCCGTCAGGGACGCGGGTCCACGCTGACCCGCTGTCCCTCGGCGGCGCTGAGACGCGCAGCCTCCAGCACGCCGGCGACGGTCACGGCGTCGGCGGGGTCGACGGGCACCGGGCCCACGCCGTCAAGCGCGCGCGCCATCGCCGCGTAGAAGGCCGGCCAGTCCCCGGGCTGAGCCGCCACCGGCTCGGGCGCGACCTCATCACCGCGCGACAGCCGGCCCCAGTCGGCCGGGGCCACCTCACCCCACGGCGCCCCGTCACCGGGGCGCCGCCCCGCTCGCAGGTCGGCCTCCTGCCCGTCCAGGCCGGCGACGGTGAACGCCCCCGCCGAGCCGAGCACGCGCAGGCGCGGGCCGGGCGCCGCGGCGACGGCGGAGACCCACAGGTGGGAGATGACCCCGGACGCATGGGCCAGGGCGAGGAAGGCGTCGTCCTCCCCCACGTGACCGGGGCGGCGGGTGGCCACCTCGGCGCACACCGACGTCACCGGCCCGAAGAGCCACAGCGCCTGGTCCACCAGGTGGGTGCCCAGATCGAGCAGCAGCCCCCCGCCGCGCGCAGGTTCTGCGGCCCGCCACGCCTCGGCCGGGGCGTCGGGACGCCAGCGCTCGAAGCGCGACTCAAAGCGGTGCACATCGCCCAGGACGCCCTCATGCAGGAGCCGGGCCAGAGTGAGGGTGTCGGAGTCCCAGCGGCGGTTGTGGAAGACGGACAGGAGGACGTTCGCTTCGGCGGCCCGTGCCCACAGCCGGGCCGCCGACCGGAGCTCCAGAGCCAGAGGCTTGTCGACGACGACGGCGACCCCGCGGTCGATGGCCGCCTCGGCGAGCGGGACGTGGACGTCGCTGGGCGCGGCGACCACAAGCAGGTCGATCTCTCCCCACAGCAGCTCGACCCGGTCGACCACGCGCACGCCGGGGTGCTCGGAGCGCGCGGCGGCCGCCCGCTCGGCCGAGGTCGTCACCACATGGGTGAGGGTCAGGCCCGGAGCGGCAGCCACCAGCGGGGCGTGGAAGACGCGACCGGCCAGGCCGTAGCCGGCCACTGCGACACGATGATCTGCCATCACCGCCCAGCGTAGGCCGGACGGTGATGGCGGATGCGCCTACAGCGCGAAGGCGGCGCTGTAGGGGACGAAGGTCCCATCTCGCTCGAGCTTGCGCGGCGGACCCGAGATCCCGAAGTAGCGGTTGCGGTAGAGCATCTCGGCGTAGGCGGGCCAGAACTTCGAGGTCGCCGGTGCCCCGGCTCCACAGCCCCGGCCCGACCCCCCGGAGTTGCCCACCGGAGCGAACCACAGAAAGCCGTCGACGTTGGTGAAGCCCGTCTGGGTCGACATCGTTCCCAGGCCCCGACCGGGCGGGTTGCAGAGGTCCTCGACACCCTGGTACATCGGGTGGGGGTTGAGCTTGGGACCGCGGCCGTTGGGGCCCGAGGAGACGAGGAAGTGGACGTGTCCACCGAGCAGGCGACTCACCTGCTGTCCCCACGCCACCTCGGTGGTGTCCCACTGAAAGTGGGTCGAGTTGACGAAGAAGCCCTGGGCATTCAGGACCCCGGCCTCACGCAGCCAGCGGGCGGTGAGCCGGGCGCTCACCGCGTCCTGGGCCCCGGCGTCGAGGTAGAGGACGAGGTGGGGATCAGCGGCCTCCAGGATCTGGATGGCCGGCTTGAGCTGGTTGACCAGGCGCTCGTGACGCTGAGCCGGCGTGAGACAGGGGGAGGTGATGATCGAGTCGAGCTCGAAGAACATCACCACCCGGAAGTTGCCGATGCCCTGAGCCAGGCCGCGGATCCAGTCGAGGTAGCGCGAGGTGAAGGCGGGGTTGGCCGTCGACCCGCACGGCGCGTGGACGAGTGAGTAGGTGGAGAGCTCGACAACCTTGCCGGGCTCGAGGTACTGGGCGTTCTCGAGGTAGCGGGCGACGTTCGGGGCGGGGTCGGCCGGGGTGTTGTAAAGCCAGAAGCGGTAGCCCGTCGGCTGGTCGGCGATGAACTTCAGCGCGGTGGCCAGGCCGAGGTCCCCGCTGCGGAACGCGTTGGCAAAGGCCATCCCGGCACCCGTCTGCTCGTACGGCGCGACGTAGAACTGAGCCCCGGAGATCGGGTCCCCGTTCACCGGGGCCGGGGAGAGCCCCAGCGGGTTGGCGGGATCCCGGGGGGCGAGGGGATCGTTGCGCAGGATCGTCAGGGTGACGTTGAGCGGGTCGGCGGCCAGCGCCGCGCGGTTGGAGCCATAGAGGTAGGCGGTCGCGTCGATGGCCGGCCCGTTCATGCCGTTGTCGGCGATCGTCACGGGGAACTGGCAGGAGGCCTGCCCGGGGACGAGCGTCGCCTCGGTGTTGGGCACGGCGGTGAAGTCCCAGGGGGACTGGGCGGTGTGCTGCTTGACGCCGTACCAGATGATCTGCACCCCGGAGGTCGCGGTACGGGTGATGGTGAGCCAGAATTCCCCCGCGGCCTCATCGGCGGTGTAACTGCTCTGGGCGAAGCCGATCGTGCCCCGGTCCGTGCCGCCGCCCAGGCCGAGGCCGCCGGAGAGGCCGTTGAGGGGATTGCCCACCGGCGAGCAGATCGGCACTCCGGGGGTGGGGGCGTCGGCGAGGGCACCGCTGGGCGCGAGCAGGAGAGCGCTCAGGGCGGTGAGGACGAGGCACAGAACAAGGCGGAAACGGGTCACACTCCACTAGTCGGCTCACAGGGGGCCGACATTGACCCCTGGTGCTGGCGGCGGTCAGCACTCTGGCCCCACGCGCGGGCGAGTCGCGCCGGCGACAACACCTCGGCGCGTCCGGCGAGCCGCACGCGCGAGCGGCCTCAGCGCGTCAGCCGCAGTCGGCGCAGTGGCCCCGCAGGGTGACCTCGTGCTCCTTGGTGACAAAGCCGAGCCGCCGGGACAGCTGGGAGATCGACCGCTCCAGGCCCGCGTCGTCGAAGGGGACGAGCTGGCCGCACTGCTCACAGATGAGGTGGTGATGGTGGTGGCGCCCGCTGGGGTCGGAGGGTTCGTAGCGGGCCACCCCGTCACCCAGCTCGAGCCGGGTGATGAGCTCATGCTCGTGGAGCAGCTCCAGCGCGCGGTACACGCTCGCGCGCGCGACCGTGCCGTCCCGGCGCAAGCCGTCCTCGATCTCCAGCGCCGAGAGGGCGCACTCCTGGGTGGAGAGCAGGTCGATGAGCCGGTCGCGGGCGGCGCCGCGATGGTGGCCGGCACGCTGAAGCACCTCCCGGGCGTGAAGGGCCCACTCCTGACCTGAGCTCGAGCTCATGAGCGCAGAGCATATCCGGAACCGGCCTCTCGATAAGAATGAGACTTGAACTCATTTTTGTTATGCT
>DASSZV010000109.1:0-25055 GCA_035702765.1 Solirubrobacteraceae bacterium
TGCGCTTCCGCCACACCGACTCCGACGAGGTCCGCAACGCCCGCCAGCAGGATTTCATCCGCTGGGCCAAACAGGGCTACTCCACCAGTGAGCTGCTCAACAACCGGGACCGGCTCATCCGTATCTTCGCCAAGTACACCCAGCCGGACAAGTCGCTGGGCACGACCAACAGCCTGCTCGACCTGTTCAACCTCGTGCTCGACGCGAACCGGCTCACACTCAAGACGATCCCCTTCCCCGAGTACTTCGGAGCCTGTGGCAACGGCAGCCAGACCCCGTGCTACGTGTACCCCTGTCCGCAGCTGTCCACCTGCACCGGGTACGCCGGGCCCAACCCGCCCATCGGTCAGCCCACCCAGGCGACGGCGGCGGCCTGGCAGCACTTCATCACCCCGACCCCGGTGCCGGTGCACCATCCCGCCCCTGCGGCCTCGACGGCGCACGTGCGCCGGCCCGGCCACCGGGCTCACACGGGTGGCTCGGGTCCCGGGCTGGCCGGCTTGACGCCCGACCCCGGCGACGGCGCCTCCCAGGCGGCCCAGCTCGGCAAGGTCGGTCTGCTCGTGTACTACCCGCGGGCGATCGTCGGCGGGTACGGGGCCGGCTACTGCTTCTCGCTCACGGCCAACTGCGACAACCCGGACGAGGCCGCCGCCGCCTACGCCCACTCCTATCCGCGCCGCTACCTCATCACGGGCCTCGGGGGGCGCCGCTACCGCTCCTACGTGATGACGCTCGTCATCAACGGTGCGCTGGGCGAGTACTACACGGTCCAGGGCACGACCTGGCAGGACCCGCCGATCCTGCACCGGCCCTCGGCCGTCATGCACGTCGGCGGCCGCGAGTTGTTCGTGTACGACGACGGCTCCAAGATCGCCCTGGTCGCCTTCCACACCCCCCAGGGCGCCTACTGGGTCGCCAACACGCTCGCCAACGTCATCCCCAACAACCAGATGATCGCCCTCGCGGCCGGAATGATCCGGTACGTCCCCAAGGGCTGAGCGCCCGGTACCCTCCGCCGCCGATGCCTGCTGTGCGCGAACCGGTCGCTGTGATCGGCACGGGATACGTCGGTCTGGTGACCGCGGCGGGCTTCGCCGAGCTGGGCAATGAGGTCTACTGCGTCGACATCGACGCGGCGAAGATCGACCGGCTGAAGCGTGGTGAGATTCCGATCTGGGAGCCCGGGCTGGCGGAGTCGATCGCCGCGAACGCGGAACGGCTGCATTTCTCCACGGAGCTCGCTCCGGCGCTGGAGCACGCCCGCCTGCTGTTCGTCGCGGTGGGGACGCCGCCGACGTACTCCGGGGATGCGGACCTCTCGGCGGTTCACGCCGTCGTCGATGCGATGCCCGCCTCAGACCATCATGCGCTGGTCATGAAGTCGACGGTCCCGGTGGGGACGGGCCAGAGCATCCGACGGATCTTCGCGCAGCGGGGCAAGTCGGGCTTCTCCTACGTGTCCTGTCCCGAGTTCCTCAAGGAGGGCTCGGCGTTGGCCGACTTCCGCGCGCCGGACCGGGTGGTCGTGGGGGACGACGGGGATTGGGCCGGGGATGCGGTGGTCGAGCTGTACCGCCCGCTGGAGGCGCCGATCGTGCGGACCGACGTCAACTCGGCGGAGATGATCAAGATGGCCGCCAACGCGTTCCTGGCCACGAAGATCTCGTTCATCAACGAGATCGCCAACGTCTGTGAGGAGACCGGGGCGGACGTGCTCGAGGTCGCCCGCGGGATGGGGCTCGACCGCCGCATCGGTTCCCATTTCCTCAAGCCCGGGGTGGGCTTCGGGGGCAGTTGCTTCCCCAAGGACGTGAGTGCCCTCAAGCAGCTCGCCGGCAACTCCGGGTACCACTTCCAGCTGCTCACCGCGGTGATCGAGGTGAACGAGCTGCAGAAGCGCCGGGTGATCGCCAAGCTGCAGAAGCATTTGGGCTCTCTGGTGGGTCGGCGAATCGCGCTGCTCGGACTCGCGTTCAAGGCGAACACCGACGACATGCGGGAGGCTTCCAGCCTCGTGCTGGCGGCGCGGTTGCAGGCCGACGGCGCGGAGGTGAATGCCTATGACCCGGTGGCGGAGGCCGAGGCGCGCAAGCTGATGCGCGGGGTGAGCTTCGCCGGCTCTGCGCTCGAAGCGGTGGCCGACACGGACGCGATCGTGATCGTCACCGAGTGGCCGGAGTTCGCCGAGCTCGACTGGGCGGCGGTGGCCGGCGCGACCCAGGGGCGCACGATCATCGACGGGCGCAACTTCATCGACGCCGACCGCGCCCGTGCGGCCGGGTTCACCGTCGAGGGCATCGGACGTTGAGCACGACACGGCGTCGGCGGGGTGACGCCGGATCAGGACACAGGGGGAACGCATGCAGGCGCTGATACTCGTGGGCGGCAAGGGCACGCGGCTGCGGCCGCTCACCTCGCTGCTGCCCAAGCCGGTGGTCACCTTGGTGGACCGGCCGTTCCTCAATTACCAGCTCGAATGGGTGCGCGCCCACGGGGTCTCCGACGTCGTGCTCTCCTGCGGCTTTCTGCCCGACCAGCTCGAGGCCGTGCTCGGCGACGGCTCCGCGCTCGGCCTGTCGCTCACCTACGTCGTCGAGCCCGAGCCGCTGGGCACCGGCGGGGCGCTGAAGTTCGCCGAGCCGCATCTGCGTGAGCGCTTCTTCATGCTCAACGGCGACACGCTCACCGACATGGACCTCTCCGCCCAGCTCGCCCAGCACGAGGCCACCGGGGCGCGCGGGACCCTCGCCCTCTACCCGGTTGAGGACGTGTCCTCCTACGGGCTGGTCCCGCTCAACCCGGACCGCTCGGTGCGCGAGTTCCTCGAGAAGCCCGGGCCCGACGACATCGTGGACACCAACCTCATCAACGCGGGCGCCTACATCCTCGAGCGCGAGCTGCTCGCCGACCTGCCGCCCGCGGGCACGCACTTCTCGATCGAGCGCGACGTCTTCCCCCGGCTGGTCGCCAACGGCCTCTACGGCTATGAGGCCTCGGGCTACTGGATGGACATCGGCACCCCAGAGCGCTACCTCCAGGGCACCTACGACATCCTCAACCACAACGTCGAGACGGAGATCGGCGCCCGCCTCAGCGCCGCCCACGGCTGCCTCACCGACGGCGCCACGGTGGCCGGCCGGGTCGTGCGCCCGGCCGTCGTCTCAGCGGGCTGCGCCGTCGCCGCCGGCGCGATCGTCGGCGGCCTCACCGTACTCGGCGAGAACGTCTCGGTCGGTGCCGACAGCCATATCACGGACTCGGTGCTCCTGCACGGCACCCGGGTGGGGGAGCGCACGCGCATCAACCACGCGATCGTCTCCGAGAACGTGACGATCGGCTCGAACTGCCACATCCACGACGGTGCGGTGATCGGGGCGAACGTCACCATCGGAGACGACAACGAGCTCACCGCGGGGGCGCGGATCTTCCCCGGCGTCCATCTGCCCGACGGGGCCATCCGCTTCTAGATGAGCGCCGACGACCCGCTCAGCCGTGCCCGCATCGCAGCCGTCGACCCCGACGGCCTGCTCGCCGAGATCCTCGACTTGCCCGAGCATCTGCGCGACGCGCTCTGGCGCGTGGAGTCCGCGAACATCGCCGCCCAGGCCACCCCGGGCGGCCTTGCCGTCGTCGGCGTCGACGGACTCCAGCGCGGGGGAGAGCTCGCCCGTGAAGCGCTCCTGCCCGACCTGGCGGGTCCGCTCAGCACCTGGCCCGGGCCGCCGCCCGAACCCTCGCCGCGCCCGACCACGACGCTGCTCGTCTCCTACAGCGGTGAGGACCCGCCGGTACTCGAGGCCTTCGCCGCCGCAGCGGACACCCGCCGGGTCGTTCTCACCACCGGCGGCGCGCTGGCTGGCGCCGCCCGCGGCGCCCGGGTTCCCGTGGTGCCGCTGCCCGGGGGTTTCCCCTTCCCCGCCGCGGCCATGGGCTACTCGCTCGTCGTCACGCTCGAGCTCGCTCGCCTGGCCGGCCTCACCGGCGCGAACCGCGATCGGGTCGAGACCGCGGCCGCCCACGTGGCCCGGCTGGCACGGAACTGGGGTCCCGACTCCCCGGTGGACTCCCCGCTCAAGCGTCTGGCGCACACCGTCGACGCGGGCCGCGCGAGTGACTGGACGCCGTCCCCGGTGGAGGCGGGGGAGACGCCGCTCCAGCGCGTCGTCACCCAGCTGCTGCTGGAGAACCTGCTCGCGCTGTACCGCCGCGCCCTCGCCGCCTGAGGCCGGCTGGCCTCAGGCCCCGGCTGTGGCGACGGGCTGAGCCGGAGCGGTGTCAAAAAGCCAACGCATAGCTGTATTTCTGACCTCGCTCACCCGGGCGCGGGATGGAAGATCGCTCGGCGGGGGAACCTTGACACGATCGTGGTAAGGTTCCCAGGCATGGCGATGACGGACGGGCTTACGATCAATGAGGCAGCGCAGACGACCGGCTGGTCGGCTCGCATGCTCCGCTACATCGAGTCCGCCGGCCTCGTCAGCCCCTCGCGCTCGGCCTCGGGCTACCGTCTGTACGGCGCCGGGGAGCTCCAGCGTCTCGCCACCCTGCGCGAGCTGCTCGACCGCTACGAGGTCGGGCTCTCAGACATCGCCTTCGCCCGGCGTCTGGACTCAGACGCGGCCCTGCGGGTCGATGTCGAGGAGTGGCTCGCCGCCGCCCCTCAGCGCCCTGCCGACGTCGAGCCGGGCGAGTGGCTGTCCTTCGAGCAGATGCGACACCAGCGGCTGATCGCCGTCGCCGGAGCCTGAGCCCCGGCTCACCACCCCCTGCAGTGGCGGTCCCCCAGACCGCCGAGACCACACACGAACACGGAGACGACGTGAGCACCACCACCCAACGCCTCGATTTCAAGGTCGCCGACCTCGCGCTCGCCGAGTTCGGGCGCAAGGAGATCACCCTCGCCGAGCACGAGATGCCCGGCCTCATGGCCACGCGCGCCGAGTACGCCGCCAGCCAGCCGCTCAAGGGCGCCAAGATCATGGGCTCGCTGCACATGACCGTCCAGACCGCGGTGCTCATCGAGACGCTCGCCGCCCTCGGCGCCGAGGTCCGCTGGGTCTCCTGCAACATCTTCTCGACCCAGGACCACGCCGCCGCGGCGGTCGTCGTGGGTCCCGAGGGCACCCCCGAGGACCCCCAGGGTGTTCCCGTGTATGCCTGGAAGGGCGAGACGCTGGAGGAGTACTGGTGGTGCACCGAGCAGGCGCTGCTCGGCTTCGACGGCGGGCCGAACATGATCCTCGACGACGGTGGCGACGCGACCCTGCTCGTCCACAAGGGCGTCGAGTTCGAGGCCGTCGGCGCGGTCCCCAGCCCCGACTCCACCGACAACGAGGAGTTCAAGGTCATCCTCGCCCTCCTGCAGCGCTCGCTCGAGGAGGACCCCAAGCGCTGGAGCACCATCGCCCAGGGCATCAAGGGCGTCACCGAGGAGACGACCACCGGCGTGCACCGCCTGTACGAGTTCGCCCGTGACGGCAAGCTGCTCTTCCCGGCCATCAACGTCAACGACGCGGTGACCAAGAGCAAGTTCGACAACAAATACGGCTGCCGCCACTCGCTCATCGACGGCATTAACCGTGCCACCGACGTGCTCATCGGCGGCAAGGTCGCCGTCGTCTGCGGCTACGGCGACGTCGGCAAGGGCTGTGCGGACTCCCTCCGCGGCCAGGGCGCGCGCGTGATCGTCACCGAGATCGACCCGATCTGCGCGTTGCAGGCGGCGATGGACGGCTACCAGGTGACGACCCTCGAGGACGTCGTCGAGACCGCCGACATCTTCATCACCACCACGGGCAATCGCGACGTCATCCGCGCCGAGCACATGGAGCGGATGAAGCACCAGGCGATCGTCGGCAACATCGGCCACTTCGACAACGAGATCGACATGGCCGGGCTGACCCACACCCCCGGGATCGAGCGCGTGAACATCAAGCCCCAGGTCGACAAGTGGGTCTACCCGGACGGCCACGCGATCATCGTTCTCTCCGAGGGCCGGCTGCTCAACCTCGGCAACGCGACCGGGCACCCGAGCTTCGTGATGTCGAACTCCTTCACCAACCAGGTGATCGCCCAGATCGAGCTGTGGGCCAACAACGCCGACGGCAAGTACGCCACCGACGTCTACGTCCTGCCCAAGCACCTGGACGAGAAGGTCGCCCGCCTGCACCTCGACGCCCTCGGCGTGAAGCTGACCGTGCTCGAGCCGACCCAGGCCGCGTACCTCGGCGTGCCGGTGCAGGGCCCGTTTAAGCCCGACACCTACCGCTACTAATTCTGACGGCCGCGGATCTACGCCTGGCTGTGTCCTCGGGATTCGACGTGGGGACCACGTCGTCATCACTGCGTCCTGGCCAGGCTTGATCCGGGGCTCGTCAGAATGACCCTCGGTTCGGACCGGATCGGCTGGGCTGCCTCGCAGATGCCCGTGCTGGGGCAGGTCGCCGCTCGTCTACGGGACGAGCGGCCCCTGAGCGGCGTCTCCGTGGGCGCCTGCCTGCACCTCACGGCCGAGACCGCCGTCCTGGCCACCGCGCTGCGCGGGGCCGGGGCGGAGGTCATGCTCTGTTCGGCCAACCCGCTGTCGGCCCAGGACGAGGTGATCGCCGAGCTTCTCGGCTCGAGCGCCGGGGACGGCGCGATGGTCGTCCACGGCCGCCACGGGGACGCCTTCGGTGATTATGAGGCGGGCATCGCCGCGCTCGCCGCCGCCCGCCCGGACGTCGTCCTCGACGACGGTGGCGACCTGCTGCTCGCCGCCCGGCCGCGCCTTGGCGGGACCGAGGAGACGGCCACTGGCCTGGTCGCCCTGCGCCGTGCCTTCTCCTCACCCGGGGCCGCGCCCTTCCCCGTCCTGGCGGTGAACGAGGCGCGCACCGAGCGCGTGCTCAACGACCGCCATGGGACCGGGCAGTCCGCGCTGGACGGGATCATCCGCGCCTCCAACGTGCTGCTGGCCGGCCAGACCGTCGTCGTGCTCGGCTACGGCTCGGCGGGCATGGGCGTGGCGGAACGGGCCCGGGGCGCCGGCGCGGTGGTGATCGTCTGCGAGGTCGACCCGCTCGCCGCCCTGGAGGCGCGGATGGCCGGCTATGAGGTGATGCCCGCACTGGCGGCGGCGGCCCGTGGCGACATCTTCGTCACCGTCACCGGCTCGCGTGCGGTGCTCGGCGCCGCGCACTTCGCGGTGATGAAGTCGGGGGTGCTGCTGGCCAACGCCGGGCACTTCGACGTGGAGATCGACCTGGCCGCGCTCGCCGAGATCGCTCAGGGGCCGCCGCGGCCCGTGCGCCCGCTCGTCGATCAGTACCGCCTCGAGGATGGCCGGCTGCTCAACCTGCTGGCGCGCGGTCGGGTGGTCAACCTCGCCGCCGCCGAGGGGCATCCGGCGGCGGTGATGGACGTGAGCTTCGCCGTCCAGGCGCTGTCGCTGAGCGCGCTGGTCCGCGAGCCGGACCGCTTCATCCCCGGAGTCCAGCCGGTGCCCGACGCGATCGACCGTGAGGTCGGCCGGCTCAAGCTCGCTGCCGTGGGGGTGCAGATCGACACTCCGACCCCGGAGCAGACGCGCTACCGCCAGGCCTGGACTTGACGGGCGCGCCGCGCGCGGCGGTGTGACAGCATCGACCCATGGCGGAGCTGCGCGGCGGGATCGACCTCGGGGGAACGAAGATCGAGGCGATCATCGTCGATGAGGAGAACAGCATCCTGTCCAGCGCCCGTCACCCGACCCCCGTCAGCGGGGGGCCCGATGCGGTGGCGGCGAAGATCGCCGACGCGCTGAAGGAGGCGGCCGGCGCCGCCGGTGTCGCGCCCGCCGCGCTGCTCGGCGTCGGCGTCGGCTCACCCGGCACGGTCTCGCCCGCCGGGGTCGTCTCCTCGGCCCGGAACCTGCCGGACTGGAACGGCTCGTTCCCGCTTGGGGGGACGCTGGAGGCCGCCCTGGGCACGAGCGTGCGCGTGGGCAACGACGTCGCCGTGGGCACCCAGGCCGAGTTCCGAATCGGCGCGGCCCGGCGCTACAGCTCGGTGCTCGGTGTCTTCTGGGGCACCGGCGTCGGCGGGGGCATCATCCTCAACAAGAAGCTCTGGCACGGACGCGGCGGGGCGGGGGAGATCGGCCACGTCGTCGTCAAACCCGGCGGCCGGCGCTGTGGCTGTGGTCATCGCGGCTGCCTGGAGGCGTACGCCGGGCGAGCCTCGATGGAGGCCAAGGCGCGCCGCTCCATGAAGAAGGGCACTAAGTCCGACCTGCTCAAGGTCATGGAGCGCAAGGGCCGCGAACGCTTCTCCTCCTCGGTCTGGCACGAGGCGGTGGAGAAGGGGGACGCTCTGGCCATCTCGCTCATCGACGGTGCCGTCGACGCGCTCGGTGTCGGCATCGCCTCGGCGGTGAACCTGCTCGACGTCGAGGCGGTCATCATCGGCGGGGGCCTCGGGGTGCGCTTCGGCCAGCCGGTCGTCGACCGGATCGCCGCGGCCATGGGCCCGCACCTCTTCCCGGGCCATGCCATGCCCGCCGTCGAGCTTTCGTCGCTCGGGGATGCGGGGGGCGCCCTCGGCGCCGCCCTGCTCGTCAGCCCGCCGCCGCGGCGCCGCAGCGCCCGCAGCGCCTAGCGTCGCGCGCGCCACACGTCGCCCGCGCCGCGTCCAGCGCGGCATCTCCGCAGGATGCCTGCACAGAAGCACCGGCCCGGTCCGCTGAAGGGCGCACTACCATCCCGCAGGCCTGGGGAGGCGCCGTTCGTCGAGGAGAGGAACGTCCATTCAACGCGAGGTTGCCCATTCGGGTCGAGGCCGCCCCCTCGCGCTCGTCGCGCTCGGGCTCGTCCTCGCGGCGCTCGCCGCCATCCTCCTGTGGCCCGGGACGGGTTACCGCGTGCGCCTGCTGTTCTCCGACGCCTCCGGGCTGGTGAGCGGGGATCCGGTGATGATCGGCCCCGGTCAGGTGGGCAGCGTGCAGTCGGTGAGCCTCACCCGGAACGGCCAGGCCGCGGTGCTCATCAAGGTCGGTTCCGCGGCCACGCCGCTGCACGCCGGCACCGTCGCGCGGATCGAGGCCAACGGCCTGGCCGGGATCGCCAGCCACTACATCACCCTCTCACCGGCTCCGGATTCGGCGCCGGCCCTGGCCTCGGGCGCCACGCTGGCGAGCAGCGACACCCATGCCGAGGTCTCCCTCGACGAGCTCTTCGACACCTTCGACCCGCTCACCCGCCACGCGCTGTCCCACGTCATCCGCGGGGAGGCGACGGCCATCGCCGGCCGCTCGGCCCAAGCCCACGCGACCCTCGCCTACCTCGATCCGGCGCTCGCCGCGACCGCCTCGGTGACCCACGAGCTGAGCGTCAACGAGGCGGCCTTCGACGCCTTGCTCGTCTCGGGGGCGAGCACCCTCCAGACCCTGGCCAGCCGCGCGGGGCAGCTCACCCAGCTGGTCTCCAGCACCGCAGCGGCGACCGGGGCGATCGCCAGCCGCTCCGGCGCACTGGCCGCCGCCCTGTCCCGCCTGCCCGGGACGCTCGGGGCGACCCAGCGCACGCTCGCCACGGTGATCACGACGCTCGCCACGCTCACGCCCGTGGTCCGGATCGCCACGCCGGCGGTCGTCCAGCTCGCCCCCTTCAGCGCCGCTCTCAGCCAGCTCGCCGGGGTTGCCCGGCCGACGGTGAACGCGCTCAGCGGCCTCGTCAGCGCCGCTGGGGCCCTGTTCGCGCGCACCCCCGCCCTCGACCGAGTGGCCCGGCGGGCCTTCCCGGATGGCGTCGCCGCGTTCAACGCGTCCCAGACCCAGCTCGACGGCCTGCGGGCCTACATCCCCGACATCACCGCCGCCTTGGTCAACCTCGGCCAGACGGCGGCGACCTACGACGCCAACGGTCATTACGCGCGCACCCAGCCCTTTTTCAACGCCTTCAGCCTCGGCCCGGCCGGCGCGCTCATCCCCCGGCTGCCCAGCGCCCGCCTTGACGGCCTCACCAAGGTCACCTCGCGCTGTCCCGGCTCCGCCGTCCAACCGACTCCCGACGGTTCGGCCCCCGAGGCGGTTCCCGGCTGTGACCCCACCCAGGTGCCATGAGGCGGGCGCTGCTCATCACCGGTGCGCTGCTGGCCGCCGTCGCCGTCGTCGGGCTGGGACTGCGGGCGCTGCAGGGACGCTCCAGGGGCTACGTCGTACGAGCCGTCTTCGACAACGCCGCCTACGCCGCACCCGGGGAGCAGGTGCGGATCGCCGGCGCGCCCGTGGGCACGATCGTGTCCGAGAGCGTCACACCCCAGCACCTCGCAGTGCTCACGCTGGAGGTGACGACGCCGGGGTTCGCGCCCTGGCACCGCGACGCCACCTGTCTCATCCGGCCCCAGTCGCTGATCGCCGAGCGCTACCTCGACTGCAGCCCGGGCACCGCCGCCGCGCCTCCGTTGAGCACCCTTCATAGCGGCCCGGGCGCGGGGACCCACCTGCTCCCGGTGACCCAGACGAGTTCTCCCGTGGACCCGGACATCGTCCAGAGCATCTCGACCGAGCCGGTCCGCGAGGCCCTCGCGGTCATCCTCGACGAGCTCGGCACCGGCCTGGCCGCCCGCGGCAGCGACCTCAACGCGGTCATCCTCCGCGCCGACCCCGGCCTGGCCGCCACCCAGCGCGTGTTCGCACTGCTCGCCGCCCAGAGCCACACCCTCGCACGGCTCGCCTCCGACGCCGACGCGGTCCTCGGCCCGCTCGCCCGCGCGCGACGATCCCTCGCGCAGTTCGTCGTCTCCGCGGACACCACCGCGGCGTCCGCGGCCACCCAGAGTCCGGCCATCGCCGCGTCGATCCATGCCCTGCCGCCGTTCCTGACCCAGTTGCGCCCGCTGATGGCCGACCTGTCCCGTCTGGCCCAGGAGGGCACGCCGGCCCTCGGTCATCTGGGGGCGAGCGCGGGCGCTCTGCAACGTCAGTTCACGACGCTGGTGCCCTTCGCGGCGCGTGCCCGCCGTGCGCTGGACGCGCTCGCCCGGACCGCCGCCGCCTCCCAGGGCCGCCTGCTGGCCACCCAGCCGCTCATCACCCACCTCGGCGCGCTGGGTGCCGCCGCGGGGCCGACAGCCGGGTCGCTGGCCCGCCTCACCGCGAGCCTGAACTCCACCGGAGCCATCGGTGACCTGCTCGCTCTGCTCTTCAACGGCGCCGGAGCGACCAACGGCTTCGACACCAAGGGGCACTACCTACGCACCGACCTGCAGGTCGGCTCCTGCACCGGGTACGCCCGGGCGCCGGTGCCCGGCTGCTCGGCGCATTTCCCCGCCGCCGCCCGGACGGCCGGCCTGGCCACCGCGGGGACCGCGGCGCGCCTGGGCGGGCTCCTTCACTACCTCACCGGGGGCGGAGCATGAACCGGCGCCGGCCCGGCGGCGGGCCCCTGCAGAACCGGGTGCTCCTGGGCGTGGTGACCAGCGTCGTGCTCATCGCCGGCGTCGTGCTCGCCTTCCAGGCCAACACCAGCCTCCCCTTCGTCTCCCGCTACACCCTGCATCTGCAGGTCGTCAACGCCGAGGAGCTCACGCGCGGCTCGGAGGTCCACATGGGCGGCAGCCTGATCGGCTTCGTCACCACCGTCACCCCGGCACACGGACCCGGCGGCCGGCCCGTGGCCGACGTCACCGTCCAGCTCGACCAGAGCGTCGGGCACCTGCCGCGGGACACCCGCTTCGTCATCCGTCTCAAGGGGGCCATCGGGTCCAAGTTCCTCGACGTCCAGCTGGGTCACAGCGCGGACAGCTGGCCCAACGGCGCCACGGTGCCGCCGGCCGACACGGGCGCCGCCGTGGACCTCGACCAGGTGCTCAACACCTTCGACCCGCCGACCCGGCTCGGTGTCGCCCGCACGACCCTGGGCCTCGGCTCGGCGCTCGCCGGACGCGGCGCCGATGTCAACGCGGCCATCGGCGCCTTCGTCCCCCTCACCCGGCGCCTGGCCCCGGTGATGGATCTGCTCGCCGCGCCGGGCACCCGCCTGAGCGGCTTCATCAGCGGCCTGGGCGCGCTCAACGGCGCCCTCGCCCCGGTCGCCGCCGCGCAGGGGCACGCCCTGAACGGGCTCGCCCGGACGTTCACGGCCCTGGCCAGCGTGGCTCCGGACCTGGCCCGGGCGATCGCCGGGACTCCCGGCGCGCTCACCGCCGTCACCACCGACGGCGCCCGCATCGACGCCTTCACCGGCGCGACGGCGGACCTGCTCGCGCAGCTCGACCCCGGCCTGGCCACCCTGCCGGCGAGCGCCCCGGTGCTCGCCGACGCACTCGCGGCGGGGAGCCGCACGCTGCCGGGCACCATCGCGCTGGACCGGCGCGTCACCGCGCTGGCCCGGACCCTCGCCGGGCTGAGCGTCTCCCCGACGGTCGAGGCGGGCCTGAGCCGGCTCACCCTCACCGCCCAGAGCCTTCACCAGCCCCTGGGCTACCTCGCCCCGGTCCAGACCGGCTGTGATGACATCACCACCACCCTGCACAACCTCGCCAGCACGCTGTCGGACAACGTCGGCACCGGGACCGTGCTGCGCTTCGTGCTCGTCGCCATCGACGACGTCACCGGCGGCGAGGCGGTGCCCAGTCACACCCCATACCTGTCCACGAGCACCTCCGGCGGCAGCCACCACGCGCCGCTGCACAGCGACCCGACCCCGTACACCGACAGTCCCGGCCAGCCGGCGCTCTGCAGCGCCGGCACCGAGGCCTACACCCCGAGCCATGCCCAGATCGGTCCCTCCTGAGCGCGCGCGGCGGCAGCCGTGGACCCGGCCGGAACGGCCCCGTCGTCTGCCCCGCGGCGCCGCCGCCGTGGGCGGACGGGGCCGGCGGCGACGGCTCACCCCGATCCCCGCCGCCGCCGCTGCGCTCACGCTGTTCGCGCTGCTCTGCTATGTCGTCTTCGGCGGCCGCATGCCCTGGGCGGCGAGCCCGTTCATCCTGCGGGCGACCTTCACCGCCAACACCCAGCTGCACATCCCCTCCCCGGTCCGCGTGGCCGGTGTGGACGTGGGGGAGGTCACTCAGGTGACGCCGATCCCCGGCTCGCCGAGCGCGGCGACGGTGACCATGACCCTCGATCCCGCCGCCCTGCCCGTCCACCAGGGCGCCACGGCAACGATCCGCGCCCGCACGTTCCTGGAGGGCAACTTCTATGTCGCCCTGACCCAGGGTCTGCCCGGCGCGCCGGTGCTCGGCTCGGGATCGACGCTGCCGGCCGCCGACACCGCCGGCCCGGTCCAACTTGACCGCATCCTCTCGAGCCTCGACTCGCCCGCGCGCCGGAACCTCCAGCAGCTCCTCCAGGGGGTCGCGGGCGCGCTCGCCGGCGGCGGCGCCCGCGCTCTCAACGCCTCCCTGGCCGTCTCCACCGCGGCCCTGCGCGCGTCGGCGCAGGTGAACCAGGCGCTTCTGGGCCAGTCCCCCCATGACCTCTCCGGCAGCATCGGGGGCCTCGCCCGGATCTTCACCACCCTGGCCGCCACCCAGCAGCGTCTGGGGTCGCTGGTGGCTGGCTTCGACGCGACGATGACGACGCTGGCCGGACGCCAGGGCGCGCTGGCGGCGACCATCGGCGCGCTGCCCGGCACGCTCGACGCCGCCCGCCGGGCTGATGGCGCGCTCGCCCCGGCGCTGCCCGCTCTGGGCCGCGTCTCGGTCGGTCTGGAGCCGGGGCTGCGCCAGTTGCCCCCCACGATCCGGGCGACCCTGCCCTGGCTCGGCTCGCTCACCGAGCTCGTCGATGCCCGCCATCTGGGCGGACTGCTGGGCACGCTCACCCCGGCGCTGGGCCACACCGCGACGCTGACCGGCTCGGCCCGCGGCCTCCTCGGTCAGCTCGATGCCCTCGCGCTGTGCTCCAGCCATGACCTGGTCCCCACGGGCAACCAGGTGATCCGTGACCCGGGGGCCGGCTCGGGCAGCGTGCCGCTGTATCTCGAGCTCTTCCAGAGCGCGGTCGGTCTCACCTCGGCGTCCCAGAACTTCGACGGCAACGGGCGCTACCTGCGGGCCGCCATCGGCGGCGGTGGCACGCTCGTGCAGACCCGGGCGCTGCCCGTGAACGGGCCGCTGTTCGGCAACGCGGTGCTCCCGCCGCTGGGCACCCGACCGCTGCTGCCGAGCGTCGCGCCGCCCGTGGTGACCACGGCTCCGTGTGCCCGCGCCGCGGCGCCGGATCTCAACGCGGTGAGCACGGGCGGGACACCGTGAAGCGCGCGATCCTCACCCACCGTCGGGACTTTGCCGCCGTGACGGTGATGCTCCTGCTGGCGCTCGCCTCCGCGGCCTACATCCTCGGCCACCAGCCCGCCTTCACCCTGCTGCGCAGCTTCTACGTCGTCCGGGCTGACTTCGCCACCGCCGCCGCGGTGAGCCCGGGCCAGGGCGAGGCCGTGACCATCGCCGGGGTCCCCGTGGGCACCGTCGGCGCGGTCACCCTCGAGCACGGCCACGCCGTGGTGACGATGGACATCGATCCCCGCTACGGGCCGATCTACCGCGACGCCACCGTGCTGCTGCGCCAGCGCACGCCGCTGAAGGACATGTACCTGTCACTGGACCCAGGGACACCCACGGCGGGGCGGATCCCCAACGGCGGCAGCCTCGGCCTGGCCGAGACCCAGCCGGACGTCAATGTCGACCAGATCCTCTCCTCACTCGACGCCGACACGCGCTCCTACCTGCTGCTCGCCCTCTCCGGCGGGGCCCAGGCGCTCTCGGGCTCGGCGCCCGAGAGCCTGCGCGCGGTGTTCCGCCGCTTCCCGCCGCTGCTGCACAGCACGGCGACCTTCACCGGTCTGCTCGCCCGGCGCACCCACGCGCTCGCCCGGGCGATCCACAACCTTGACCTTGTCGCGGGCGCCCTGGGTGGCGTCAACACCCAGCTCGGGGGCCTCATCGATGCCTCCAACCGGGACTTCGGCGCCATCGCCAGCCAGGATCGGGCCCTCTCCGGGGCCCTGGCGGAGGCTCCGGCGACGCTGGCGACAACGCAGCAGGCCCTGGGCCAGGTCGCGCGCTTCGGCGCGGCCGCGGCCCCGGCCCTGGTCCGGCTCGAGCCGGTCACCCACACCCTGGCCCCCGCGCTCGCCGCGCTCGTGCCGCTCGCCCGCGGCACGCGGACGGAGATCAGCCACATCCTCGTGCCCTTCTCCACCACGATCCAGCCCGTGTCGGCACACCTCGACCCCGCGGCGGCCCGGCTGGCCGCGGCCACGCCGGAGCTCAGCTCCGGACTTGCCTGGATCAACCAGCTGCTCAACGGACTCGCCCACCGACCCTCCAGTGGGAACTCCTACCTGTTCTGGGGGAGCTGGCTGGCCCACAACGCCAACTCCGTGCTCTCGCTTCAGGACGCCAACGGCGCCGTCGTCCGCGGGCTGTTCCTCGCCTCCTGTCCGGCGCTCAACCTGCTCCAGACCGTCCTGTCCTCCTCCCAGCCGTCCATCGGTGCGCTGCTCACCCTGCTCGGTGAACCCCAGGCTGCGAGCCTGAAGTCCCCCTACTGCCCGCCCGCCGCCTGATGGACACGCTCGCCCCCCGCGCCTCCCGCGTCGCCATCATGGTCGCCTTCGCGCTGTCCTGCGTCGGTCTGCTGGTGTTCCTGTGGATCCAGTTCGGTGGGTCGGTGCCGCTGGCCGCGTCGGGCTACCGTTTCTCGGTCGAGTTCGACCAGGCGACCGAGCTCGGCGTCCAGGACGATGTGGAGATCGCCGGGGTCACCGTCGGCCGCGTCATCGCGGTGAGCCCGGACCGGCGCACGGGGCTCACTCGGGCGGTGCTGGAGATCGATCACGCCGACGCGCCGCGGCCCGCCGACACCCGGGCGACCCTGCGCCAGAAGTCGCTGCTGGGGGAGACCTACGTCGCCCTCAGTGCGGGCAACCCACGCGGTCCGATGCTGCCTGACGGCGCGACGTTGCCCCCCGGGCAGGTGGCGGCGACCGTCTCGCTGGATCAGATCCTCAACAGCTTCGACCCGCGCACCCGGGCGGCCCTGCGGGTGTGGATGCAGGACGGCGGCATGGCCCTCACCGGGCGAGGGGAGGACTTCAATGCCGCCCTGGCCCAGCTGAGCCCCTTTGGCACCAACGTCTCGGCGGTGCTCGCCGTCCTCGCCCGGGACCGCGCGGCCACCGCCTCGCTGCTCGGCCACGGGGCGACTGTCCTGGACGCCCTGGCCGCCTCGCCCCGGGCCCTGCAGGCGCTGGTCACCCACTCCGACCAGGTCTTCACCACCACGGCCTCACGCGACCGGGCGCTTGCCGCCGCCGTCGCGGCCTTCCCCGGCTTTCTCGGCACCGCGCGCAGCGCCGTGGGCGCCCTGGGCACCTTCGCGGGCGCCAGCGGCCTGCTCATCTCCCGGCTCACCACCGCCGCGCCTGCGCTCTCGCGCTTTCTCGTGCGGGTGGGGCCGCTCGCGCCGGGGCTGCGCAGGGCGCTGGCCGGGCTCGGGCCGCTGTCGGCGAGCTCCCGGGCGGGCATCCCCGCGCTGGAGCAGACACTCACCGCGGCGGTCCCGTTCCTCGCGCGGGCCACGCCGTATCTCGGCTCGGTGGTGCCGATCGTCGACTATCTGGACCGCTACCGCCAGGGCCTGGCCAGCTTCTTCGCCAACACCGCCGCGAGCACCCAGGCCACCGGGGCGAGCCTCACCTCGAGCCGCCTCACCCACTACCTGCGGATCTCCGCGCCGGTGAACCCCGAGGCGCTCACCGCCTACGCCCGGCGCCCGCGCTCGAACCGCAGCAACCCGTACATGGCGCCGGGCGGGGAGAGCCGCCTGCTCTCGGGCCTGGAGACCTTCGGTGCCTACCTCTGCACCGCCAACCCGCTACCGGCGGTGGGCGCGGTCCTGCCCGCTAGTGTTGCCCAGGTGCTGTCGTCGGTCTACTTCACCGACGACCCCAGCGGGCCGGCGTGCAGGGCGCAGGCGCCGTTGGCTCTGAGCATGTCGTACCCCCACATCGAACCCCTGCCATAGAGGAGAGGACATGAAGAGGATGCGTCTGACCGTCACCGCGGTCACCGCCCTTGTCGCACTGCTGGTCGCGAGCGTCGCGCTGGCCGCGTCATACAACACCTACAGCGCCACGGTGAAGGTGAGCCAGCACGGAGCGGGCACCGCCAAGAAGCCCGTGGCCCTGGGCATGGTCCAGCGGCTGAGCGCCAAGCCGGCCAACGGCACCCCGAACGCCGACCCGCTCACCGACATCAAGCTCACGATGCCCAAGGTCACCGCTCACCAGGCCGGCTTCCCGGTCTGCACGGCGGCGAAGATCAACGCCGCCCAGACCGACGCCGGCTGCCCCAAGGGAGCCCTGGTCGGCCGCGGGCCGGTCACCGCCGAGCTGTGGTCGCCCAAGGCGCCGACCGTCGCGGGCAACCCGTGTGACCCGGTCCTCGATATCTGGAACGGCGGCCCGGGCAAGTTGACCTACTTCTTCACGATCCCCGCGGGCCACAGCTGCGTCGGCCTGCAGACCGGCGCGGTCGCCGCGTGGACGGGGACGCTGAGGGAGCACGGCACGACGCTGGTCGACGACACCCCGCTGCCTCCGCCGGTCTCGACCAACGCGGGCAACATCGGGCTCTACTCGGCCCTGGAGAGTGAGACGCTCACCTTCAGGAAGCTGACCCACAAGGTGGGCGCCAAGACGGTCGCCTTCTTCGCCTCCACCGGCTGCGTCGCCGGCAAGCGGCCCTACTCGGTGGCCTTCACGGCGACCAACGGACACACCCCCCAGACCGTCACGGTCACGGGCAAGACCGGCTGCTAGCCGGGCCCGGGCCCGCGGGCGGGGATCGGTCATCGACCGGATCCTCGCCCGCGCCCGGGAGGGCGCGCGCGGCGGCCCCGCGGCGCGCGCCCCCCGTTCGGGTGGACCTCAGCCCGGTCGCGTATCCCGGCCCGGCCCCCCGCGCTACTCCCATAACGACATGAGTACCGCCCTCCTCTTCCCCGGTCAGGGGAGCCAGACCCCGCAGATGCGCGACACCGTCGCGACCGTCGCCCCGGACCTGCTCGAGGCGGTCATCGACGTCATGGGAACGGACCCCTTCCCGCGCGTCGAGGAGGGGACCGCCTTCGCCCAGCCGGCGATCTTCTGCGCGAGCCTCGCGGGTTGGCGCACGCTGTCGGAGGCCGAGCGCGACGGGGCGGCGTTCCTGGCCGGACACTCCCTGGGCGAGCTCGGGGCGCTCGTTGCCGCGGGGCGCCTGAGTGAGCGCGACGGCCTCGAGCTCGTCGCCCTGCGCGGCCGGCTCATGCAGGAGGCGGGGGAGACCGCCGGCGCCGGCGGAATGGTGGCGATCCTCGGTGCCGACGCGGCGGAGCGCGCTCCTGAGCTCGCCGCCGCCCACGGCCTCGCGGTGGCCAACGACAATTCACCCCAGCAGGTCGTCCTCTCCGGTGCGCGTGAGGCGCTCCCCGCGGCCGCCGCGTCCGCGGAGGCGCTCTCACTGCGGGCCCTGATCCTGCCCGTCACCGGCGCCTTCCACTCCCCGATGATGGCCTCGGCAGTCCCGGAGTTCCGGGCCGCCCTGGCCCGGGTCGAGGTGCGTGAGGGGCACGCCAGCGTCATCTCGGCGGTGACCGCCGAGCCCTTCGACGATGTCCGCCGCCGGCTCGAGGAGGCCCTCACCTCGCCCGTGCGCTGGCGCGAGGTGCTGCTCGCCCTGCGCGCTCGCGGTGTGGACCGCCTGCTCGAGGTCGGCCCCGGGCGGGTGCTCACCGGCCTGGCCAAGCGCACGCTGCGCGGCGTGGAGCTGGCCAGTGTCTAGGAGCGCCGGAGCCGTGCTCGAGTCGACGGCCGCCGAGACGGGGCCTCCGCGCTCCGCGCCCGTCGCCGCAGCGCTCGTCTCCGTGGCCGGGGCCCTACCGCCCGCGCGCATCTCCAGCGCCGCCCTGGCCGAGGGCTTCGGCGTGAGCGAGGACTGGATCGTCTCGCGCACCGGCATCCGCGAGCGCCGCCGCGCCGGACCGGAGGAGTCGCTCAGTGACCTCGCCGCGGCCGCCGGGGAGCTCGCCCTCGCGCGGGCCGGGGTGAAGGCGACCAGCCTCGACCTGGTGCTCGTCGCCACCATCAGCGCAGACGAGCGCACACCGGCCGCCGCCGCCCATGTCGCCGCCCGCCTCGGCGCCGAGCGAGCGGGCGCCTTCGACATCGCCGCGGCCTGCAACGGCTTCCTCACCGGCCTCGCCCTCGCAGCGGCCCAGATCGAGAGCGGCCGTGCCCGCGCGATCCTGCTCATCGGCGCGGATTTCTGCTCCCGCTTCACCGACCATGACGACAAGCGCTCGGCGCCCCTGCTCGCGGACGGGGCCGGTGCCGTCGTGCTCCTGGCCACCGGACCCGGGCCGGCTGCGGACCCGGACCCCGACGTCAAACCGCACGCGGTGCCCGCCGGGGGCTGGGTCGGACCGGTCGTGCTGGCCAGTGATGGCGACCATGCCGCGACGCTGGCCACCGACGATCACGGCCTGTTGCACATGGACGGCCCCGAGGTGTTCCGCCACGCCGTCGCGCGGATGCACGAGGCGAGCCTCGCCGCGCTCGCGGCCGCCGCCACGCCGCTGGAGAGCATCGACCTGGTCGTCCCCCATCAGGCCAACGCGCGCATCACCCGCGCCCTGTCCGAGCGTCTCGAGCTGCCCGCCGAGCGGGTCGTCGACTGCATCGCCGAGCTCGGCAACACCTCGGCGGCGACGCTCCCGCTGGCCCTCGCCCACGCCCAAGCCGAGGGCCGTCTCACTCCGGGGTCCCGGCTGCTGCTCACCGCCTTCGGCGCCGGATTCAGTTGGGGCGCCTGCGTTCTACAGTGGGGAGGCTCCGTCCCGAGGTTCCCCGCTCTGTCCCAGATCTCACAGCTCCCCGGCCTCGCCGCCCGCGCCTGCGACCGTGTCTGAGTCGACCCCTGCCCGCGCCTCCGCTCCGGGGTGCGCGCTGATCACCGGTGCCTCCCGCGGCATCGGGGCCGCGATCGCCCGGGGTCTCGCCGCCGACGGCTGGCCGGTCGCCGTCAACTACCGCTCCGGTGCCGAGGCGGCTGCCGCCGTCGTCGCCGAGATCGAAGCCGCCGGGGGGCGGGCCGTCGCCCTGGGCGGGGACGTGAGCGACCCCCAGGTGTGTGAGGACCTCGTCGGCGCCGCCGAGGCGGCCCTCGGCGCGCCCGTGCTCGCCCTGGTGAACAACGCCGGGATCACCCGTGACGACCTCACCCCATCGCTCAGCGACGCCGCCTGGGACGAGGTGCTGGCCACGAACCTCTCCGCCGCCTTCCGTCTCACCCGGCGCGTCCTCAAGCCGATGATGCGCGCCCGGCACGGACGGATCGTCAACATCGCCTCCGTCTCGGCGCTGCGGGCCAACCCCGGCCAGGCCAACTACGCCGCCGCCAAGGCGGGGTTGCTTGCCCTCACCCGCACGACCGCCGTGGAGGTCGCCCGACGCAACATCACCGTCAACGCGGTGGCGCCGGGCTGGATCGAGACGGAGATGACCGCGGGCGTGGACTCCAGCCTGGCCGCGGCGATCCCCGCCCGCCGGCCCGGGACCCCGGAGGAGGTGGCCGCCTGCGTACGCTTTCTCGCGTCGCCGCAGGCGAGCTACGTGACCGGTGCAGTACTTACAGTCGATGGCGGACTCGCCGCCTGACATAGTGACAAGAGAGGAATCAATGACCGTCATCACCAAGGAGCAGGTCCAGGAGCGCGTGGTCGAGGCGCTCGCGAGCTTCGGCCCGGAGGCCGACCAGATCACGCCTGAGGCGACCTTCGAGGAGCTCGACATCGACTCCCTCGACCTGGTGGAGCTCGCCCAGATCGTCGAGGACGACTACGGCGTCGTGCTCAAGGGCGAGGACATGAAGGACCTCAAGACGGTGGGCGAGGCGGTCGATCTGATCGTCGCGCGCGCGTCCGCTTAGGCCGCGGGCGGCGAAGCCAGGCGCGGGTCGTGCCAGACCAGACACCTCCATCCCCCGCCAAGCGCAGGGTCGTCGTCACCGGCGTCGGTGCCGTGCACCCGCTCGGGGTCGGTGCCACGGCGCTACACGCCCGCTGGGCGGCCGGTGAGTCGGGTATCCAGGACGGTGCGGGACGCGCCGACGAGTACACGCCCGGCGATCACCTCACGGTGAAGGAGGCGCGGCGCTTGGACCGCAACGCCCAGTTCATCGTCGTGGCCGCCGACGAGGCGCTCGCCCAGGCGGGCTGGCGCACCGATGCGGGCGGCACCGAGCTGCCCTATGACTCCTTCCGCGTCGGCTGCATCATCGCCACCGGCATCGGTGGCATCGGCACGATGGAGAGCCAGCACGACGTGATGCGCCAGCGCGGGTCTGAGCGCATCATGCCCCTGGGCGTGCCGATGTTCATGCCCAACGCGGCCGCCGCGGCGGTATCGATGCGCTACGGCCTGCAGGGCACCTCCTACGGCCTGGTGTCGGCGTGCGCCAGCGGTGGTCACGCGGTCGGCATGGCCCTGCGCACGATCCAGTACGGCGACGCCGACGCCGTCGTCACCGGCGGCACCGAGGCGGTGCTCACGGAGTTCGGGATCGGATCCTTCCAGACCATGGGCGCGCTTGCCTCCGACGGCATCTCCCGGCCCTTCGACCTGCGCCGTGACGGGTTTGTCATGGGGGAGGGCGGCGCGGTGCTCGTCCTCGAGGAGCGGGAGGCGGCGATCCGCCGCGGTGCCCCGATCCTCGGGGAGATCGCCGGGTTCGGCTCGACCGCCGACGCCCATCATCTCACCGCCCCGGAGCCGACCGGCCGGCCCGCGGCCGCGGCCATCTCGCTCGCGTTGGCCGACGCCGGCCTGCGCCCCGAGCAGATCTCCTACGTGAACGCGCACGGCACCTCGACCCAGCTCAACGACGCGGCCGAGACCCAGGCGCTGAAGCTCGCCCTCGGCGAGCACGCGTACCGGATCCCCGTCTCCTCAACCAAGTCGGCCACCGGCCACCTCCTCGGCGCGGCGGGGGCGATCGAGGCCGTAGCCACCGTGCTCACCCTCCGGTCGGGCGTCGTTGCCCCGACTCTCAACCTCGAGGTGCCCGATCCCGAGCTCGACCTCGACTACGTTCCCGGCACGGCACGCCCGCTGGTGCCGGTGAACGGCGGTCCGCCCGCGGCGATCTCGAACTCCTTCGCCTTCGGCGGCCACAACGTGTCGCTGGTCATCCGCGGTGGCGGAGGTGAGAACTGATGCGGCGGTGGTCGCGGTGAGCGCCGGTCTGCTCGCTGGTCGCAAGCTGCTGTTCACCGGCGTCATCACCAAGGACTCGATCGCCTTCCACGCCGCCGCGGCGGCTCAGGAGGCCGGCGCGGAGATCCTGCTCACGAGCTTCGGTCGGGTCCGTCGGATGACCGAGCGCGCCGCCGCGCGGCTGCCCCATCCCGTGGACGTGCTCGAGCTTGACGTGAACAGCCCAGCCGACCTCGAGGCGCTCGAGTCGACGCTGCGCGAGCGCTGGGGGCGCGTCGACGGCGCGCTGCACGCGATCGCCTTCGCCCCCGAGGACGCGCTCGGAGGCAGGTTCCTCACCGCTCCGGTCGAGTCGGCCCTGGCCGCGTTCCAGACCAGTGCCTTCTCGCTGAAGTCCCTGGCCGTCGCGCTCGCCCCATTGATGGGGCCGGGGGGGAGCATCGTCGGCCTCGACTTCGACGCCGAGAAGGCCTGGCCGGTGTATGACTGGATGGGCGTCTCCAAGGCGGCCCTGGAGTCGGTGTCGCGCTATCTCGCCCGGGACCTGGGTCCCCGGGGTATCCGCGTGAACCTCGTCAGCGCCGGGCCGTTGGGCACCGTCGCCGCGCGGGGCATCCCCGGCTTTGAGGACCTCGCCAGCCTCTGGCAGCGCCAGGCCCCGCTGGGCTGGGACATCGAGGATCCCTCCGTGGTGGCTGGCCCCATCGTCTTTCTCCTGTCCGACCTCGCCCGGGGCATCTCCGGGGAGATCGTCCACGTCGACGGCGGGTTCCACGCCGTCGGCGCACCGGCGCTCTGACGTCCGCCGTGGCGGGGCCGCGCAGCCGGGACCGGGCTCGGCTGCTTGCCGCCGCGGGGGCGCTGCTCATCGCCTTCTCGGCGATCCTCGTCAAGGAGAGCCACGCCTCGGACTCGACGGCCGCCGTGTTTCGCTGCGGATACGCGAGCCTGCTGCTCGTCCCCCTGGCCGTGTGGGAGGAGCGCCGGGTCGGGCGGCGTCCCTGGCGGGCCCGGCTCGCCGGCCTGGGGGCCGGCGTCTTCTTCGCCGCCGACCTTGTGATGTGGGATCGCGCGATCGCTGACGTGGGGGCCGGTCTGGCCACCGTGCTCGCCAACGTCCAGGTGGTGCTCGTCCCACTGGTGGCCTGGCTGCTGCTGCAGGAGCGCCCCCACGCGCGCGTCCTCGCCGGGCTCCTGCCGACCGCTCTGGGCGTGCTGCTCATCTCGGGCCTGCTCGAGCACGGGGCCTACGGGCGCGCGCCGGGGGCCGGTGCGGCGCTCGGTGCGGGCGCCGGGGTGGCCTACGTCGGCGCGCTGCTGCTGCTGCGCCGCGGCGGGGCCGACCTGCGCCGGCCGGTGGCGCCACTGGCCGAGATGACCCTGTCGGCGACCGTCGTCGCGGCGATCATCGGCGTGGCGCTGGCGGACGTGGACTTTCTCCCACGCTGGCCCGGGGCGGGCTGGCTGGGCCTGCTCGCGCTGTCCTCCCAGGTCATCGGCTGGCTCGCCATCTCCCGATCATTGCCCCGGCTGCCCGCGGCGACGACCTCGCTGCTGTTGATGATCCAGCCCGTGGGCTCGCTGCTGCTCGGCGCACTGATCTTCGCCGAGTCGCCCTCGACCCTGCAGCTCGCCGGCGTCGGGCTGTTGCTCGGGGCCGTCCTCTACGCCACGCGCGAGGTCAGCGGAAGAGATCGCGCTCGGCGTCCCGGATCAGTGGCGCCACCCCGGGCCCGTCCTGGGCGCGCACGTGCCGTCCGGCCCCGCGGATGAGCACCACGGGCTGTTGGCCATCCTTGCGCCGGGCGAGGTCGGCGGTCGCGGCGAGCTGGTCGGCGACGGCGATCACCGTCGCGCGCAGCTCCCGGCCGTAGGCGTCATGGCCGCCGCGCCAGTCCTCCAGCGGGACCACCCCGGCACAGCCGACGGCAACGTCGCACTGACCGGTGCGCCAGGCCCGTCCGAAGGAGTCGGTGATGACGATCCCCGGCGCGGCGCCGGTGCGCTCGCGCAGTCCGGACCGGATGCGCCGGGCCGAGGCGTCGGGATCGACGGGCAGCATCAGCACGGTGTCCTCGCCGGCCACGTTGGAGGCGTCAACCCCCGCGTTGGCGCAGATGAACCCGTGCCGAGTCTCGGTGATGAGCACGCCGTGAGCGGCCCGGATGACCGCCCGGGACTCCTCGAGGATGACCTGGACCAGGCGCGGATCCTTTTCCAGACCCGCGGCGAGCTGCTGGGCCCGCTCCCCCGCACTCACCTCGCTGAGGCGGCGCACCCGGCCCTCAATCTTGGACACCGCCTTGTGGGCGATGACGATGACGTCCTGCGCGCCCAGGGTGAGCTCGGCACGCTCGAGTCCCGCCCAGATCAACTCGGCCAGATCGTCCCCGGCCCGCAGTTCACCGATGCCCTCGACGGGGATCGCGCTGAGCATCAGCTCCGACTGCGCTGGAGCTGGTTGAGCATCCCCCGGGTGTGGGCGGCCCCGCCCCGGGTGGAGGCGAGCCGCTCCCGCAGCGCGGCGAGATCCTCCGGCGTGTCGATGTCCAGGGCGAGGGAGCGCACCGCGACGGTGTGGACGCTGCTGCCCTGAGCTAAAGCGAGCTGGTGGTGGCGGGCGTGGCTGCCCGGCCCGAAGGCGGGGGTGAGCGCCCCGGGTGGCGTGAGCAGCAATCCGTTGGTGCCCGAGCCCTCATGGTCGGGGATGACGATCGCCGCCGGCGCGCTCACCTCGAGCGCCAGCAGCTCCTCGAGCTCGGTCGGGTCGAGCAGCGGACAGTCGCCGGGGACGAGCAGCACGCGGTCGGCCCCCTGCTCGACCGCGTC
>DASSZV010000001.1:0-4507 GCA_035702765.1 Solirubrobacteraceae bacterium
CAGACGGTGATGCCGGGGCTGATCGAGACGCACCTGCACGTCACCGGCGAGTGGCCGCACGACCCGCACGGCACCCACCTCGAGCCCTTCCCGGAGTCGCGCGTGCTGCGCGGCCTGCTCGACACCTGGGCGGTCTTCACGGCCGGCTTCACGACCATGTTCAGCATGGGCCACGGCCACCCCAGCTTCGTCTCCGCCATCAAGCAGCAGATCGACCGCGAGGAGCTGCCCGGGCCGAGGATCTACCACTGCGGCTGGGCGCTGTCGCAGACGGCCGGGCACGGCAACGTCGGCGAGTGGAACTACGACCTGGTCGAGCGGCTGCGCCCGCGCAGCGCCTTCGCCGACGGGCCGTACGCGCTGCGGGCGCTGGTGCGCGAGAACGTCGGACTCGGAGCCGACTTCATCAAGCTCTTCGCGGGCGAGGGCGGCTTCACCGCGCCCGACTACGTCGCCCGGCGGCTCGACTTCACCGACGAGGAGATCCGGGCCATCACCGACGAGGCGCACCGGATGGGCTTCCGGGTGGCCGCCCACTGCATGTCGCTGGCCCACGCCCGCCACGCGGTCGAGAACGGGGTCGACCGGGTCGAGCACGGGCCGGTCGAGTACGAGCCGGACTTCGTGCCGCTACTGGCCGAGCACGGGACGTCGTGGTGCCCGACGCTCAGCCAGCTGAACTGGGCGCTGCTCGAACGCGAGCGGCGGCGCCTCGCCCCGGCGGTGGTCGAGCGCATCGAGGGGGGCATCGCCGGGCGCTGCCGCATGATCCAGGAGGCGCTGGACCGCGGGGTGACGGTGGGCTTCGGCACGGACAACCGGATGCGACCGAAGGCGGGGCGCAACGGGCTGGAGTTCACGGTCATGGCCGAGCACGGCATCGCGCCGCTCGACGCGGTCAGCATCGGCACGCAGCTGGCGGCGCGGCTGGTCGGACTGGAGGCGGACCTGGGGACGGTCGAGCCGGGCAAGCTGGCGGACCTGCTGGTCGTGGACGGCGACCCGTCGACCGACGTCGGCGTGCTGGCGCAGCCGGAGCGCATCGCCCGCATCATCACCAGCCACCGGCGGGTCTACCCACAGGCGGTCGCCGCTAGTTGAGGCCGCGCCCGGCAGAGGCATGAGCGTGAAAGGCTGAGTCGAACGCAGCATGCGACTGCTTGTCGGCGCCTGGTGCCACGCCTCAAGCGCCTGCTTCGAGGGTTACTCGAACCCGCCGAGCCCCGTGTCGCTTGGTCGGGGGGCAATCGGACTGAACAGGCCGAATGTCGCACCGTCTGCATCGCGCAGCACCGCCACGCGGCCCGTTCCCGGGATGTCGAGCGGTCCTAACAGCAGATCGCCCCCCAGCTCCCTGGCCCGATCGATGGCGCCGTCGACATCGTCCGTGCCGAAGTACCCGACCCAGTGACCGGCCGGTCCGCCGGATGGCCACTGCTCTCCGTCTGGCCGCGGTCCAGTCATGCCGCCGATAGGACGGCCGTCGATCAGGAGCATGCGGTATTCATTGGGAGTTTCCCCCAGCGACTGCACCGACAGCCCCACGACAGACTCGTAGAAGCGCTGCGACGCATCAGGATCTCTGGACATGAGTTCATGCCAGATGAACGAGTGGTTGGCCTGACCATCCACAGCGTGATCTCCTTTCGTACAAATCTTGCCCCTATGGACACTAGTAGCTGCGCGGATAAAGCCGGGCGTCGGCGCCGGGGTTGCCGAGGATCTCCACCGCGTAGAGGTCCAGGACGTCGTCCACGCTGGGGTAGATCGTCATGGGAACCCGTCCGGGCCGGTGCCTATCGCCTCGCCAGCTCGTCGAGGGCCGCGCGGTGACGCACCGCGGCGCGCTCGGCTGCCTCGCGGAAGGTCCCGCGCGGGCGGGGGATCACGTCGTCTGGGGAGGCGACGAAGGGGTTCTGGGCCCGGGCGACGTGCAGGGCAGTCCCCTCCCGTACGAGAAAAACCGTATCTCCCGGTTCGAGCCCAAGTGCCTCGCGCTCCCGCCGCGGGATGACCAGTCGGCCCTTGGCATCGATCTTCGCCGTCGTCATTGGATTCCTTGCCTCCCTCAGCGGTGGGACCATCCCACCGCCCAAAGTTGCCTCCCACGGCAGACATTGTCAACCGGGTTCAGGGGCGGATGCCGGCCTTCGTTGACTCCCCCGAAAGCCAACCCTAGACTGCTCCCCTGACAAGGGGACGGTTGCGGCTACGGGACACGGCTTCGACGGCGTGAACGCTGGAGGGAACCATGCGGCAGGAGCGGCGGCGCGACAACCAGCAGTGGATCCTGGACCTCATGGTCAAGCAGACCGGGCGGGTGCAGAACTTCGCCAACGACGAGCGGGAGGTCCCGCCCGAGGTCAAGTCCTACCGCATGATCCCGCGGGCGCTGGGCAAGCAGGCGGCGCACGCCGAGGCGATCGCCGCCGCGGCCGAGCGCGCGGGCCACACCGACACGGCCCGCGCCGCCTACGCCAGGGCCGCCGAGATCTACGCCCACGCCCAGCACGCGATCTTCCAGGACGACAACCGGGAGAAGATCTACCTGCACGCGAAGCACCTGGCGTGCTTCGAGAAGGTCGTCGCCTACGCCGAGAACCCGGTCGAGCTGGTCGAGATCCCCTGGGAGGGGGTCCAGATCCAGGGGCGGCTGCACCTCTTCAGGGACCACCGCCGCGCCCCGACCGTCCTCTTCCTGCCCGGCATGGACATGACCAAGGAGATGTTCCCCAGCCCGCTCGCCAACCCCTACCTGCGGCGCGGCATGAACGTGCTGTCGATCGACGGGCCGGGCCAGGGGATCAGCAACATCCGCAAGATCCGGGTGTCGGACGACAACTACGAGCGCGCCGCCAGCGCGGCGATCGACTACCTGCTGGAGCGGCCGGAGGTCGATCCCGACCGCATCGCCGTGGTCGGCACGTCGTTCGGCTCCCACTGGGGCACGCGCCTGGCCGCGATGGACCACCGGATGAAGGCGCTGGCGACCACCCACGCGGTCTACGGCCCGAAGACGGCGATCTTCGAGGAGGCCTCGCCCCGCTTCAAGCAGATGTTCATGTACATGGCGGGGATCCACGACGAGGCGGAGTTCGACGCCATGGCCGAGCGCATGACGACGGTGGGCTACGGCGCGCGGATCACCTGCCCGACGCTGATGGTGACCGGCGAGTACGACCCGCTGGCGCACCTGGAGGCCACGCTCGCGCTCTTCGACGAGATCACGGCGCCGAAGGAGCTGTGGGTCTTCGAGAACGAGTTCCACCGGGTGCAGGCGCGCGAGGGGATCGCCGGGCTGGAGCTGCACCTCTTCATGGGGGACTGGGTGCGGGACGCCCTGGACGGCCGGCTGCCGGCCGACCACAGCCGGATCGTGCTGGTGCCGCAGCACGGCGGCGCCGGCCCCTACACGCCTCCGGCCGAGTCCCTCTACCTGCCGGGCCGGCCGCTCCACTGATGGCGAGTCCACCGACGGGCCGCGCGGGACGTCGGTCCCGGCGCGCCGGGACGGGCGGCTGGGTGGTCTCGGGACGACCGGCGCCTCCGACCCGGGACCGACGACCGTCGACCGCGGGGGGCCGAGAGCGCAGACTGAGCGCGGGTGATGAACCCGCGGAAGCCAGCGGATGGGGAAGGAGGCCCCCCCGTCCGGTGGCAACCTCCTCAGGCTGGAACCCGGCGCCTACCCCGCGCCGGGTTCAATTTGTGTCCGGCAATCGCCTTCTCCGGGTCACCAAGAGGTCCGGCCGCGGTCGCCCCGAGCCGGGCAGAGGCTTGAAGACCGCCGCGTCCCTCATTACGATCAGGTCGGCAGGCGCGGACGGCACCTGAGGATCCGCGGTTGGAGGATGCGCGATGACGACCCAGACGACGAGCGAGCGAAAGCTTCGGCTGCAGGCGGCCCTGGATGCGTTCGGGATCGGCGAGGAGGTCTCCGGCGTCTCGATCGGCGGCCGGTTCGTCGACCTCCCGGGCGGGCCGGTGATCGAGACCATCGACCCCACCACCGGGTCGGTGCTGGCGCGCGTGCGCTCCGCGAGCGCGGCCGACACCGCGGCGGCGGTGCGGGCGTCCCACGACGTCTTCCTGCGCTGGCGCCTGCTCCCCGCCCCGCGGCGCGGCGACTACGTCCGCCAGATGGGCGACGCCTTCCGCGCCCGCAAGGAGGACCTGGCACAGCTGATCTCGATCGAGAACGGCAAGATCCTCGGCGAGGCGCGCGGCGAGGTCCAGGAAGTGATCGACATGTGCGACCTCGCGGTCGGGCTCTCCCGGCAGCTCTACGGCCGCGACATCGCCTCCGAGCGCCCGGACCACCGCCTGATCGAGCGGTGGCACCCGCTCGGCGTGGTCGGGATCATCTCCGCCTTCAACTTCCCGGTGGCGGTCCCCGGCTGGGGCTGGGCGCTCTCCCTCGTGTGCGGCGACACGGTGGTCTGGAAGCCCTCGAGCCTGACGCCACTGATCTCGATCGCCGTGCAGAAGATCTTCGACGAGGTCACGG